>NZ_JBITMD010000001.1:0-359642 GCF_044465905.1 Nonomuraea sp. NPDC049480
TCCAAGCAATAACCGTCAAATATGACGGGGTCATACATGTGTGATGCACATGCACTGGCTTTTAACACACTGTTGAGTTCTCAAGAAACGGACGCGTTTTCCGGCGTTTCGTTCCGTCTTTCGTTGTGTCTTAATTCTCGCCGCCGTTCGAGTTTCTGTCAAATTGACCGGACTCGCTCGATCTGCGGGAATCAATCCACGCCCCGTTTCCGGGACAACTCTTCTAACTTACCAGCTCTTCAGAGTGGAAGTGTCAGGGAGCCGTCCCCGAAGTGAGGTCGGCGATCAACGCCGTACTCGCGGGACTGGTGAACTCTATGTACGCCTCCCGGAACCGTCAAATCGACGCCTTCCCCCGCGGACGCGGGTAGGAACCCGGCGTGCGAGATCAACCACTGCCCAGAGCCGTCATCATCCTGGTGGGCGTCGCCGGCGCGGTGATCGCCCTGTTCGGCATCCGGGAGGTCGCCTCGATCGCCGGTCCCGTCGTGCTGGCTCTGGTCCTCGTCATCGCCGTCGCCCCCGTGCGCGGCTGGCTGCACGCCAAAGGGGCGCCCGCCTGGATACAAGTGGCGGTGCCGTTCCTCATCGTCGTCCTGGTGCTGGTGGCCATGGTCGGCATCCTCACCATCTCGGTCGCCGAGCTCGCCTCGCTGCTGCCCGCGTACGCGAACGAGTTTCAGCAGCTGGTGGCCGACGCCCAGCGGTTGGCCACCGCACACGGGCTGAGCAGCGACGTCATCAACCGGGCACTGCGGGCGTTCGACCCGAGCGGGTTGCTCGGATTGGCGCAAGCCCTGCTGGGGAGCTTGATCGGAGTTCTCTCCGGGCTGTTTCTCATCGTCGTGTTGTTGCTGGCGATGTGCCTCGACGCGCCGATCACCGCGAGAATTCTCTCCGCTGGGGAGGGAAGCCGGCCGCATCTCGTGACGGCGCTCTCTACTTTCGCGCACAAGACGCGTCGTTATCTCATCGTCTCCACGATTTTCGGGCTCTTGAACGCCATTCTCGACGTGGTCGCGCTGTCGCTGCTCGACGTGCCGTTGCCGCTGCTCTGGGGGGTGCTCGCGCTCATCGCCAATTACATCCCCAACATCGGATTCGTCATCGCGTTGTTGCCGCCCGCGATGCTGGGGCTGCTGGACGGCGGGGTGCGGACCATGGTGCTGGTCATCATCGCCTACAGCGTCATCAACGTCGTCACCCAGTCGTTCATCCTGCCCAAATTCCTGGGTGACGCGGTCGGGCTCTCGACGACGATGACGTTCATGTCGTTGCTCGTGTGGACTCTCGTGCTCGGTCCGCTGGGCGCCATCCTGGCCATCCCGCTGAGCCTGCTCGTCCGGGCGCTGCTCGTCGACAGCGATCCGAGCGCCAGATGGGCGCAGGCGCTCGTGTCAGGCAGGCCGCCGGACAGGTGACAGCAGCCGGCCCATCGGCACCCCGCTCAGCCGCTTGACGTCGTTGGACAGGTGCGCCTGGTCGCTGTAGCCGCCCTCGGCCGCCACCTCGGCGAGGGAGACGCCGGCGCGGGCCATGCGCAGCGCACGCTGGAAGCGGACGATGCGCTGGAGGATCTTGGGTGCGTAGCCGAAGGCGGTCACGCTGCGGCGGTGCAGCTGGCGCTCGCTGAGGCCGAGGTCCCAGGCCACCTCCGTCACCGTGCGCCCGGCCTTGAGCGCCTCGACCGTGGCGAACGTCGCGGGCTCGATGGAGTCGGAACGGGCCAGGCGGCTCTGGACCGCCGCCCGCATGGCCTCCAGGCGCCATTTCGGCTGCGGGGCGCACGCCTCGTCGATCGGCAGGCCGGGGAGCGCGGACAGGGGGACGCGCTGGTCACGCAGCTCGGAGAGCGGCACACCGAAGAAGTCGCCCACCGCGCCGGGCTTGAACCGGATGCCCACGAACGTGTCACCGGCCGCCATGGGCGTGGGCGCGGGGCCGGTGTCGGGTCCGGCCACGAACAGGCCGCCGGGGCCCCAGATCAGGTCGACGCAGGCGTCGGGCACCACCAGGTGGGTGCTGTCCGTCTCGCTGACCTGGTGCCACACGCAGGCGATGCGGCCGGCGAGGTCCGGGCCGGGAGGCCGTTCCGCGTACATACCTCCAACGTACGCGTCCCCGCCGACAGAACCATGTCAGCCCGGCAGCCGCCCGTACGCGCGCAGCGTCTTGAGCTGCGCGACGGTGAGGTAGCCGCTCCATTCGTGCGCCACCAGCGGCGTCCACATCTGGAAGTTCGGACTCCAGCCGCCCTCGTCGGACTGCGTGGACACGAGCGCGTCGAGGTGGGTGTCCAGGACGTCCTGCCCGAACAGCGGCAGCCGCAGCGGCTCGGGCGCGAAGTCCAGCGGGAAGTGCGCCTCCCCCGGCGTGTCCGGGTCCAGCGCGACCGTGGCGAGGATGGCCTCGCGCAGCCGGGCGAACTCGGCCTCCGCCCGTGAACGGTCCCGGACCAGGTTCAGGAAGGTCACGATCGCGCGGGCCTCGTACGGGCTGGTCTCCTGGACGGCCGCGATCCGCGACCAGCAGAAGTCGGTGGCGGTGGCCAGCCACGGATGCGAGATGCCGTGCTTGTGGAGGAGGCCGGCGATCGACGCCGTGGGGATGAGGTTGCCGGGCGGGTCGTCGTCCGTCTGCCACCAGGGGGCGCGCGGGTCGTCCCTGACGGAGGGCAGGACGAACGGGACCCCGCCGTCGGGGGTCGTGATGCCGGCCAGGTAGTCGCAGGCGGCGGGGACCATCGGCGAGTCGAAGGCGTCGAACTCGTCCAGGATCCAGAACGCCACCTCGACCGGCTCCGGTTGGCTGCCCGCGCCCCGCAGGTCGGGCTCGAGCGCGTGGCCGAAGCCGCCGTCGGGGTTCTGATAGCAGCACAGCACGTCCAGCACCCGCTCCCGCGAGCCGTCGCGGAACAGCGCCGCGAACCGCAGCCTCTCGATCAGCCGGCCGTGCAGCAGCAGGTATTGCTCCGCGCGATCCAGCACGTCCATGTCAGCCGTCCTTCCGTAGTGGGTTCTCGCGACGACGCTATCCATGGGCACATGCCGGGTTCTTGTAACAATCGGACGCATGGAGCGGCAGCGGCGATGGGACATCGACGAGCGGTACACCGGTGTGAGTGACGCGGCGGCGATGCTGCCCGCCGTGCACCAGCTGGAGGAAGCAATGCGCGGCGAGGGGTGGGTGACGGAGGAGCCGGACGCGCATCTGCTGCCCGCGCTGCGGCGGGTGCCCGGCTGCGAATGCGTGACGGGCGTGATGCCCGGCGACCCGCCGGGGGTGTACAAGTCGCACGGGCATCTCATCCGAGTGATCGTCACGGAGTAGCGAGTGCCTCCGTCGGCGGCATCCTGGCGGCGCGCATCGCCGGGTAGAAGCCCGCGACGCCGCCGATGACGAGCGTGGCGAGCACGCCGCCGAGCATGGCCCAGACGGGCACGATCGCCGGCCATGTCTGGAGGCTCGCGTACGCCGCGGTGACGCCGATGCCGAGGAGGACGCCGCCGACGCCGCCGATGGCCGACAGCAGCAGGGACTCGGCCAGGAACTGCAGCCGGATCTGGCCCCTGGTCGCGCCCAGCGAGCGGCGCAGGCCGATCTCGGCGCGGCGCTCCAGGACCGAGATGACCATCGTGTTGGCCACCCCCACGCCGCCGACCAGCAGCGCGACGCCGCCGAGGCCGAGCAGGAGGGCGTTCAGCGTGGCGTCGGTGGCCTGCTTGGCGGCCAGCGCGTCCGACGGTCTGGAGACCTCGACCTCGTTCGGCTTCTCCGGGTTGGCGGTGGCCGCCAGCACGTCACGGACGGCGACGACGTGCTCCTCCTGTGCCCTGGTGTAGATGGTGGTCGCGTACCCGTCGAAGTCCAGGCGCTCCTCCGCGACCGGCCAGCCGACCAGCGCGGCGGTGTCGAGTTCCGGGGCGAGCGGCGCGGGGGCGAGCACGCCGACGACGGTGAACCACTGGCCGCCCAGCCACACCCGCTGGTCGGGGCCCGCCTGGACGACGCCGAGCCGGTCGGCGGCCTTGGCCCCGAGCACGGTGGCCGGGTAGCGGTGCGTGGCCTCGTTCAGCCAGGAGCCGCCGGCCACGGTGGCGCCGACGTCCTTGAGCAGGTCGAGGCGGGCGGCGGTGACGGACACGCTGCCGGTCTCCGCCTTGGGGATGTGGTCGTTGCGGTAGACCTTGGCGGGCGTCGTGCCGGTGGCGGTGACCGAGGCGACGGGGGCGATCTGGCCGATCATGCCCTCGGCCTCGGCGGGCAGGTGGGACGCCTCCCCGAACAGGCTCTGGCCCGGCGACACGGTGAGCAGGTTCGTGCCGAGGGCTTCGAGCTGCCGGTTCAGGTCTTCCTGGCTGGAGGCGGAGATGCCGACGACGCCGAGCATGGCGGCGATGCCGATGGCGATGCCTAGCGCGGAGAGGAACACCCGCAGCGGCCGGGATCGCAGGCCCGCGCCGCCGACTCTGATCACGTCGCGGGGGCGCATGCGGGATGTGGTCAGCACCGTCACAGGCGTGCTCCTTCCGTGATGCGGCCGTCGAGCATCTCGACCTGCCTGGGCAGGGAGACGGCTATGTCGCGGTCGTGGGTGATGATCACTACGGTGGTGCCGCTCGCGTGCAGCTCGCGCAGCAGCTCCATCACGCCGGCCCCGGAGTGGGAGTCGAGGTTGCCGGTGGGCTCGTCGGCCAGCAGCAGCCGCGGTCCGCCGACGACGGCGCGGGCGATGGCGACGCGCTGCCGCTCTCCGCCGGACAGCTCGTGCGGGCGATGGCCGAGCCGGTGCCCGAGCCCCACGCGTTCCAGGGCGTCGTACGCGCGCAGCCGCCGCTCTCGGAGCGACGGGCCCGCGTACAGCAGGCCGTCGGCCACGTTGTCCAGCGCCGGCACCCCGCCGGCCAGGTGGAACTGCTGGAAGACGAAGCCGATGACGTTCGCGCGCAGGGCGGACAGCTGCTTGTCGGACAACGAGCCGACGTCGTGGCCGGCGATGCGGACGGTGCCGCCGGTGGGGCGGTCGAGGGTGCCGATCATGTTGAGCATGGTCGATTTGCCGGAGCCCGACGGGCCGACGATGGCGACGAGCTCGCCGTACTCGATGTTCATGGTGACGCCGCGCAGCGCGGCGACGTCGCCGTACAGCTTGCTCACGTCGCGCAGTTCGACGATCACTTGGGCACCGCCACGGCCATGCCCTCCTGAACGCCGTCGACCTCGACCTTGCCGTCGGCGAACAGGCCCGTCTCGACCGGGACGTAGCGGGTGGCCGAGCCTTCCACGACCTGTACGCCGTAGCCGCCCTCGGCCAGCGCGACCAGCGCGCCGACGGGCACGGCCAGGACGTTCTCGCGCTGTTCGGAGACGATCGTGACGTCCACGGGAGCGGCGTCGAACGACTTCTTCAGCCCGCTCACCGACACCGTGACCTCGACCGTGGTGGCGGTGTCGTTGCCGCTGCCGGTCTCGGTGGCGACCTTGCCGACGCTCGCGACCTTGCCCTTCACGGTGCTGCCGTCGGGCAACTCGACGGTGGCCTGCTGGCCCTTCTTGACCAGGTGCTCATCGGCCACGTCGAGGTTGACGAGCACCTCGCGCGTGCTGCCGGTGGCGGTCAGTACGGGGCCGCTCGCCGTGTCACCGAGGGTCTTCTTCAGCTCGGCGACACGGAGAGGGCCGTCGGCCACCACGACGTCGCCGGGCTGGACCACGCCTGTGACGTCGTGGCCGAGGTCCTCCTGCCAGTCCTCCACGGCCTCCCTGGTGGCCCAGGTGAACTCGTTGTCGACGTCGAAGCCGGTGTAGCCGAGTTTGTCCAGGTTGCGTTCGAGGAGCTCGACGTCCCTGCCCTCGACACCGTCCTCCAGGGTGCGGTAGAGGGGCATGTCGCCGTACAGGAGGGGGCGGCGGTCGGCGTCCACGCTGTAGACGCCGTGGCCTCGGGTGACGGTGGAGCCCTCGCCGGGGAGCCAGGTGATCGTGCCCTGGGACTTGCTCGCGATGGTGATCGGGTCGCCGTAGCCGAGGGCGCCGTCCACGGTCTTGGTCTCGGTGAGGGTGGTGCGGGTGACCTTGGCGGTGGCCGGAGGCGTGCGGCCGGCCACGGCCGTACCGGCGCCGTTGCCGCCGAAACCCACGGCGGCGGCCGCGAGGGCGGCGGCGAGCAGCGCGGCCCCGCCCGTCCAGGCCAGGACGCGCACCGGGCTGCGGCGGCGCGGCGGCAAAGCACGTGTGGCGCGCGCAGTCTTCTCCTCGATCTGGGTCACTCGGTCTCACCCGTTCTGGGGAACTTGTCCTGGCACGCGTCGAACGCCTTCTGGAACTGCGGGTCGTCGCGGTCGAAGTTGCGTCCTTCGCCGCTGCCCATGGTGCCGTCGGGGTTGGGGTCGGGCATGTCGACGCCGTTGTCGCGCATGCACTGGGCGAACTGCCGCATCTGCTCGATCTGCTCGGGGTTGAGCTGCGAGCGGTCCCTGGCCGGCGCGTAGTCGCGGCAGGCCTCCATGGCCTTCTGGACCTTGTCCCTGTCGACGTCCTCGCCGAGCTGCCTGAGACCGCCGCCGCCGTTGGGATCGGGGTCTTCCATGGGGATGCCCTGCTCGCGCATGCACTGGGCGAACTTCATGCCCTGTTCCTGGGGATCGGCGGTGCCGGTGGGCGTGGCGCCTGCGCTCGCCGAGGGCGGGGACGAGCTGCTGGATACGGAGGCGACTCCGGTGCTGCCCTGCTGCCCGCTGCAGCCGGCGGCCAGCGCGGCGAGCAGGGTCGTCGCGACGATTGTCCATCTCATGCTCCGAATGTGCCGAGCGCGCTTCAATACGAGCTGGGAGCCGCCTCGGAGTCAGGTAGGAGCACGCGGAAGCTGGTGCCCTTGTCCGGCGCGGTGTCGAGTTCGACGCGGCCGCCGTGTGTGCGGACGATGGCGGAGACAATGGCCAGGCCCAGCCCCGCGCCGCCGTCGGCCCTGGACCTGCCCTGGCCGATCCGGTAGAGGCGGTCGAACAGATGTGGCACGTGCTCGGGCGAGATGCCGGGCCCGGTGTCCGCGACCTCGAGCACGGCCATGCCGTCCGACCTGCCGACTTTGACGGTGATCACGGCGTCGGGCGGCGTGTGGCAGAGCGCGTTGCCGACGAGGTTGGCGGCCACCTGGCGCAGGCGGGCCTCGTCGCCCACGATCGAGACGGGCGCGAGGGGACCGCCGAACCCGCCCAGCCTGACCTGCCGCTCGGGCACCCGTACGCGGGCGTCCCTGATCGTGTCGGCGGCCACTTCGAGCAGGTCGACGGGGTGCCGGTCAAGCGGGCGTTCCTCGTCGAGCTGGGCCAGCGTGAGCAGGTCGTTGACGAGCACGCCCATCCTCGCGGCCTCCTCCTCGATCCTGCGCATCGCCTCGTCGGCGTCGCCGCCGCCCCTGCGGTGGAGCTCAGCGAAGCCGCGTACGGAGGTGAGCGGGGTGCGCAGCTCGTGGGAGGCGTCGGCGAGGAAGCGCCGCATGCGGGCCTCGGAGTCGGTCCTGGCGGCGATCTCGGACTCCAGCCGGTCGAGCATCACGTTCATGGCGCGGGCCAGCCGGCCGGGTTCGGTGTGCGGGTCGTGGCCGGGGACGCGGCGGGAGAAGTCGCCGCGGGCGATGTGCCCGGCGGTGGCCTCCATCCTGGTGAGCGGGCGCAGGCCGAGGCGTACCACGGCGGCGGCCGCCATGCCGAGCAGGAGCAGCACGAGCGCGCTCACCGCGACGGCGATGGCGATGGCCGCGTTCTGGGTCTGCTCCAGCTCGGCCAGCGACTGGGCGAACACCCAGACGCTGCCGTCGGCCACCTCGGCGGCGCGGATCCGCCACGACGGGCCCGAGGTGCCGGGAACGGTGTAGGCGACGTCGGTCCTGACCTCGTCAAGGACTGGAGCGGGGTCGCCGGGTGCGGAGCTCCTGAACCGCAGCGTGCCGTCGGGCTTGTAGATCATCATCTGGATGGCGGCGAACCGCCTGGTGAGCGTGTCGAAGTTGTCGTTCCCCTGGATCTGCCTCTGGGTGATCGCCGGGACACCCCGGGCGGTGGCGACCCTGGAGATCTGCGTCAGTTGCTGGTCCACGCGGCCCATCATGTTGTCGCGAAGCAGCGTGACGCCGAAGACGTTGGAGAGCACGAGAGCGACCGTGGTGAGGCCGAGGATGGCCGTGACCAGCCGGGTGCGCAAGGTCCAGGTGCCGGGTTTCATGGCAGGGTCCTCATCGCGGGGTCCTCAGCGTGTAGCCGACGCCGCGCACGGTGTGGATGAGCTGCGGCTCCCATTTGTCGATCTTCTTGCGCAGGTAGTAGACGTACGACTCGACGATGCTGGAGTCGCCGTCGAAGTCGTAGCGCCAGACGCTGTCGAGGATCTGCGCCTTGCTCACGACCCGGCCCGCGTTGGTCAGCAGGTATTCGAGGAGGTTGAACTCGGTGGGCGACAGGTCGACCGCCACCCCGGCCCGGCGTACCTCGTGGGCTTGCGGGTCGAGCTCCAGGTCGGCGTAGCGCAGGACGTCGTCCTCGGGGAGGGAGCGGCTGCGCCGCAGGATGGCGCGGATGCGCAGCACCACCTCCTCCAGGCTGAACGGCTTGGCCACGTAGTCGTCGGCGCCCAGTGTGAGGCCCCGCACGCGGTCCTCGACCTGGTCGCGGGCGGTCAGGAAGAGCACGGGGACACGCTCGCCGAGCCTCCTGGCGACCTCGAACCCGTCGAAGTCCTCCAGCATCACGTCGAGCACCACGATGTCGGGCGTGAACTCTCTGGCGGCCGTCACCGCCTCCGCGCCGGTCGCCGCCGTCCTGACCTCGAACGAGACCAGTCGCAGGGTTTGGGAGAGCAGGGCGCGGATGTTCGGCTCGTCGTCCACGACGAGAACCCTGGCCGGTCGGTCCATGGTCCAAGCATTACCCGAGCCAGCTCAATGCCAGCTCAAAATCCCTTTGCCGCGGCGACCCGGCACGACCTACTGTGATCGGCATGTCATGCATGTTCACCTGCCAGGTTTTCATTCGCATCCGCCGCAGCCGGGCTCTGGCCCGCTAGCGGACGCGATGACCTGAGGCCGCGCGTCCGCACGCGTGCCCAGGGCCCTTCGAGATTCGTTCACTCTCGAGGACCCGGAAGGGCAGTGCTGTGGCGCGGAATTTCGCACACGGAAACTATTCACACACCCAGAAGAAGGCCAGGAACACCGGGCGTACGGCCCGGGATCAGACGCGGCGTACGCTCTCGCAGAATTTCATGGTCGACCGGCATGCCGTCGACCTGATGGTCAAGGCCGCCGCTCCCGAAGGGCTCGTACTGGAGCCCGGCTCTGGGGAAGGGGCGCTCACGCTGGCGCTGGCAGAGGCCGGCGCGCGGGTCGTCGGCTACGAGATCGATCCCCGGCTGGCCGGACAGCTGGCCGCGCGTACGCGCAACGATCCCAGGATCGACGTGATCAGAGGCGACTTCACGGCCGCGCGGGCACCGCGTGAGCCGTTCGCGGTCGTGGGCAACATCCCGTACTCGGTCACGTCGAAGATCGTGGA
This sequence comes from Nonomuraea sp. NPDC049480, assembly GCF_044465905.1. Lineage (NCBI taxonomy): Bacteria > Bacillati > Actinomycetota > Actinomycetes > Streptosporangiales > Streptosporangiaceae > Nonomuraea > Nonomuraea sp. NPDC049480. The sequence goes on from NZ_JBITMD010000001.1 coordinate 9,549, forward strand.
CTGGTGCCTGCGGGCGCCGGATCTGACCTCGGCGACGCTGCTCACGCAGCGCGAGTACGCCCGCAAGCGCGCCGGTGACTACGGCCGCTGGAGCCTGGTCACGGTGGAGTCGTGGCCGTGGTTCAGCTGGCGGCTCGGCGACACGATCGGCAGGGAGAGCTTCCGCCCCGTGCCGTCGGTCGACTCGGCGATCCTGCTCCTCCGGCGGCGGCCCGAGCCGCTGATCCGGGGCCGCCGTTCGTACCAGGAGCTGGTCGAGCTGGGGTTCGGCGGTGTCGGCGGATCGGTGCGGGCCTCGCTGAGGACCCGCTATCAGGGGGTGGACGCCGCGCTGGCGGCCGCGGGAGTACCCCGCGACGCCGTCGTGGGGTACGTCCACCCCGACCAGTGGATCACCCTGTGGGAGCGGCTATGCGGCTGAGGTGACCTTGGCCTTCGCCGATGTGTCGACGGCGGGGGCCAGGTCCGGGGCCGTCGAGACGCGGCGGCCCCACGGCATGGCCAGCGCCAGGATCGGCAGCAGCACGATCGAGGCGCGCGACCAGTCGCGGTGGAGATACCACCACGTGGTGACGTCGAACTGGGTCATGTAGAGATAGCCGTACGCCGCCCACAGCGAGACGCCGACGATCGCCGGCCAGGCGAACCGGGTGGGCCGGGCGATCAGGAACGGCATGAACCACAGCAGGTATTGGGCGCCCAGCCGGGGCGTCACCACCATGAACACCAGCAGGATGGCCATGGTCATGTCGATCGGGTCGGCCCGCCGCCAGACGAAGATCGCCCCGATGACGCATGCGTAGATGAGGTACGTGCCGAGCTTGGCCGCCCATGGGATCAGTGCCCAGTCGCCGCCGGTGATCCACGGCGTCCAGCCCCACTCGCCGATGATCGGCCGGATGTCCTGGATGATGCGGATGACCTCGGGGATCTGCTTGAGCGACGTGCCTGCGAAGATCGGCAGCGTCACCAGGAAGAAGATCGGCACCAGGCCGGTGGTGAACAGGGCGGCGACCCGGGAGCGCAGGTTGGGCAGGAGCAGCAACATGCCGGGGATCAGCCAGATCGGCCAGCTCTTGGCGCACAGCGCCAGGCCCATCAGCAGCCCGGCCAGCGCGGCGCGCTTGAGGTGCGCCACGTCGCCGGGGCCGGGCAGCAGGGCCCGGTGCAGCATGCCGCCGCGGCCGATCACCCGCGGGATCGAGGCGCGCACGCCGTACGCCGCCACGCCCCTGCGGACCTTGGCGACCACCTCGGTCCGCACCCCGGCCCGCTCGGGCGAGCCGGGGCCTCGGGCGACGACGAACGCGGCCACGCCGAACACGAGCGCGACCGGCTCGACCTGGCCGTGCACCGAGGCGATGAGCAGGGCGAGCGGGCTGAGCGCGTACTGCAGGGCGCGCAGCGACGCCTTGGGGCCGCCGGCCAGCTTGGCCACCAGCGGGATGAGCACGATGTCGGCGACCACGGTGACCAGGCGTCCGGCGTATTCCCACGGGATGCCGAGCCACAGCAGGATGCCGTACACGTAGGGGATCGTCGGCAGGAAGTGCCAGCCGCCCTCGCTGGCCAGCACCGGGTCCTGGCCCCGCAGCACCGCCTCGCCGGCGGGCTTGAAACTCTCCATGAAGTCGACGGGTTGCCATGAATCGATCGCCGAGGTGTACATGATGAGCACCCGCACGGCGACGCCCACCACGATGGCGACGACGAGCGGGGGCCGCCAATCGCGCCATTGGGCGACGAGGGCGAGCATGACACCGGCGACGAGGACTATCCCCGTGAGAACTGCGTAATCCATGGCGAGATCTAGCCTGCCGCAACAATCTGAGTGCCGCCACCTGGGCTTCCAATTCTTATCCCCGACATGCCGACACGTATCGCGATACGGCACCACGGTCTGTGTTCAACTTTTGCCATGGGGGGATCGCAGGTCAACCAGGCACTGGTCAGGCTCTACTTCGAGGTGAGGGATGGGCTGCGCGACCCGGTCGCGGCCTGGGCGAAACTCACAGGGAATTCTCAGCAATACGCCAGGGCGAGAGGCGAGCGCCGGGTACCGCTCGACGACGGCACGGCGGCCGAGCTGGCGGCGGCCGCGATCGTGCACACGGCCGCCGAGCACGGCGCCGAGCGGGTGGCCGCGCTGGCCACCTCGCCGCTGGCGGGGCTCGTCGGCGGGCTCGGGGGCGCGGTGCTGACCGAGCATCCGTGCGCGCCCGAGCAGGTGCTGGGGCCGCGGTTCGCCGGTCCGGGCGCCGAGGACTGGGCGCGGGCGGCGTACGTGCTGCTGTGGGGGGAGAACAACCGGCTCGTGCGGACGGCGGACACGCCGTGGGTGATCGCCGGCCGGTACAAGGGGCAGAAGGTGGTCGCGATCGGCACCCACCCGACGCGGCTGTCGGACGAGACACTGGTCGTGCGGCCTGGGACGGACGGGGCGCTGGCCATGGCCATGGGGCACGTGCTGCTCAAGGAGTTCTTCCTGGACCGGACGCCGTTCGCCCGGCATGCCATGGGGCGCACGGACCTGCCGTTCCTGGTGCGGCTGCGACCCAGGGAGGACGCGTACGTGCCGGGCGGGGTGGCGCTGGGGCGGGTCTGCGACCGGCTCGGCGTGTACGGCGGCGAGGCGGTGGAGGTGCTGCTGCCGCGCTTCGACGACGGGCCGGGTGTGCTGCGTCGCGGCGTGCCCGTGCTGCGTGACGGCGACGAGGTGCTGACGACGGTGTTCGACCTGCTGCTGGCGGTGTACGGCGTGTCACGCCCCGGGCTGCCGGGCGTGTGGCCGGACGGGTACGACGACCGCGCCGAGCCGTACACGCCGGCCTGGCAGGAGGCCTGCACCGGCGTGCCCGCGTCGCGCGCGCTGAAGATCGCCCGCGAGCTGGGGGTGACGGCGGAGAAGACCGGCGGCCGGTGCGTGATCGTGCCGGGACGGCTGGAGACGCCGCACGCCGACACCGCCTACCGGGCGATGCTGGCGTTGCTCGTGCTCACCGGGTGCGGCGGCGGCTGGGCGCAGGCGGGCGGGGCGGGCATCCCGCTGGTGCCCTACCTGTGCCTGCACGCCTGCGGCGAGGACCGGTCGGACGTGGGCGCGCTGAGCTGGGCGCTGGCGGAGGGGCTGTTCGCTCGCCGGACGTCGCGGTCGGTGCTGCTGGAGGCGGTGCGCGACGGCTGGCCGATGGCGCCGCCGCCGCGGGTGCTGGCCCTGCCGCGGCCGATCTACCCGCTGCCGCCCGGCGTGGATCTGCTCATCGGGCCCGACGACCACTGCGACCTGTCGCCGCCGGACGCGCGGCTGGTGGCCGACGCGGTGGCCAGGCTGACCGGGCACACGGCCGTGACCGAGCCGGACGGCCACAAGCCGGGCGGGCGGATGCGGCTGCTGGTGGACCACGCCTGGATGCACGAGTACGGCGAGGCCCTGCCGACGTACCGCCCGCCCGGCCTGGGCGTGCCGCTCAAGCCGACCCAGCTCGTCCGCGTCACGGGAGAGCGTTGAGATAGGACCGGTGGCTCCTGGAGACTTCATCGATGCGGGCAGCCGGATGGCCACCTGGTCCTGGCGCAGCGGCGGGAACACGTTGGACGGATCAGGTTGACGATGACCGGGTGGTGGGGGCGGCCCGTCCCCGGCCGGACGGTGACGGTCTGCCGGCACCTGGCGATGTCACTGCCCGCCGGGATGGCGCGCAACGCTTTCGCGCCGCCGTGCACGGGCGACGACACGGCCGCCGCGCCGGACCCCGCCGAGCAGGTCCAGCCGGTCAGCCCGGACTCGAAGCCCGGATTGGCCAGGATGTTCGCGGCCGCGGCCGGGGAGGAGTGGAGTGGAGTGCGGTGAGTCCCAGGGCGAAGAGGGCGGCCAGCGCTCGGAATCTCGTGGGAGCTCCTTCGCAGGGGCCCGCCCCTCGGTGAGGGGCGGGCCGGGTCGCGGGTCAGAAGCCGGCGGTGATCCTGGTGAACTCCCAGTCGGACTGGGCGATGCCGCTGCAGTTCGACACCACACCGCCGCCGGGGCAGGGGCGGTCGCGGTTGACGGCCCAGTACGCGAACCTGGTCAGGCCCTTGGACCTGGCCCAGTCACGGATCTGGGTCCAGGTGGCGGGGGTGGTGAGCTCCTGCTGGTCGGACAGGCCGTTCATGCCGGAGATGCCCATGCGCGCGTACGCCTGTGCGTCGCTCCAGCCGAACGCGTTCTTGAGGGCGTTCTTCAGTCCCTCGGAGGCGTTGACGGTGTCCTGGTAGATGTTGGAGCTGCCGAAGTCGAACGGCATGATCGTGTAGTTGTCGATCGGCACGCCCAGCGCCCTGGACTGGTTGATCAGCCGGATGCCGTGGGCGTTCGGGCCGGTCCGCGTGGTACCGAAGGTGACGACGACCTTGACGTTCGGGTTGTTCTGCTTGACGATCTTGAGGCCGTTCAGGATGCGGTCCTGGACGGTGTAGTTCTCGAACTCGTCGGTGTTCTCGATGTCGAAGTCCACGACGGCGGGGCCGACGGCGTTGATGACCTGCTGCACCGCGTTCGCGAACGCCTGCGGGGTGGAGCAGTTGGGGCCGAGCTTGTTGCCCGACCAGCCGCCGAAGGAGATCTGGACGTTGCCGCCCTTGGACTTGATCGTGTTGATCGCCTGCTGGTCGGCGCCGCCGGTCAGCGGGCGGTTGCCGTCCCAGGCAGGGGTGCAGCCGCCGCTGGACAGGATGAACGCCATCGTGAACGACCTGACGCCGGTCGCGTCCATGACCGTGCCCGGGTTGGGCGGGTTGCCCCAGCCCATGTAGAGGTAGGGGGCGCCGGCCATCTTGCCGGGGTTGGTGCAGCCGCTCGTGGTGGCGGTGGCGTCCCGCCCGTCCGACTCGCCGGCCGAGTTGTACGCGCGCACGGTGTAGGTGTGCGTCGTGCACGCGCCGAGCCCGGAGATCGTCGCGCTGGTGCCGGTTACCTGGGCGCGCTGCGCGCCGCCCTCGTACACGCGGTAGCCGGTCACCGTGCCGGACGAGGCACCCCAGCTGAGCGAGATGCTGGAGCCGGTGACGGACGTGGAGATCGTGCCCGGCCGTCCGGGAGCGCCGGTGCCGCCAGAGGTGGTGGCGGTCACGGAGTTGCTGTTGCCGGAGAGGTTGCCGGCGGCGTCTCGGGCCCGGACCGTGTAGGTGTAGCCGGTGTTGGCCGCGCGGCCGGTGTCGGTGTACGTGGTGCCGGTCACCGTGGTCACGAGGGTGCCGCCGCGGTAGACGTTGTAGCCGGTGACGCCCACGTTGTCGGTGGAGGCGTTCCAGGCCAGCGAGACGCTGCTGGAGGTGACGCCGGTCGAGCGGAGGTTGCCGGGGACGGACGGCGCGGTGGTGTCGCCGCCGCTGCCGGTGCCGGGCTTCCAGAGCGCGGGCACGTTCGGCGGCTCCCAGCCGGGCTGGGAGGTGTGGGCCTGGAGGCAGACGTAGTCGACGCCGTTGTAGGTGACGACCGCGCCGACGGCGTACGAGGTCCACGGGGCCCAGGCGGCGGCCATCTGCTGCGCCGCGCCGTAGGCGGCGGGGGCGCCGGTGGCGAGCCCGGCGCCGGTCAGGGCGAGGACCGTGCCGGCGAGTAATGCGAGGATTTTGCTGCGAAATTTCATGGCATTCCCTGAAGGTGCGGCTTGACGGTCTTGGAGAACGACCAGTTGTTGCTCGCGTCCCAGTTGATGGACCACGTCATCGCGCCCCGGATGTCCGGGTAGGCGCGTGGCGGCACGAAGGTCCCGCAACCGGTGCGCTTGGCCAGGCAGTCGAGCGCCTGGTTGACGAGGGAGGGCGACACGACCCCGCCGCCCGCCGCGCCCGGGCCGGCCGGCAGGCCCAGCGCCACCTGGTCGGGGCGCAGGCCGTTCTCGAGCTGGATGCAGGCCAGCGCGGTCATGAAGTTCACCGAGCCCTGGGCGTAGGCGAAGGCCTGATCGCATCCGAGCATGGAGCCCGAGTTGTAGTACTGCGTGTGGACGACGGTGAGGATGTCCTTGATCGACAGGGCGAGCTTGAAGTACTCCATCCCGGTCGACTGCATGTCGATGGTCTGCGGGGCCATCGTGATGATCAGGCTCGAGCCCGCCTTCGCGCGGAGCGCCCTGAGCGCCTGGGCCATGTAGGTGGCGTTGAGCCCGTTCTCCAGGTCGATGTCCACACCGTCGAAGCCGTAGCTCTGCATGAGGGCGTACACGGAGTCGGCGAACCTCGTCGCCGCCGCGGCGTCGGCGACCTGCACGCGCCCGGCCTCGCCGCCGACGGACAGGATGACCTTCTTGCCGCGCTGATGCAGGGTCTGCACGTCGGCCTTGAACTGGGCGTCGGTGTAGCCGCCCACCGCCGTGGCCAGGCCGGGGTCGAGGGTGAAGACGACCTGGCCGGGAGTGGCCGTGGCCTCGCCGAACGCGATGGCGACCAGGTCGTACTCGGCAGGCACGGCCGACAGCTTGAGTTCGGTGGCGGCGTTGACGAAGTTGTGCCAGTAGCCGGTGAGGAAGTGCCTGGGCAGCGTGCCGCCGCCACCCGTGCAGCCGGTGGTGGTGCCGGTCACGGGATCGCCGGGGGCCGACTCGCCCTGGCTGTTGTACGCCTTGACCGTGTAGGTGTGGCTCTCGCAGGCCCCGAGCCCGCCGATGGTCGCCGTGGTGCCGGTGACGGTGGCCTTGACCGTGGTGCCCTCGTACACGCGGTAACCGGTCACCGTGCCCGGCGAGGCGCCCCAGGTGAGGGTGATGGAGGTGTTCGTGCTCGTGGCCGAGGCCGCGCCTGGCTTGCCGGGGACGCCGGGCTGCTGGCCGCCACCGCCGCAGGACGCGCCGTTCAGCGTGCAGCCGGTGATGCCGGGGAAGTTGCCGGGGCTGCCGTTGAAGCCGAAGCTCGCGCTGGCCCCCGCGGCGAGCGTCGGCGCCCAGGTCGGGTTGGTGAAGGTGTAGTGCTGCCCGCTCCTCGTCATGACCGCGTCCCACGCGGAGGGGATCGAGAAGCCGGCCGGGACGTCGAACTGGACGTTCCAGCCGTTCATGGCCGTGGAGGTGCCGTTGGTGACGGTGACCTTGCCCTCGAATCCCGAGCCCCAGTCAGAGACTTCGACGAAGGTCGCGGTGGCCGTGGCGGCTTGGGCCGGAGATGGGGCGATCAGACTCAGTGCGACGGTTGCTAACGCCAGGAGGATCTCGCGGTGTTTCACGGGGGTCTTCCTTTGGGGGGTCGCGTGCCGTACGGCTCGCGCCGGGGGGCGAGAGCGCGAGCCGTGCGGCCCACTTTTAGGAAAGTTTCCTAAGAGTTGTCGCGATCGTAGCCTTGACACCCCATGCTTACAAGACCCAAAAGGCGTGTTTACGGCTGCTGCGTGATCCTGACGTCATCGACTCCGGCCTCGACCAGGGAGGCGCCCGAGGCGTCGGCGGCGTCGATGACAATGCGGACCGTCTGGCCCGCGAACGCGTTCAGGCTCGCGGAGGCGGTCGCCCAGGCGCCGTTGCGGTTGGAGGCCGCGCCTGCCTGGTTCAGGACGGTGGTCGTGGTGTTGCCCACGACGCGAACTCTGAAGTAGTCGGCGCTGGAGGCGTTCGAGCCGTGCGCCAGGTACCACGAGAAGGACAGGTTCAGCGCGCCCGACGACGGGAGCGTGATCGGCGGGGACTGGATGGAGGTGACGCCGCCGTCGATGTCGTTGGCGCCGGCGGACGCGCCTGCCAGCCTGGCGGTGACCAGGTCATTCGTGCCACTGACCGTTGTGCCGAGCTGCTTGGCGCCCGAGGACGTGGTGGCCTCGGGGTCACCGCGCTCCCACTGGCCCAGGGTGGCGGTGTCGGTGCCGCCCGGGTTGACGGTCCAGCCGGCGACCGTCTCGAAGGTGTCGGAGTAGACGGTCACCGGCGGGTTGCCGGTGCCGCAGTACTGGGCCTCCTTGCCGATGATCCGGTACACGCAGTCGGAGTACTCGAGGAAGCGGAGCACCGCCTCCCTGTTGCGGGTGGTCTGGGGGACGATCTGCTCGTCCGGCGGGTAGAAGCCGGGGTTGGAGCCGGTCGGGAACATCTCGAACGTGAAACTGAAGATCTTGTACGCGCCCCACATCCAGTCGTCGATGGTGCCGTCGGTGATGTAGAGGTCGCTGGCCTGCTCGGGCGTGTAGCCGTTGGTGGAGGCCATGTTCTGGCCGAGGGTGGCGTGGGCGTCCCGGTCGTCCTGGGTCAGGCCGGGCGCGGTGTCGTTGAAGGTGTAGCCGTAGGGCCAGAGGATCAGCTCGCTGTAGGTGTGCCAGTCGATGTGCGCCTTGAGCTGCTGGACGCCGCCTACGACGCGGCTGCGTACCCAGTTGGCCGCCGCTCTGACCTCGGGCGCCGACTCCGCGGCCGAGCCACGGTAGGTGTCGCTCGACGTCGAGCCCGAGGAGCCGCCGCAGCAGCCCCAGTTGTAGGCCCAGTTGCGGTTCATGTCGGTGCCGACGGCCGACGAACCGGAGTTGGGCTGGCGGTTCTTGCGCCAGGAGCGGTAGGTGCCGGTGGCGATGTCGTACTCGCCGCCGTCGGGGTTCATGTCGGGCATGATCCAGATCTCCCTGGAGTTGACCAGGTTCGTGATCCTGGAGTCGCTGCCGTAGTTGTCGGCGAGCAGGTGCATGATGTACAGCGCCATCTCGACGGTCAGGTGCTCGCGGGCGTGCTGGTGGGCGGTGAAGAGCACCTCGGGCTCGGCCTCGTCGGTCCCCACGTTGTCGCTGATCTTGATGAGGCGGAGCGCCCTGCCCTCGTGCGACGTGCCGTACGTCGTCTGGCTGACGATGTTCGGATGGGCCGCGACCAGGGCGTTGATGTTCGCTGTCATCTCGGCGAAGTTGTGGTAACCGGAGTCCGCCGGCGGGAAGTCAAACGCGTCGGCGGACGGGGGTGTCGGGCGCGGGACCTCCGCAACCCGGTAGCCGAGCCGCTTGATCGCGGACACCTCGGCTTCCGTGGCCGTGACCAGGACGGAGTCCGCGGCCACCTCCTCGATGGCCGCGCCGGTGGCGGCGACGGCGCTGCGCTGCTGCGCGGTGGCAGGGCCTGACACGCGGTACTGCTTGTTGGGCGGGGGCTCGGCCGAGGCGCCCGCCCCGGTCATGCCGGTGAGGCTGATCAGGCTGAGGGCTGCCAGAAGGATGACTAAACGGCGTTTCACCTGTCCTCCATGGGCGCTCGGGATCTCGGGTGTTGACCGGCGCCTGAACCGACATTGATGAGGTTGGCTCATGTAGGAAAGGCCCAAATTTACGGACATGCACCGTCGCCTTGACATGTCCTTGCCAGATCGAGCAGCGGATCTTCCGCGGCGGCCGGCCGGCCAGGGCCGGTGGGGACCCTGGCCGGAGCTGATGAGGTCAGAAATCGTCGGCGGTGCGGATGCGGTCGCGGATCCAGACGCCGGCCGGCTTGAGCCGCGAGGTGCCGGCGAAGGGGCCGCTCGGGCAGGTGCCCTCGGTGAAGACGGCGCCGGAGCGGAAGTCGTCGGAGTAGTTCCAGTTGACCCAGCTGATCTTCTTCTGCGCCATCAGGTCGATGTACTGCTGCGACCTGGTGAAGTTGTTCGACCCGTCACCGGAGGACGTCTGGGTGCCGAACTCCGTGACGAACATCGGGATCCGGTCGGCCGCCCTGGACAGCGTGTTGAGGTATTCGCTGCCGTGGGAGGCGGCGTAGAAGTGGAAGGTGTACATGATGTTGGTCGCGTTGACCGGGTTGTTGATCACCTCGGTCTCACTGGCGCCGTCGGAGACGCCGAGCGACGACCAGGCGCGGGTGCCGATGAGGATCGGGGTGTCGGGGTCGTGCTGCCTGATCACCGGGATGAGCTGGTGGGCGTAGTTCCTGACGGTGGACCAGGAGACGCCGTTGGGCTCGTTCGCGATCTCGTACAGGAGGTTCTTCTTGTCGTTGTGCCGCTGGGCGATCTCGGTGAAGAACGTCCTGGCGCGTGACAGGTTGTAGTTGGGGTCGCCGGGGCTGAGCATGTGCCAGTCGACGATGGCGTACATGCCGCGCGCGGTGGCCTGCTCGATCAGGTTGTGCACCCGGTCGGTGAACAGGCGGGGGTTGGTCTCGTAGCCGTCCTCCTGGATGTACATGGAGATGCGCAGGACATCGGCCTTCCAGTCGTTGGCCAGCGCGTCCAGGGAGGCGGTGTTGAGGCACTGGTGGTACCACTGCAGGCCGTGCGAGCTCATGCCGCGCAGCTGGATCTGCTTGCCGTTCTCGTTGCAGAGCCGGACGCCGCACACCGTGAGCTGCCCATTGGCCTGGACGGGGGTGCCGCCGGCCGAGGGGGCTCCGATGACGAGGCGGTCGAGGTTGGGGCCGCCGTTCGCGGTGGTGGCGGTCGCGCGGACCGTGTTGGCGCCGGCGTTCAGCGTTGCGGTGAGCGTGGTCTCCTGCCAGCCGGTCCAGGCGCCGGTGCCGGGGAAGTCCCGGTTGGTGGTGGTGCCGTTCACGGCGATGGCCATCGGGCGGTTGATGGTGGTGCCGTTGGCGTATCTGAAGGTGAGCGTGGCGGGGCCCGCCGTGGCGGCGTCCACGGCGAACTCGACGTACGAGCCGGTGGCGTTGACGTAGTTGACGAAGCCGGTGCCGCTGTAGCCGGTGTGGTTCGACTCGACCGCGCCCTGGGAGATCGTGGCGTTCTCGGCCTCGTACGTGGTGGCGGCCTGAGCCGGCACGGCCTGTAACGAGGCGATGACGATCGCGGCCAGCGCGGCGACGCGCAGGGATCGATGCATGGACGAGCGCTCCCTGTTTCATTAGGAAACTTTACTAACGAGCAAGTGGAGCGTAGATGCGCGAGCTGTCAGCGGACAAGACCCAAAATTGACCGGGCCGGTCAAGCCTGGAGTACGGTGAGGACGCCCGCGCAGACGAGCGCGACCGCCCACATGCGGTCCACGTTGAACCAGGCCCGCCGGAGCACCGCCAGCCCGGCCACCTTGTAGACGATCACGGCGATCGTCCCGGCCACCAGGAACATGGCCAGCGTGTGGTACGCCGCCACGGCCAGCCCCCCGGAGACGGCATGGCCGTGCGTGTGCTGCACGGTGAACACGGGCAGCAGCATCAGCCCGGCCCCGTGCGCCGACGACATCAGGAACGACCAGGCCGCCAGTTGCCACAGCGACAGGCGCATCCCCACCCAGCGGAAGTGCCGGGACGACAGCAGCCGCCACAGGCCGAACACCACCAGCACCACCCCGCCGCCGACCGCCAGCACGGTGCCGGTCGCCAGCGAGCCGGTGGCGGCCACGACGAGCGCCACCAGCGCCACCGAGCCGAGATGCCCTGCGGCGATCGCGGGGATGGACTGCAGGAGCCGGTCGACGCTGCGTTCCTGCAGGCCGCGGGCCACGGCGAAGAGCCAGCCCATGGCGGGGTTCAGCCCGTGGAAGGCCCCGAGCAGGAGCACCGCCGTCAGCGTCACGGGTAGCAGTAGGAGTCGGAGGAGGCATCGCCGCCTTGGAGACGGACCTGGTGGGGGCGCAGGCCGCGGAAGTCGTCGCCGTGCGGGAAGAAACGGGTGTCGAAGGTGAACGAGTCCGTGTCGATCTTGGCCATCCAGGCGCCCACGCCCTCGGGGTAGAACTGGTCGTCCCAGGAGCCGTACAGCGAGTTGGTGAGGTAGACGCGCCGGCCGTCGCGGCTGACCTCGACCATCTGCGGCCCGCCGCGCAGGGCGAGCCCCGGATCGGCAGGGTGCGGCTCCTGACGGGCGATGCCGCCGGCCCGCAGCGACCCCAGCTCCACCGGCCGGTACGGATCCGACACGTCGTACTGCTTGATCTCCCCCGTGCCCCAGCAGGAGACGTACAGCCGCTGGTCGTCCACCGCCAGCGCGATGTCGGTCACCAGCGGCGGCACGGCCTTGAACGGCTGCAACAGCGGCGGGAGCACGCTGGGATCGGCCGGCTCGGCCGGAATGGAGATGACCTTGCGGACCTGCCAGCGGCCGTCCTCGTGGAACCAGAGCCACACGGAGGCCGACAGGTCCTCGACGCTGATGGCGACGCCGACGAAGCCGTACAGGCGGGTCGGGTCGTGCGCGGGGCGCAGCTCCAGCGGCATCTGGTACTGGTCGCCCAGGTCGACCTCCTGGACGTGGGTACGCTTGCGCAGATCCCAGAAGTGCAGCTTGTGGCCGTATTTCCGGCCGAGCAGCAGCTCCCCGACCACCCCGTCCTCGATCATTGACGGCGTCCCCCACTCCGAGGACACCAGCACGTCATGGTTGATGTGCCACCAGAAGTCGTACGCCAGGTACTGCGGTCCCCGGTCCAGTTCCCACTGCCCGGTCACCTCGAAGGACGTGTGGTCGAGCACCGCGATGCCGCCCGGACCGTCCTGGCCGTCCGCACCGCCGAGCGCCGAGACGTACAGGCCCTCGGGCCCGCAGTGGACGGTGTGCGGGCGCGAGTAGCCGGCGCGGCGGGCCAGCGTCTCCGGTTCGATGACCTTGACCAGCTCCGGGCTGACCCGGTCCTTGGTGTCGTAGATGTGGATGCGCGAGGAGCGCAGGCCGGGCACGACGAGGTAGCGGCGCTCGACGTGCGGGTGCGGCGCGTTCGGGCACAGGGCGCTGCTGCACGCGTTCCAGCCGAAGTGGTGCAGCTCGTCGCCGGTGTTGGGCAGGTCCGTCCAGCCCGCGACCGTGCCGTAGCCTGCCGAGGAGGGATCGGTGTCGATGACGGCCAGCGCGTCCGGCCGCTCGGCCGTGCGGTCGAAGGCGGCCACGTAGGCCAGCTTCTCGGGTGGCGCGCCGGCCGCGTCCCTCGGCGACGGGTAGAACGTAGGATCGGGAGTCCAGAGTGTCATTACTCCAGATATAGACCGATTCCCGACCCGGTCAATAGGTATTGAGCTGCTGGATGCGGCCGACCATCTCGGCCGGGTCGGCGTCGAACGTCTGCCAGCAGACGTGGTCGACGCCCATCGCCCTGACCTCGGCCAGGTCCTCGGCCACCTGCTCGACCGACCCGGTCAGGGGCATGCGCTCGTCCAGCGGCCGGTCCGTGACCGACCCGTTGATCTGGGCGACCAGCGGCCCCTGGCCCTTGCCGTACGTCTGGACGGCGTCCCTGAGCTGCTCCCAGGCGAACACCACCACGGTCATCCCCAGCCCGAGCCTGGCCGCCCGCTCGATCGCGGCCGGCGCCGCCGCCCCTGCCAGCAGCGTCAGCCCGGTGGGCTTCGGGCCGATCTGCGACTCGGGGATGGAGTAGAAGCGGCCGTCGAAACGCACGGGGTCGGGGCCCCAGCAGGCGCGCATGGCGGCAAGGTGCTCCTCGAAGCCGGCGCCGCGCCGCCTGGCGGGCACGCCGGTCGCGTCGAACTCCTGCTGCATCCACCCCTGCCCCAAGCCGATCATGGCGCGCCCGCCGCTGAGCCGGTCGAGCGTCGCCAGCCGCTTGGCCAGCACGACCGGGTTGTGGAAGAGCGCGTCCACGACGCTCGTACCGAGCCGGATCGTGCTGGTCTTGGCCGCGACGTACGCCAGCGTCTCCAGCGGGTCGTACATGGCGCCGATGCCGTCCGGCAGCGGTAAGACCTGGTCGGTGCCGGCGAGCAGCGGCTCGGCGGGCCGCAACAGCCGCTCGCCCGTCCACACCGCGCCCAGTCCCGCCCGCTCCGCCTCCAGCGCCACCCCGGCGATCGCCTCCGGGTCCGCGTGCCGCCCCCACGTGGGGAGGCCGATTCCGAGATCCATCTCGGGCTCCTCTCTGCTCACCGGTATTGACCGGCATGACGATGAAAAGTCATCACTTTACGGAACCCTTCTTTCATGGTTGCTTCATGAGATGAGCGTGCAAGGTACCTGTGATCCAGGCTTCTCCCAGGTCGCGGAGGAGTTCGAGGTCAACCTCGCCTCCCGCGGCGAGGTGGGCGCGTCAGTGTGCGTGATCGTCGACGGCGAGGTCGTCGTCGACCTGTGGGGCGGCCAGGCCGCGCCCGGCGTCCCCTGGCAGCGCGACACCATCGGCCATGTCTGGTCGTGCACCAAAGGCGCCACCGCGCTCTGCGCCCACCTGCTGGCCGCGCGCGGCGAGCTGGACCTCGACGCGCCCGTCGTGCGTTACTGGCCCGAGTACGGCGCCGCGGGCAAGGAATCGACGCTCGTCCGGCACCTGCTCGCCCACCAGGCCGGGCTGCCCGCGCTGCGCGAGCCGCTGCCGCCGGGTGCCTTCTACGACTGGAAGCTGATGGCCGATCGGCTCGCGGCCGAGGAGCCGTTCTGGGAGCCGGGGACCGCGCACGGGTACCACGCGCTGACGTTCGGCTACCTCGTCGGGGAGGTGGTGCGGCGGGTGAGCGGGCGCTCGCTCGGCACATTCTTCCGCGAGGAGGTGGCCGAACCGCTCGGGCTGGAGTTCTGGCTCGGCCTGCCGGAGGAGCAAGAGGGCAGGATCGCGCCCACGATCCCCGCCGATCCTCCGCAGGTGCCGCCCACGTTCTACGTCAGGGCCTTCACCGATCCGGCATCGATGCCCGCGCTGCTGCTGGCCAACGAGGGCGGCTACATGGCGCCCGGCGAGTCGGACAGCCGGGCGGCGCACCAGGCCGAGTTCGGGGCCATCGGCGGGATCACGAACGCCCGGGGGCTGGCCGGCCTGTACCGGCCGCTGTCGCTGGGCGGCGGGGAGCTGGTCGGCAGGGAGCACCTGCAGGTCATGGCGCTGACGGCGGTGGCGGGCGGCGACGCGGTGCTGGCCGTGCCGACGCGCTTCTCCCTGGGGTTCATGAAGTCCGCGGACAACCGGCACCTGCCGCCCGCCGACAGCGAGGGCGCGCTGATGTCGGCGACCGCGTTCGGGCACGCGGGGATGGGCGGCTCGGTCGGGTTCTGCGATCCGGCGGCCCGGATGTCGTTCGGCTACACCATGAACAAGCAGGGCACCGGGCTCGGGATCAACCCGCGCGGGCAGGCCCTGGTGGACGCGACGTACCGGACGCTCGGCTACCAGCGGGTATACGGTGGGATTTGGTACATATAGGCCATGTTCTTCGGTATCACCGATTTCTGGGCCTACGTGATCGGCGCCTTCCTGATCATCCTCCTGCCCGGCCCGAACTCCCTGTACGTCCTCAGCTTCGCCGCCCGGCACGGCGTGCGCCAGGGCTACCGGGCCGCGGCAGGCGTCTTCGTCGGCGACACGGTGCTGATGTTCCTGGCCGCCGCCGGCGCCGCGTCCCTGCTCCGCTCCAACCCGGTGCTGTTCACGATCGTCAAGTACGCCGGCGCCGGCTACCTGGCGTGGATCGGCTTCCAGATGATCAGAGGCGCCTGGCGGTCCTGGCGCGCCAGGGGGACGGCCGCCGCCGCTCCCGAGGCCGTCGTCGAGCACCAGGCGCGCCCGTTCCGCAAGGCCCTGGTGATCAGCCTGCTGAACCCGAAGGCGATCCTGTTCTTCGTCTCGTTCTTCGTCCAGTTCGTCGATCCGGGATACGGGACGCCGGCGCTGTCGTTCCTGATCCTCGGCGCGGTGATCCAGGTCTTCAGCTTCCTCTACCTGACGGCGCTGATTTTCGGCGGGACCTTTCTGGCCAATCAGTTCCGCCGGAACCAGCGGCTCAGCGCCGGTCTGACGTCGTGCGTCGGCGCCGTCTTCCTGGGGTTCGGCGCGAAATTGGCCACGGCGTCACTCGGTTGAAAGTCTGGTTCAAGGCTTTGCTGATTTGGTAGGGAACAGATGGAACGTGTCAAA
Organism: Nonomuraea sp. NPDC049480; assembly: GCF_044465905.1. Classification (NCBI taxonomy): domain Bacteria; kingdom Bacillati; phylum Actinomycetota; class Actinomycetes; order Streptosporangiales; family Streptosporangiaceae; genus Nonomuraea; species Nonomuraea sp. NPDC049480. The sequence goes on from NZ_JBITMD010000001.1 coordinate 25,282, forward strand.
GGAGGCAGTCGCATCACTGCGGCTCGGGTACGGTAGGCCATCGGCGTGCTTCCCGGGATGCAGGGATCGTCGCTGCGGTTAGCGCGAGCGGTCCATCTGGTTAGCCTGGTCCCTCGAAGCCCGGGTAGTCGCTGATCGTCGGCCTATCTGCGGAGCAGCCTTGAACCATCCCCCGGTAACCCTCCCCCGCCTCACCGCACTCGCCCGGCAGGCGGCCCCCAAGCTGCTGGAAGGCGTCGTCGCGCCGTTGGCGGTCTTCTACTTGGCCATGGTCGTCCTCGGATTCAAATGGGCGCTCGTCGCGACGGTGGCGTGGGTCTACCTAGGGGTGGCGTGGCGGCTGGTCAGGCGGGTCAAGGTGCCGGCGACGATGTTGCTGGCGGCGTTCGCGATCACGATCCGCGCGCTCGTGTCGTTCTGGACGGGCACGTGGATGTGGTTCTTCATCCAGCCGGAGATGGGCACCATCTGCATCAGCATGGCCTTCCTCGCCTCGGTGCGGCTGAACAAGCCGATCGTGCAGAAGCTCACGCTCGACTACATCCACCTGCCGTCTGCGGTGCTCAAGCACGAGCGGATCCGCAGGTTCTTCGCCAGGATCACGCTGTTGTGGGCGTTCGTGCTGCTGATGAACTCGACGTTGAGCATCGCCCTGGCCGTCCACGAGAGCCTCTTCGGGTCGCTGGGCGGATTCATGCTGCTGCGGACGTCAGCGGTGGCCCTGATCAGCGGTGCCGCGATCGCGTTCTCAATCTTCGCGTTCAAGCGGGTGCTGCACCGGCTGCACGTCGCCCACGCCTGACCTCTCGGTCAGGCGGGCGTCCGCTCCCCTCCCGAGCGGCGGGGATCCTCCTCCCCCGCGCGGGGGAGATCGACGGCCAGCTCGAAGCCGTCGCCCATCGATCCCGCGGTCAGCGTGCCGCCCGCCAGCCGTACACGCTCCCGCAGGCCCGCCAGCCCCAGGCCGCCGGACCGGGCGAGAGGGCGGGAGCGCGGCGGTCCGTTGCGCACGCTCACGCGGTGCGGCGTGACCGAGACCCGTACGGCGGAGCCGGGGGCGTGCTTGGCGGCGTTCGTGAGCCCTTCCTGGACGACGGCGCGGGCCAGGCCGGGCACCGGCCCCTCCGCCAGGTCGAGGGCGATGGCCATGCCAGAGGCGGCGGCCCGCCGCACCAACTCGGCCACGTCCTCGTCCACAGGCGCCAGCGGTGCCCCGTCTGAGTCGTCGCGCAGCAGTCCGATGATCTGCCGCAGCCGCTCCGTGGCGTCCGCGGCCGCCAGCCGCAGCTCCCCGGCCGCCCTGACGTGCCCTGGATCAAGCCCAGGCGCCAGTTCCAGCCCGGCGGCCCTGACCGCGATCAGCGCCAGGTCGTGGCCGAGCGAGTCGTGCATGTCCCGGGCGATCCTCGCCCGCTCTCGCAGCCGCGCCTGCGCCTCGGCCGACAGCCTGGCCTGCCGGCGCTGCTGCAGCAGCCTGCGCCGTAGCAGGCCGAGCAGGTACGGCACGAGGTAGGTGCCGATGAGGGCGCTGACCATGGAGACCCACAGCGCCAGATCGCCGCCCATGGCCAGCACCGTGCCCACGCCGAACCCCGTGATCACGCAGAACACCGCCGCCGCGGGCCAGGTCCTGACCATGCGCCGGCCGGTGAGGTAGGCGTACCACATGATGAACGGCGAGGTGGCCAGCAGCGGGAGGATCTTCACGTTGCGCCTGGGCAGCAGCCAGGTCAGGTCCACGGTGGCGAACCCCTCGGTGAAGCGCCACGGCCCGAGCGGCAGCAGCAGCATCACGGCCGCCAGGGGCCAGCGGCGGCCGACCACCACCGCCACCGCGCACAGCGCGACCTTGGGCACGCTCACCAGGCCGAACGCGGCCAGATCCCGCAACGGGTCGGGGCCCATGGCGGTGACGAAGATGCCCAGGACGATCCAGAGCAGCACGTCGTAGACCACCTGGCGGCGGCTTTCCCGGCGCAGCAGGAGCAGATGCTTCACGGCACCGACGTTATCCGGCGACGGAGGCCGGGGCCCTCCCCCAAAGGCAGGATCCGACCCTGACGAAAGTCAGGCGAGGGAGTGAGGCCATGAACACAGCTGCGTTGGGGGTAGAGCTAGCCCCACCCCCAAAGCGCCTACCTCCACTCCTGTGCCCGTCTGCCGGAACGGGTTGGATCGAAGGTGTCACCCGGAGGTCGCAGCCCTGACCCCGACGAAAGTCGGGGGTGGTGCCTGCCGATCGACCGATGTGCCGTGACCTGCGCAGTTCCTACGTTCATGGGGTACCGGCCCTGACCCGTATAGGGGAAGGGTCCGCGTTCGACCCGGGGCATCCCCGATGTCCCGGGCCCGCTCACACAGAGACGCTGTGGGAGTGCCCTAAAGATCGGAGTACACGCTCATGTCGCACGCCGTCCTCGACCTGGTCCAGCAGGTCATGTCGTCGCCCTGGTTATACGCGGCGCTGTTCGCCCTGGCCTTGCTCGACGGGTTCTTCCCCATCGTGCCGGCCGAGACGTCGGTGATCACGGCGGCGGTCTTCGCCGCCTCCGGGGAGACGAACCTGGCTCTGGTGATCGTGGTCGCGGCACTCGGCGCGTTCGCGGGTGACCACATCTCTTATCTGATCGGCAACAAGTCCGGAGGCAGGTTCCGGAACAGGAAGGCGTTCGTCTGGGCAAGGAACGCGCTGGCGGAACGGGGCGGCCTCGTCCTGGTCGTGGCCAGGTACATCCCCGGGGGGCGTACCGCGACGACGCTGACCATGGGGGCCGTGCGTCACCCGCTGCGCTCGTTCACGTTCTTCGACGCGATCGCGGCGAGCTCGTGGGCCCTCTACTCGGGGCTGATCGGGTTCTTCGGCGGGATGGCGTTCGAGAACGACCCGATCAAGGGCCTGCTGCTGGGCCTGGGCATCGCGGTGTCCGTCACCGGGGTCGTCGAACTCGTCAGATGGGCCAAAAAGCGACGCGCCACCCAGACTTCCCCAGAACGTCTTCCAGCGGACACGTCCGTTTGACGTTGCCTGGCAACCATCCGTCTGAAAGGAGTGCGCATGACTGTGCTGGCCGCGGTGATCGCCTTGGTCGGTTCGCTGTTCTTCGCGCTCGGAGCCGCCCTGCAGCAGTTCGAGGCCGTCGGCTCGGCCAAGCCGGGCCTGCTGGCCCTGCTGCGCAAGCCGCGCTGGCTGCTCGGCGGGGCATCCATCCTGGCGGGTGGTGGCCTGCACATCGTGGCGCTCGGACTCGGTCCGCTGACCATCGTCCAGCCGATGGGCGTGGCGAGCCTGCTGTTCGCCCTGCCCCTCGCCGCCGCGTTGCACGGGCGCAAGCCCTCCCGCCGGGAGCTGGCCGCCGCGGCGGTGGTGGCGGCCGGGCTGATCGTCCTGGTGCTGCTGGTCCCGGAGTCCGCGGGACCCACGGTCCTCGCCCCGGACGGCGTGCTCATGCTGCTGGGCGTGGCCGGCGTCGCGGCGGTGCTGTTGTGGGCCGGCTCCAGGGCGGCCTCGCCGGCGGGCCGGGCGGCGCTGCTGGCGACCAGCTCCGGCGTCCTGTACGGCGCCACGGCCACGCTCGTGCGGGTGCTCGTGGACGGCACCTGGAACTGGTGGTACCTGCTGGCGCTGCCGGTGCCCGCCCTGCTCGCGCTCGTGATGCTGCAGCGCGCCTACGCCGTGGGCCACTTCGGCGTCTCGTTCGCCTCGCTGCAGATCGCCGACCCGCTGACCGCGGTCGCGTTCGGCGCGTTGCTGCTCGGCGAGCCGCTGCCGAGCGGGATCGCCCCGATCGCGGCGGCGGCGCTGACGGCGGCGGGCACCGTCGCCCTGGCCCGTACCAGCCCCTTGGAGGCCCGCAACGACCTCGCCTGATCCTCGCTCGTCGTCCCCCGTTCTTCCTCCGGCCCTCCCCCAGCCGGGTTCCCTTGTGAATTTGGAGTCACCGTCATGGCCATGCCCCTGCACAGCGTCACCGACCACGCCGAGCTCGCCCCCACCCCCGCCCCCGAGCGTCCTCGCCGGGTGCTGATCTCGTCCGATACCTATCCCCCCGACGTGAACGGCGCCGCCTACTTCACCCACCGCCTGGCCACCGGCCTGGCCGCACGCGGCAACGAAGTGCACGTGGTGTGCCAGTCGGACCTCGGCCCGGCCAGCGCCGACGTGGTGGACGGCGTGATCGTGCACCGGCTGCGCTCGGCGCCGCTGCTGGTCCACCCCACCATGCGCTTCACCGTCCCGACCCGGCTCGACCGGCTGGTCGCCGACATCAAGCCGGACGTGCTGCACACCCAGGGCCACTTCGTGGTCGGCAGGGCCGCCATCGCCGCCGCCCGCCGTGCCGGCGTCCCGGTCGTGGCCACCAACCACTTCATGCCCGACAACCTCTTCCAATTCGCCCACATCCCCGAGCGGCTGCGGGCGAAAGCGGGCCGGCTGGCCTGGCGCGACTTCAGCCGGATCTTCAACCGGGCCGACCACATCACCACGCCCACCCCGCTGGCCGCCAGGCTCCTGGCCGACCAGGGGTTCGCCCGCGAGGTGGAGCCGGTGTCCTGCGGGATCGACCTGGGCAGGTTCCACCCGCACGCCGAGCCCAAGGCGTGGGCGCGCAAGCTGTTCGACCTGCCCGACCGGCCCACCGTGCTGTTCGTCGGCCGCCTCGATGAGGAGAAGCGCATCGACGAACTGGTCCGCTCGCTGCCTCTCGTGCTCAACGAGACCGACGCGCAGGTCGCGCTCGTCGGCAAGGGCAACCAGCGCGGCGAGCTGGAGAAGCTCGCCAAGCGCATCGGGGTGGCCGAGCGGGTGTTCTTCCTCGGCTTCGTGCCCGACGAGAGCATGCCGCAGGCGTACGCCGCCGCCGACGTCTTCGCCATGCCGGGCGTCGCCGAGCTGCAGAGCATCGCCACGCTGGAGGCCATGGCCACGGGCCTGCCCGTGGTGGCCGCGGACGCGATGGCGCTGCCGCACCTGGTGAACGGCAACGGCCACCTGTTCCAGCCCGGCGACATCGTCGCGCTGGCCCGCCACCTGACCGCCATCCTGACCGACGACGACCTGCGGGCCCGGCTCGGCAGGTCCAGCAGGGAGCTGGCGCTCACCCACGACGACCAGACGTCGCTCGGCCGGTTCGAGAAGATCTATGACGAGGTGGCTCAATGACCCCATGGCAGGCCGTCTGGGGCACCGTCGCCGGCACCGTGGCGTCGGCGTGCGCGCTGGCGTACGCGCAGGTCGCCTTACCCGTTCAGCCGCTGATCAGCGACTACGCGCTGGTGTCCGGCGGGCTGGTACCGGTGCTGATCGGGATGCTGGCGCTGGCGGGGGCGTGCCTGTGTCTCGCGTACGGGCTGGCGGCGACCGAGCCGTCGCGGACGGCGGCCACCCGCGTGCTGCTGCTGGCCGGGGCCGCGGGCCTGATGATGAGCGCGATCTTCCCCACCGATCCCGGCACGTCGCAGGTCGGCTCGCTCTCCGGGGAGATCCACCGCTGGGCGGCCGCGGTCGTCTTCACGTCGCTGCCGGTCGCCGGCTGGACCCTGGCGAGAGGCCGGGAGGCGGCGCCACGCTGGAACGCGGTCCGGGCCATGAGCGTGGCCTCGGCCGTGACGCTGGCGGTGTACCTGGCGGCGCACCCCGCCTCCATCACCTCGCCGCTGATCAACGGCGTGGCCTACTACGGGCTGATGGAGCGTGCCGTGGTGCTGGCCGAGATGCTGCTCATCACCGTGATGGCGCTGGCGGCCCTCGCCGGCCGGCCGGCGGTGCGGGCCGAGGCGGCGCCCATCGAGGCCGCCGAGCCCGAGCGGCCCCACGATTCCCCTCGGCTGGCGGCCTGAGCACGCTTCGACCGCCGTCGAAATGATCGCGTTCTAGCGTGGAGTCCATGCTCATCACACGCCATGCCGAAGCCCTAGTGGTGCTGGCCGACGCCAGGTACGTGCCGCCTCCCGTACGCCAGGACGGCCGCGAGGGGACGCTGGCCTGGCTGCGCGCGCACGTGTCGCGGTTCAGCACCGGGGACACGCACACCGGTCGGCGCCGCCTGGTGGTGGACCGGCTGGCCGCGTTGGACCCCGCCGAACTGCGCACCGCGGCCAGGGCCAGGACCCTGGAGCGGGACGGCGACTGGCGGGGCGTGCCCACGGAGGTGCTGGGGACCGCGCTCGGCGTGCGGGACACCGGCGCCGTCCCGGCCGCCGCGAACGGCTACCTGTCGGGCGAGGAGAGCCCGGAGGCCGACGCCGCCGTCGCCAAGCTGCTCGCCCAGGCCGACCTTCCGGCCGTCACGCTGCTCCTGCAGGCCCACGCCGCCACGGAGGGCCTGATCGAGAACGCCCTTCGCCATGCCGACCACGGAGGCGACGTCGACGCGCTGCTGCGCGAGACGCTCAGACATGACCCGCCGCTCAAGGCCACCCGCAGACTCGACACGGTGACCGGCGACGAGGTGACGATCGATCTGGTGGCGGCCAACCGCGACCCCGGCGTGTTCGCCGGCCCGGACAGTTTCGATCCCGCACGCGCCGACGCGCCGCATCTGACCTTCGGACACGGCGTGCGCCCCTGCCCGGCCCCCGTCCACGCGCTCGCCCTGGCCGCAGGCGTACTGGAGGTCCTGCTGTGAGCTTCCGCGACCTGCACCGCCCCGGCGAACCGTTCCTCCTGCCGAACGCCTGGGATTACGGCTCGGCCGCCGCCCTGGCCGCGCAGGGCTTCCCGGCTATCGGCACGACCAGCCTCGGCGTGGCCGCCGTGTACGGGAAGCCGGACGCGGCCGGCGCCACCCGGGCCGAGACGATCGAGCTGGCGGAATCGATCACGGACCTGGGCGTCATGATCACGGTGGACGTCGAGGGCGGCTTCAGCGACGACCCGGCCGAGGTGTCCGACCTGGTGGCGAGCCTGGCCGCGCTCGGCGTGGCGGGTGTCAACCTGGAAGACGGCCGCCCCGACGGGACGCTGCGCCCGATCGAGCTGCACCAGCGGATCATCGAGGCGGCAATGGGCCACGGCGTGTTCGTCAACGCCCGTACCGACACGTGCTGGCTGCGTACCGGCGACACCCTGGAGCGGGTGCGGGCGTACGGTCACGCCGACGGGATCTTCGTGCCGGGGCTGCGCGACCTCGGCGAGATCGCGCAGGTGGCGGCGAGCACACCGCTGCCGCTCAACGTGCTCTACCAACCGGGCGGCCCCACGCCGGCCCGGCTCGCCGAGGCCGGTGTTGCCAGGGTGAGCACCGGGTCGCTGCTGTACCGGGCGGCGCTCCAGGGCGCGCTGGCGACGGCGCTCGGCATCCAGGGCAGACCCGCACCCCAGATCCCGACATATGCGGAGACGACCGCGCTGCTGCCGTGAGGCCATGACCCCAGCCGCGATAATCGACGCATGCGCTTCCACATCCTCGGGCCCACCGCCGCGCTGGGCGAGAACGGCGAGCCCGTCGCACTCGGCGGCCCCCGGGTGCGGGCCCTGCTCACGCTGCTGGCCCTGCACGCCGGGCGCATCGTCGGCGCGGAGCAGCTGGTGGAGGGCATGTACGGAGCGCATCCGCCCGACGGCGTGGCCAACGCGCTGCAGTCGCAGGTGTCCAGGTTACGCCGGGTGCTGGGCAAGGACCTGGTGGAGTTCCACCCGGCCGGATACCGGCTGGTGGCCGACCCGCAGGACGTCGACGCGCGGCGGTTCGAGCAGCTCGCCCAGGCCGGCAGGAAGGAGCTGGCCGGCGGCGACCCCGGCCGGGCGGCCGCGCTGCTCCGCGAGGCGCTGGAGCTGTGGCACGGCGCGCCGCTGGCCGACGCCCCCTACGCCGAGGCCGCGGCGACGGCGCTGGAGGAGCTGCGGCTGGCCGCCACCGAGGACCGCGTGCAGGCGGACCTGGACCTCGGCCGGCATCGGGAGCTGGTCGCCGAGCTGAGCCAGCTCATCGCCGCCCACCCGCTGCGCGAACGGCTGCGGGCCCAGCTCATGCGGGCCCTGTACGGCAGCGGCCGCCAGGCCGAGGCGCTGACCGTCTACGACGAGGCCAGGAAGATCCTGGACGAGGAGCTGGGCGTCGAACCGGGGCCCGAGCTGGCCGCCGCGCACCTGGCCGTGCTGCGGGCCGACCCGGCGCTCGGCGCGCCCCTGCCCCGGGCGGCCAGGCAGCGGCAGGGCCTGCGGGCGCAGCTCACCACCTTCGTCGGGCGGGCCGATGAGCTGGCCCAGGTGAGCGAGAGGCTGCATGCCGGCAGGCTCGTCACATTGATCGGCCCCGGCGGCGCGGGCAAGACGCGGCTCGCGATCGAGACGGCCGAGCAGGAGCCGGAGGACGTCTGCTTCGTGCCGCTCGCGCCCGTTTCCGACGCCGCTGACGTGCCCCGGGCGGTGCTGGCCGCGCTCGACATCCGTGACGCCCTGCGGCACCCTGCCGACGGACGGGCCGTGGACCCGGTCGCGCGGCTGGTCACCGCGCTCGCCGACCGCAAGCTGCTGCTGGTGCTGGACAACTGCGAGCACCTCGTCGCGGCCACCGCCGAGCTGACCGACCTGCTGCTGGCCTCCTGCCCGGATCTGCGGGTGCTGGCGACCGGGCGGGAGGCGCTGGGCATCACCGGCGAGTCGATCCTGCCGGTGGCGCCGCTGCGGCTGCCGCCACCCGAGACGGACGACCCGCTGAGCTATCCCGCTGTCCGGCTGTTCGCCGACCGGGCCGCCGCCGTCCAGCCCGGCTTCGCCGTGCACGCGGGCAACGCCGCGCACGTCGTGCGGATCTGCCGGGCGCTCGACGGGCTGCCGCTGGCGATCGAGCTGGCCGCGGCGCGGCTGCGGACGTTGTCGGTGTCCGACGTGGCGGCGCGGCTCGACGACCGGTTCCGGCTGCTGGCGCGCGGCAGCCGTACGGCGCTGCCCCGGCACCAGACGCTGCGCGCGGTCGTGGCCTGGAGCTGGGACCTGCTGGACGAGAGCGAGCAGCGGCTGGCCAGGCGGCTGACCGTGTTCGTGGGCGGGGCGCGGCCCGAGGCGGCCGAGCGGGTGTGCGGGCTGCCGGAGGAGGTGTTGTTCTCTCTGGCGGAGAAGTCGCTGGTGGAGTTCGTGGGCGGGCGCTACCGGATGCTGGAGACGATCCACGCGTTCTGCGCGGAGCGGCTGGCCGAGTCCGGCGAGGTGGAGGCGATGCGCGATGCGCACGCCGCGTACTACCTGGACCTGGTCCTCGCGGCCGACGCGCGGCTGCGGACCCGCACCCAGCTGGAGTGGCTGGCCAGGCTCGACGAGGAGAGCGACGACCTCAACGCGGCCGTGCGCTGGGCGACCGACTCGGGTCGGCTGGAGATGGCGCTGCGCCTGCTGGCGTACAGCGCCTGCTACTGGTGGATGCGCGGCGACCGCGCCACCAGCGCCGCTCTGGCCGCCGAGGTGCTGGCCAGGCTCGGCGCCACCCGGATCGACGGCATGGAGGAGGAGTACGTCATGTGCGTGCTCGTCACCGCCTGGGCCGGGCAGATCGACGACGAGCTGCGTGCGCGGCTGGCGGAGGTTCGCGAGATCCTGCCGATCACCTACCTGCCGCAGCGGGTCGAGTTCCTGATGATGTTGCTGTCGATGTTCACGGGGCCGCCCGACGACTTCGTGGCGGCCTACGAGGAGCTCACGGTCAACACCTCGGTCCTTCCTCCCTGGCCGAAGGCTCTGGGCATGGCCGGAGCGGCGTTCGTGCTCCAGGCGCTCGACCGCGTGGCGGAGGCCGTGGACCATTTCGAGCGGAGCCTGGCCGCGTTCAAGGCCATCGGCGAGCGCTGGGGCACCGTGCTGGTGCTGTCCGGGCTCGGCTACCTCTACCAGGCTGGGCGCGACTACCGGAGGGCGTACGCGCTGGCCGGCGAGGCGCTGCTGATCGCACGCGAGCTCGGCTCCAACACGGAGATCGCCGAGGCGCTGTGCCGCCGTGCCGACGCCCTGCTGAGCCTGGGCCACCCGGCGGGCGCCGGGGCCGACTACGCGCTGGCCGAAGAGCTGTCGCGCAGATACGGCTGCATGGACACGCTGGCCTGGGCGTATCTCGGCATGGGAGAGGTGGAGCTGGCGCGCGGCGAGGCGGCGGAGGCGCGCGCCCACCTGATCCGGGCCCGCGACGTGTGTCCCCAGGAGTGGTACAGCACCGAGGACACCCGCAAGCGCATCGACGCCGCGCTGGCCGAGGTCAGCCGGATGGTCAGCGAACGGTAGGCCGGCGGTCAGGCGATCGCTGAACAGTGGGCGCCATGAAGAACAAATGGGCCTGTCTGGCCATCGCCTGCCTGGCCACCCTGCTGCTCTCGCTCGATCTCACCGTCCTGCACCTGGCCCTGCCCCGGCTGGTGACCGACCTCGGCGCCGACTCCACGCAGCTGCTCTGGATCGGCGACATGTACGGCTTCGCGCTCGCCGGACTGCTCATCACCATGGGCAACCTCGGCGACCGGATCGGCCGCAAACGCCTGCTGCTGATCGGCGCGGCCGCGTTCGGGGCGGCCTCGGTCGTGACGGCGTACGCGCCCAACGCCGAGCTGCTGATCGCCGCCAGGGCGCTGCTCGGCGTGGCCGGGGCGACGATCATGCCGTCCACGCTCTCGATCGTCAGGAACGTCTTCACCGAGCCCGGCGAGCGGACCACGGCCGTCGGGATCTGGAGCGGCATGAGCGCCGCCGGCTTCGCCGTGGGCCCGGTGGTCGGCGGACTGCTGCTCGACCACTTCTGGTGGGGCTCGGTGTTCCTGATCAACGTGCCGATCATGCTGCTGGTGCTGGTCGGCGGGATCCTGGTGCTGCCCGAGTCGCGTAATCCGCACGCGGGCCGGCTGGACCTGATCAGCGTCGCCCTGTCGTTCACCGGCATGGTGACCGTCGTCTACGCGGTCAAGGAGGCCGCGCACAAGGGCGTCGCGCACGCCGACGTGCTGATTGCGGGCGTGGCCGGGGTGGCGCTGCTGGCGCTGTTCGTGTGGCGGCAGACGCGGCTGGCCGAGCCGCTGATCGACGTGCGGCTCTTCGCGCGCAGGGCGTTCAGCGCGTCCATCCTCACGAACCTGCTGGCGATCTTCGCGATGTCCGCCATGATGCTGATGTTCGCCTGGTACCTGCAGCTCGTGCTCGGCTGGTCGCCGCTCCAGGCGGGGCTGGCGCAGCTGCCCGGCGGCCTGAGCGGCGCGGTCGGCGGGGTCCTGGCCGCCAAGCTCATCCAGCGCATCGGCAGGAACGGCGTGGTCGCGCTGGGCCTGGCCATGAACGCGGGTTCGTTCCTCTACTACGCCACGCTCGGCACCGAGCTGAACTACCTGACCCTGCTGCCGGTCATGGTGATCGGCGGCGTCGGCATCGGGTTCGCCTTCACGGTCAACAACGACAACGTGCTGGCCACCGCGCCCAGGGAGCGGGCGGGGGCGGCGGCCGCGGTTTCGGAGACGGCCTTCGAGCTGGGCGGGGCGCTCGGCATCGCGATCCTGGGCACCGTGCTGACCAGCGCGTACCGCGCCAACCTGGAGCTGCCGGCAGGGGTGCCCGGGGAGGCCGCCGCGGAGTCGCTCGCAGGGGCGGTGGGCACGGCCGCGGCGCTGCCCGCCGAGCAGGCCGGGCAGCTGATGCGGGCGGCGCAGACCGCGTTCCTCGAAGGGGCACACCTGATGTCGCTGGTCACGGCGGTGATGCTGGCCGTGGTCGCGGTGCTGGCGCTGGTGGGGCTGCGGGGCGTGCCGAAGGAGATCCCGGAGGAGGTCCTGGCCGCCCGCGCGTAGTCAAACCTTCTACGGCGGTTTCGACCCCGGCCTGGAACTTCTCTATCCAGCCTGTGCTCGTGGAGCACAACGAGAACGCAGGAAACGATCTGCGACTCTTCTACGCACACTGCCGCCGGAAAGGTAACCGAATGCCAGCACCCACCTACCTCTACGACCTGCTGGTGTCCTACTGGCCGCCGGCGGAGGACCAGTTCGCCGCCGTCTGGGCCGAAGACCTCAGCACGGTCGAGGCCGCCACCCGTCTCGGAGCCGACCTCACGACCGCCACGCCCTGTTCCCTGCGGGGCATCGGCGGGGGATTCTTCAACGATGCGGAACGTCCCGCCGATGCCGATGGGATCATCCTGGTCGGCGAATGCCGCTCATGGACGTTGGCCGTGCAGGTCCAGCAGTTGGACATCGTCGAAGAGTGGGCTCTTTCCGCGCTGTCACGCAACGGTGGCCGCGCGATCGGCCTGTACTGGCACGTCAACGGTGGCCACCGTGTCGTCTACGCGATGGACGGCATCGTCGTCTCCTCCGGAGATATGCGCTACATTCCGGCTCCGCTGGAGGGCTATGCCGAGGGGTTACGCATGCCGGACACGGACGAGGACGACGATCTCTCCGACGAAGAAATGATCACAACGGCCCTGAAACTGGCCGGACGCGTCACGGGAGAGAGGATCAACGAGGACTGGCTCTACGATCCGCAGACCCGGTACATCATCCGTGCCGCCGGAACGTGATTCGGGGTCCTTGAGCCTGTCGGATGGCCGGAAGAAGGCGCACGTGCCGGCTCTGCACCCATCAGCACAGTTTCAAGCGGCATCCGAGCATTCGGGAAGGACTCCGCCGAGCGGTCTCGTCTGCGTATGTCCATGCCGACGATGTTGACTGGATCGCTGATCGGATCCGGAACCGGGGGCGGGAAGCAAGAGGCCTGCGGCTGAGGAACCGCAGGTCAGACGGAAAATGCCTGGTGGAGAAGAGTGCCCCAGGCCGGATTCGACCCTGCGGCACCCACGGTGGGAGAGCGGTGCCGGATGGTCAGGCGATTGGGGTGGCGGGGCAGGGGCGCGCGGTGGTTGGGGACAGGGTGTGGAGGCGGAACCCGATCATTCTGGCGATGCCCTCGATGGACTGGACCCCCGTCCCCTCCCCCGGTTGGCGGTCGGTCTGAACCGACAGGAGCAGGTCGCGCCCGGGACCCACGATGCGGCCGTAACTGGTGACGGCCCACGTGTTGTGGATGAACGGCCGGGGCGTCCAGCCGTTCTTGAGCGCCACCCGGTCCCCCGGCCGGGCGGCGGCGCTGACGCCCCACGCCTGGTCCTTCTGCACCCGCCCCATCAGCCCCAGCACCAGCCTCCGGTCGGCGGCGCTCAGCCCCTTGCCCCCTCGGACCAGCACTTTCAGCAGGCGGATCCGATCGGCGGGGCTGGTGGTGGTGCCGCCCCAGTACTTGCTCGGGCCGGGTGTGGTCTCCCGCAGGTCCACCCGGTCGTAGAAGGCGCTCATGCCGCCGCCCGCGCCGACCCGGGACCACATCGCGTCCGCCGCGCTGTTGTCGCTCTCCCTGATCATGCGGGCCGCAAGGTCCCGTTCGCCCTCGTCCAGCCCGCCGCTCCGGCGGGCCAGCAGCGCCATGACGACGTCCACCTTGGCGCCGCTGGCAGTGATCATGTCGTGCTCGTGCTCTCCCCGGCCCAGCCTGGCGCCGGTGACGAGGTCGAGCGCCGCGTAGACGATCCGCCCAGGGCGTCGGCTGAGATATCGGGAAATGTCGTGTTGGAGCCGCGCCCGAGCGGCGCGTCCAGCCCGCAAGTCAGGAAATTTCAGGACACATCGCCCTACCTTGACCGGCGCCTTCACCGCGGCAGGCAGGACCGGCGCCCGCTCGGCCCCGCACCCCACCACGAGCGCCAGGCCAACCCACGACGCCACACACTTCGCACGCACGCGCCAACCCCCGTGATCTCATCGGGGGTTGGCAGGATCATGCCCTCATGTCAGGAGTCGAATCCCAGCCCCATCCGGTCGAGCGCGCGCAGCCACAGGTTGCGCCTGCCCTGGTGCTGATCGGCCTGGGCGATCGACCATCGGGTGAACTGGATGACCCCGGACCGCACCGGCTCGGGCGGGAACGGGATCGGCTTCTCCTTCACCATCCGCAGCTCGGTCCGCTCGGTGCGCTCCCCGGACAGCAGGTCGAGCATGACGTTCGCCCCGAACCGGGTGGCCCCGACGCCCATCCCGGTGTAGCCGACCGCATAGACCAGCCTCCCGCCGTGCGCCTGCCCGTAGAACGCGCTGAACCGGCTGCAGGTGTCGATCACCCCGCCCCACCGGTGGGTGAAGCGCACCTTGGCGAGCTGTGGGAAGGTGTCGTAGAAGTGCCGCGCGAGCGTCACGAACGTCTCGTCGCGCTGGTCGTACTCCGGCTTGACCAGGCCCCCGTTGTAGTAGACGGCGTCGTAGCCGCCCCACAGGATCCGGTTGTCGTCGGTCAGCCGGTAGTAGTGGAAGCGGTTCCCGGAGTCGCCGACGCCCTGCCGGTTGCGCCAGCCGACCTCGGCGAGCTGGGCGTCGGTCAGCGGTTCGGTCATGAGCGCGTAGTCGTACACAGGGACCACGAAGTGCTTGAGCCACCGCAGAAGCGGCGGGAACACCCCGGTGCCGAGCGCCACGTGGCGGGCGGTGACAGTGCCGTACAGGGTGCGGAGGGCGATCGTGGCGCCGTCGTCGCGCAGCGAGCGGACCGCGCTGCGCTCGTGGACGCGTACGCCGAGCCGCAGGCACGCCTCCCGCAGCCCCCACGCCAGTCGCGCCGGGTCGAGCATGGCGCAGCCGCTGCGCTCCCAGAGCCCGCCCAGGTAGGTCGGCGAGTTCACCTCGGCCCGCACTTGGTCCCGATCCAGGGGCTGGTAGTCGAGCCCCAGCTCGGAGATCAGGTCGAGGTGCTCGTTGAGCCCGTCGAGCTGCCACGGCTCGGTGGCCACGTGCAGCTCCCCGGTACGCTCGAAGGAGCAGTCGACGTCGTAGCGCTCCAGTGTGCGCTCGATCTCGTCGAGGTTGTCCACCCCCATGCGCTCCAGCCGGTCGATCTCCTCCGGCCACCGTTCCAGCCCGTTGGCCAGGCCGTGGGTGAGGGTCGCCATGCAGAACCCGCCGTTGCGGCCGGTGGCCGCCCAGCCGATCCTGCGCCCTTCGAGCAGGACGACGTCCAGCGAGGGGTCGCGTTCCTTGGCCATCAGGGCCGTCCACAGCCCCGAGAAGCCGCCGCCGACGACGACCAGGTCGGCGGTGGTGTTTCCGATGAGCCGCGGCTGCGGCTCGGGTCTGGCCGGGCTGTCCAGCCAGTACGGCTTGCGCTCCGCGTCAGCCAGCGCCTTCAGCGGATCCACAAATCCCACTTCCCTACGAAAGAGTCAGGTACGGCCCTCAGTTTCGACGCCGGGCCGCGACCGCGTTCCCGATCGCGATCAGCACCCCGATGCCGAAGATCAGCGTACCCATGACGTTGACCTGCGGCGGGATACCCGTCTTCACCGCCCCGACGATCCACAGCGGGAAGGTGACGGTGGAGCCGTTGACGAAGCTGGTGACCACGTAGTCGTCGATGGACAGCGCGAACGACAACATCGCCCCGGCCATCACGCCCGGCAGGATCGACGGCAGCGTGACCTGCCGGAACGTGCCCCACGCCGTGGCCCCGAGGTCGCGAGCGGCCTCCTCCAGCGACGGATCGAGGGTGACGACCCGCGCCCGCACCGTGACGACCACGAACGACAGCGAGAACAGCACGTGCGACATGATGATCGTGTTGGCGTCGCGCGGCACGTTCCCGGAGACGAAGAGCGACAGCAGTGACGCGCCCATGACGAGCTCGGGCGTCGAGATGGCGGCGAAGACCAGGAAGTTCGTGACGCCTTTGCCGCGGAAACGGTGCCGGCCGAGCGCCAGCCCCAGCATGGTGCCGATCACGACTGTGATGATCGTGCTGACCGCGGCGATGACCAGCGAGTTCCGCAGCGCCACGGTCAGGTCGGAGATGTCGAAGAGCTCGGCGTACCACCGCAGCGTGAAGCCCTGCCAGGTGGTGTTGGACTTGCTCTTCTTGTCGTTGAACCCGAAAAGGATCATCACGGCGATCGGCGACGACAGCCAGAGGATGATCAGCCACGTGTAGACGTGGAGCAGCTTGTCCCCGAGCCGAGAGCCCCTCATCGGGCCGCCGCCTCGAGGACGTTCTCGGTGCCCAGCGCCCTGGCGTAGACGAAGATGCCCAGGAGCAGCACCGCCATCAGCGTGAACGACAGCGCCGAGGCGGTCGGGTAGTTGAGGTTGGTCAGATACTCGGTCTGGATGATGTTGCCGATCATCGTGTTGGAGGTGCCGCCGAGGATCGCCGCGTTGATCGGGTCCGCCGTGGCCGGCACGAACGTCATCAGCACCCCGGCGAACACCCCGGGCAGCGACAGCGGCAGCACGACCCGCCGGAAGGCGGAGGCCCGGGTGGCGTACAGGTCCTGCGCCGCCTCCACCACCCGCGGGTCCACCCGCTCCAGCGCCACGTAGATCGGCAGGATCATGAACGGCAGGAAGTTGTACGTCAGCCCGCCCACCACGGCGAACGTCGTGGCCAGTACGTGGAAGTCGTCAGGCAGCAGCCCCCAGCCCTTCAGCGTGCCGAACAGGACTCCGTCGTCCGACAGCAGGAAGTTCCACGAGATCGTCCGCAGCACGAACGACACGAAGAACGGCAGCAGCAGCAGGAACAGGTACATCGACTTGCGCCGCCCGCCCTTGAAGGCGATCCAGTACGCCACCGGGTACCCGATCATCAGCATGGCCACGGTCGCCATCGCGCCGTACAGCAGCGAGCGGACCAGCTGGGTGCTGTACCTGCCGAGCGCGTCCGAGTAGTTGGAGACGCTGAACGTCATGGCGAAGCCGTCGATCGCGTTGCCGGTCTGCAGCGACACCGACGCCATCGCCACCATGGGCACGACCAGGAAGATCGCCAGCCACATCCAGCTCGGCAGCGCCAGCAGGTAGGGGGTGAGCCGCCTCATCGCTACGCCTGGGTGATGGACTGGAAGATCGGGTTGAAGATCTGCTGCTGCTTGTTGTCCAGCGGCGTGTAGCCGCGCAGCTTGGCGTAGTCGGCCTCGGTCGGGAACATGAGAGAGCTGCCGACCATGTCCTCGAGCGCCTTCTTGGTCTCCCCCTTGGCCGTCTTGGCCTTCTCCCTGAGCAGGTCCTGGACGGCCGGGACGGGGGTGACGTACTGGATGAACTCATCCAACTCGGCGGCCACGGCCGGCTGGTAGAGGTAGTCCATGAGGATGAGCGCGTCCACCGGGTTGGCGGCGCCCTTCGGGATGAGCATGTTGTCGGTCCAGATCGTGCCGCCCTCCTCGGGCACCACGAACTTGACCGGCTCGCCGGCGAGCTGGCGCTGGAAGACGTCGCCCGACCAGGCCATGGTCAGCCAGACGTCGCCCTTGGACACGGCGTCGATATAGCTCTGGTCATAATATTTCCGGACAATTCCGGCGTCGCGCTGCTCCTTGAGCTTCTCCCCGGCCTTGCGCCAGTCCGCCTCGGTCGACTTCTCCGGGTCGATGCCGAGCGCGAACATGCCGAAGTTGCCGATCTCCTGCGCGTCGGACATCATGCCGACCCGCCCCTTGTACTTCGGGTCGAACAGCGACCGGATGCTGGTGATGCCTTCCTTGACGTGCTCGGTGTTGTACGCGATCCCGGTCACACCAGAGGTGTACGGGATCGTGTACTTGTTGCCCGGGTCGTAGGCGCGTTCCTTGTACTTCTGCCCCGCGTTGGCCGCGAAGTTCGGCAGCTGGGCGTGGTCGAGCGGCACGCAGTAGCCCAGCTGGATCATGTTCTGGAGCTGGATGCCGTTGGTCATGACGACGATGTCGTAGCCCAGCGACTGCCCGGCGCGCAGCACCGGATCGGCCTTGCCGAAGAACTCGGCGTTCTCCTGGATGACCTCTTTGTACTCGTACGAGATGCCGGTGGCCTGCTGGAACTGCTTCAGCGGAGCCTGGTCCTCGGGCATGTACTCGGGCCAGTTGGCGAAGACGAGCTTGCCGTGCTTGGTCTGCTTGGACCAGAAGTCCTTGACGGCGTCGGCCTTGGGCGGTGCGGCCTTCTGCCCCTGCACGCCGCAGGCGGCCAGGGCCAGCCCCGCGGCGGAGAGCCCGGTCAGCCTGAAGACGTCACGACGGGGGAGGTGGAGACGGGGTTCCATGAGGTGCTATCAACTTCCAATCACGTACGAGTGCTGCGCCTGCCAGGACAGCCACACGGAGTCTCCCCGCTCCGCCGTGGCCGTGGCGTCATGCGCGTTCTGCTGGAAAACGGTGATCTCGGCCCCGTCAGCGAGACTCACCGCGTAACTGTTGTAGGTGCCCAGGTAGACCACCTCGGCCACGGTGCCGCGGACGGAGCTCAGCCCGTCCGAAGGCTCCTCGGTGCCGATGGTGATCTTCTCGGGCCGGACGGTGACCGTCACGTCGCCGTCCTGGCCGGGCACCAGCACCCGGCCACCGCTGATCTTGAGCGTGCCGCCGGTCGCGGTGCCCGTCAGCAGGTTCGAGGTGCCGATGAAACCGGCCACGAACGCCGTCGAAGGCCGCTCGTAGATCTCGCGCGGCCCGGCGAGCTGCTCGACCAGGCCGTCGTTCATGACGGCGATCCGGTCGCTCATGGTCAGCGCCTCGTTCTGGTCGTGCGTGACGTACACGAACGTGATGCCGACCTCGCGCTGGATGCGCTTGAGCTCGATCTGCATGGCCTGACGCAGTTTGAGGTCGAGCGCGCCGAGCGGCTCGTCGAGCAGCAGCGCCCGCGGCCGGTTGACCAGGGCCCTGGCCAGCGCCACCCGCTGCTGCTGGCCGCCGGACATCTCGCGCGGGCGGCGCTTCTCCCTTCCCGTGAGGTCGACGATCTCCAGCATCTCGCCGACCCGCCGCCTGATCTCCTCCTGCGGCGTCTTGCGCTGCTTGAGCCCGAAGGCCACGTTGTCCCAGACGCTCATGTGCGGGAAGAGCGCGTAGGACTGGAAGACCATGTTGACGTCGCGCCTGTTCGGCGGGACGTTCGTGACGTCCTGGCCGTGCAGCTTCACCAGGCCCTTCGTCGGGGCCTCGAAGCCGGCGATCATCCGCATGGTCGTGGTCTTGCCGCAGCCGGACGGGCCGAGGAGGGAGAAGAACTCCCCCTCGGCGATGTCCAGCGAGACGCCCTTGACGGCTTGGACGGTCTCTCCGTGCGAGAGGTATTCCTTGACGACGTTCGCAAGCTCGATGGCACTGGTCATCGTGTGCTATTCACCGATGTAGTGCATGACGTGCTTGACGCGGGTGTAGTCGTGCAGGCCGAACACCGACAGGTCCTTGCCGTACCCGGAGTGCTTGAAGCCGCCGTGCGGCATCTCCGACACGAACGGGATGTGCGTGTTGACCCAGACCACGCCGAACTCGAGCCGGTTGGACATGCGCATGGCGCGGCCGTGGTCGGAGGTCCAGACCGAGCCGCTCAGGCCGTACTTGACGTCGTTGGCCTTGGCCAGCGCGTCGGCCTCGTCGGTGAACGTCTGGACGGTGATCACGGGTCCGAAGACCTCGTTCTGCACCATCTCGTCGTCCTGCTTGAGCCCGTCCACGATCGTCGGGGCGAAGAAGTAGCCCTTGTCGCCGACGCGCTGCCCGCCGGTGAGGATCTTGGCGTGCGGCGGGACGCGCTCGATGAAGCCCTGGACTTTGGCGAGCTGGTTCTCGTTGTTGAGCGGCCCGTACAGCGCGTCCTCGTTGTCGAGGCCGCCGGTGACGGTGCCGGCGGCGGCCTCGGTCAGCGCGGCCACGAACTCGTCGTGCACGCTCTCGTGCACGAGCACCCGGCAGGCGGCGGTGCAGTCCTGGCCGGCGTTGTACAGGCCCGCGGTGGCGATGTCGGCGGCGGCCTTGCTCAGATCCTTGACGTCCTCGAAGACCACGACCGGCGCCTTGCCGCCGAGTTCCAGGTGCACCCGCTTGAGGTCGTCGGCGGCGCTCTTGGCGACCGACATGCCCGCGCCTACCGAGCCGGTGATCGCGACCATGGAGGCCACCGGGTGGCTCACGACGAGCGCGCCGGTCTCGCGGTCGCCGGTGACGACGTTGAAGACGCCCGGAGGCAGGACCTCGCCGAGGATCTCGGCGAGCTTGAGCGTGGAGGCCGGGGTGGTGTCGGACGGCTTGAGCACGACCGTGTTGCCGGCCGCGAGCGCCGGGGCGATCTTCCAGACCGCCATCATCATCGGGTAGTTCCACGGCGTGACCTGGCCGACCACGCCGATCGGCTCGTGCCGGATGACGCTGGTGTGGTCGGCGAGGAACTCGCCCGCCGTGGGGCCCTCGAGCGTGCGCGCCGCGCCCGCGAAGAAGCGGAAGTGGTCGGCGGCGATGGGGGTCTCGTCCTCGGCCATGCGGGCACGCGGCTTGCCGGTGTCGCGGCACTCGGCCTCGTTGATCTCATCGGCCCGCGCGTCGATCGCGTCGGCCACTTTGAGCAGGAGGTTGGACCGCTCGCCCGGGGTGGTTCTGCCCCACGAGTCGAAAGCGGCGGACGCGGCGGCGAAGGCGGCGTCGACGTCCTCGGTGCCCGACACGGGGGCCTGCACATAGGCCTCACCCGTGCAGGGATCGATGATGTCGGAGAATCGGCCGCTCTTGGCGTCCACGAACTCACCGTTGATGAAGTTCTGCAGACGGGTGGTCATGCGCCCTCCTCGCGAGGTGGCTGAGATGCCGCGACTCTGACAGAGCGGAAGCATCTGGACAAGGGATTTCGTGGTGAAGATATCAAATTGCTACGAATTCGCTTGACAGACCGCCAAGAACTGACAACATGTCGCAGCAGGACGGCAACCAAGCGGGAATGCCCCCGAAACGCCGGACCGCTAGGAGGATCCCTCTCGATGACGACGCCGCCCCGCGTACGCCGAAACAGCTCGAACCCCGGTCCCGTCGTGCTCGACGACCTGTCCAAGCAGATCATCGAGCAGCTCCAGGCGGACGGGCGCATGCCGTACGCGTCGATCGGCAAGGCGGTGGGCCTGTCCGAGGCCGCGGTACGCCAGCGCGTGCAGCGGCTCCAGGAGGCCGGCGTCATGCAGATCGTCGCGGTCACCGACCCCCTGACGCTGGGTTTCCCCCGGCAGGCGATGATCGGGATCAACTGCGAGGGCGACCTGGAGGCGGTGGCCGACGAGCTGGCCGCCATCGAGGAAATCGACTATGTGGTGCTCACGGCGGGCTCCTTCGATGTGATCGTCGAGGTGGTGTGCGAGGGCGACGGGCACCTGCTGGAGATCCTCAGCAAGATCCGCGCCATCCCCTCGGTACGCGCCACGGAGTCGTTCGTGTACCTCAAGCTGCGTAAGCAGACGTACTCCTGGGGCACCCGCTAGCCCACGGTCTCGGTCTCCAGGATGGGCAGGATCGGTGTGTCCGCCGTCCGCACGAGACGCGGCCCGTCCGGGCCGTAGACCTCTCTCGGCTCAGGGAACGCGGTGAGCAGCGCCAGGTAGAGCACCCCGGCCACGGCCAGGCCCACCGGCAGCGAGACGTCCACGCCGCCCGCCAGGTCGCCGAGCGGGCCGACGAACTGGCCCGGCAGGTTCACGAACGCCAGCGCCGGCCCGGCCGACGCCAGCCAGGCGGTCAGGCCGCGCCAGTTCCAGCCGTGCGCGAACCAGTAGCGGCCGCCGCGCTGGCGGCGGTTGAAGACCTGGAGCGCCTCGGGGTCGTACCAGCCGCGCCGGGTCACGTAGCCGAGCATCATGATCACCATCCACGGCGCCGTGCACGTGATGATCAGCGTGGCGAACGTCGAGATGCTCTGCGTGAGGTTCGCGGCGAAGCGGCCGATGAAGATGAAGACGATCGACAGCGTGCCGATGAACACGGTCGCCCGCACCCGCGAGAACCGGGGGAAGACGCTGGAGAAGTCGAGTCCTGTGCCGTAGAGCGCGGTCGTACCCGTGGACATGCCGCCGATGAGCGCGATGAGACAGACGGGCACGAAGTACCAGCCGGGGGCGATGGCCAACAGCCCGCCGACGTAGTTGGGCGCGGCCGGATCCATGAGCTCCGCCGCCTTGACCGCGATGATCGACGCCGTGGCCAGCCCGAAGAAGAACGGCAGGATGGTGGCGATCTGCGAGAGGAAGGCGGCGGCCATGACCCGGGAGCGCGGCGTGCTTGCCGGGATGTACCGGGACCAGTCGCCCAGGAAGGCGCCGAACGACACCGGGCTCGACAACACGATCAGCGTCGCGCCGATGAACGACGGCCAGAACAGCGGATCGCCCGCCGGGAGCGTGCCGGGATAGGACGGGTCGAAGTCCCCGGCGAAGGCGAAGGCCCCCAGTACGAACAGCAGCGACGCCGCCGCCACCGCGACCTTGTTGACGAGCAGCATGAACCTGAACCCGTACACGCAGACGACGAGCACGAGCACCGCGAAGATCCCGTACGCGACGCCGTACGACAGGTCCGTGTCCGGCAGCCCCGCCAGCCGGTGCGCACCTCCCACCAAGGC
The DNA here is from genome assembly GCF_044465905.1 of Nonomuraea sp. NPDC049480. Taxonomy (NCBI): domain Bacteria; kingdom Bacillati; phylum Actinomycetota; class Actinomycetes; order Streptosporangiales; family Streptosporangiaceae; genus Nonomuraea; species Nonomuraea sp. NPDC049480. Next base: position 47,632 of record NZ_JBITMD010000001.1, read on the forward strand.
GTCCCCCGACGACCACACCGAGATCGAGAAGAACGCGATCGCCGTCAGCAACGACAGGAAGGACCCCACGATCCGGCCGTGCACGCCCAGGTGAGCCGACGACGAGACGGCGTTGTTGGTGCCGTTGAGCGGCCCGAACAACGCCAGCGGCGCCAGGATCAGCGCGCCCGCCACGAGCCCCAGCACGGTCGCGGCCAGCCCCTGCCAGAACGACAGGCCGAACAGGATGGGGAAGGCCCCGAGCACACACGTGGCGAAGGTGTTCGCGCCGCCGAACGCCACCCTGAACAGGTCGAGCGGCCGCGCGGTCCGGTCCTCGTCCGGGATGCGCTCGACGCCGTACGTCTCGATCTCGGTGATCTCGCTCATGACTGTTTCTCCCGCATCGCCAGCAAGGTGACAAGGTCGTACGCCACGTGGGAGGCGGCGATCGAGGTGATCTCCGCGTGGTCGTAGGCCGGGGCCACCTCGACGACGTCCGCCCCGATGAGGTCGCATCCGGCCAGGCCGCGCAGAATCTCCAGCAGTTCCCGGCTGGTGAGGCCGCCCGCCTCCGGCGTCCCCGTGCCCGGGGCGTGGGCCGGGTCCAGCACGTCGATGTCGATCGAGACGTACAGCGGCCGGTCGCCGACCCGCTGCCGCAGCATGTCGATCACCTCGTCCAGGCCGCGCCGCAGCACGTCGGCCGCGGTCAGGATGCCGAACCCGAGCCGCCGGTCGTCCTCCAGGTCCTTCTTGCCGTACAGCGGCCCCCGGATCCCGACGTGGCTGACGGCCTCGGTGTCCAGCAGCCCCTCCTCCACCGCCCGCCGGAACGGCGTCCCGTGCGTGTACTCGGCCCCGAAGTAGGTGTCCCAGGTGTCGAGGTGCGCGTCGAAGTGCAGCAACGCGACGGGCCCATGCTTTCTGGCGGCCACCCGGAGCAGCGGCAAGGCGATCGTGTGATCCCCGCCGATGGTGACGAGCTTCGCCGGGACGGAAGCGGCGGCCTCCTCGATGCTCTCGATGGCCGCCCCGATATCGAAGGGATTGGCCGCGATATCTCCGGCATCGACCACCTGCGCCCTCTCGAACGGCGACACGTCGAGCCCGGGGTGGTACGGCCGCAACAACCGCGAGGCCTCACGGACCGCGGCGGGCCCGAACCTGGCGCCGGGCCGGTAGGAGACGCCGGCGTCGAAGGGCACCCCCACGACGGCGACGTCGGCCCGCTCCACCTGGTCGAGACGGGGCAGGCGGGCGAAGGTGGCGGGCCCTGCGAAACGCGGGACCCTGGCGGAGTCGACGGGGCCGATGTTCATATCGGCCAGTGTTTTCCATGCCTCTGAGCTGGGGCAATTGTCGGCGACATGAAGTAGAGCCGCGTGTGTTGTGGCTGCCCACAAGGCGGCGGGAGGTTGTGCGGCGATGAGGCACGCCGGCTACCCGGTCGTTGTCCGGGTCTCGTTGCGTCTCCCGAACGACGCCGAATTCGGTGGCTCGGGCCGGCGCGATATTACTTTTTGCGTTCGATACGCTACCTACAGTTGACGAATCTGGATGGTCGAGATTTCCCAAGCCTTCAGGCGAAGCCGTACCTCGCCATCCTTGACCTGCACTGACTCGCCCGGACGCCCTCGCAGGTCGGCATGCCGGGCTTGCACGATGCCGCCCGAAATCACGGCTTCCGTGTCGTTAGGGGTGAGCGCCACCACGCGGAGTTCCCGCCACCCGTCGCGGACCCGCAGCGAGGTCATCACCACGCCGTCCCCCGTCACCGACAGCCCGGCGGCAGGGGCGGGCAGGTCCAGAGAACGATCGCCGGTCCCCGGGACCACCAGCAGGTCGTGGCGGAAGGTCTCCGCCTGGGGGACCACCTCGCCCCACGACTTCTCGTACGGCATCAGCGCCAGGCTCACCGACCGCACCCCGCGCGACTGCGCCCCCGGAGTCGGCAGTTGCGGCCCGGCCGGTTCCGGGCGGAGCGCGTTGCGGTTGCGGGACAGGTAGCCGGCCGAGCGCAGCAGGGTCAGCGCCAGCTCCCCGTCCACCAGCTCGTACTCCGTCACGTGCTCCAGCAGCACGGCCACCCCGCCGGCCGCCACCCACGACGAGGCGGGGAAGGTGGGCAGGGGCGTCTCCCCGCAGCCCGGCTCCGCGGTCAGTCCGCGCGTCACGACGGCGAACTGGCCTTCGGCGTGCGACTTCGTCGCCGCGACGGGGAGCGGGACGTGCAGGCGGACACGGTGGTCGGTGCAACGGTTGTCGAACTCGACGTGCAGGCGGACGTACGGCTCGCCGGCCCGCAGCTCCACCCTGGTCGTGACGACGATCTCCTCCGTGCGGGAAGTCCTCGAAAGAGCGGGGACCTCGGGCGCGCCGTCGAGCCCGTCACCGGCCGCGGGCCACCGGTACGTGCGCCGTACGTCCACCGCCGCCACCAGCGGTCCTGAGCAGACGAGCTCCACCTCGACCGACTCCGGCGCGGACACGATCAGGTCGGCCGGCGGCGGCGCGTGGTTGTAGGTGTCGCCGACGTCGCCCCCGTCCACGATGCGGCCCGCTCCCGTCACGGTCGTGCCGTCCTGGCCGATCAGCGTCAGCGTCCCGTCGCCGGCGATGGCGACCCGCAGCAGCCCGTTGTCCATCACCTCCTCGTCGCCGCGCACCGGCAGGGTGGCCGAGTCGGAGCCGAGCCAGCAGGAATCGTGGTGCCGGATGTCAGGCAGGCCGCCGGAGGGCACGGGCGGGCCGAACACCCGCTCGCGCGGCACGGGCCGGAGACTGGTGTGGCCCAGCGGCGGCACCTCGACCATGGCCGCGACCGTGCGCCTGGGCTCGGCGAGGATGCGGACGCGGCTCACGCCGTCCAGCGCCCCGCGCAGGTCGGCCACGTCGAAGGCGGCCGAGGTCTCGCGGGCCACCGTGAAGGTCAGCACGCCGTTCTCGGCCGACCAGCCGGTGATGTGCTGCCCGTACAGCTCGGTGCCATGGATGAACGTCAGCGCCGTGGCGGGGTCCATCTCCTCGTCGAGCAGCAGCGTGGGCGCGTACTCGAGCGGCTGGGCCGGCACGGGAGCGCCCGAGGGGTCCACCAGCGGGTCGCTCCCGGCGACGTCGACGATCACGATGCCGCTGCGCACGCCGGGCGTGGGGTTGACGACGAGCACCCCGTCCGACGGCACGGCCGCGGCCAGCTGCGCGGTCACCATGTCGCGTACGGCCTGCCCGAGGTGCTCGGCCTCCGCGATACGGGCGGCCACCTGCTGGGCGGTCTCGTCCACGCCGCACCCGGTCACCGAGTCGTGCCCGCTGGCGTCCACCAGCCGCCACCACGCCATGTCGAGGAACCGCCCGGGCCACTCGCCGCTCCAGAGGGCGGCCATCGGCTCGGCGTAGCGCTCGACCATCCGCTCGGCGCGGCCCATGGCCTGCTTGAGGTGGGGGCGGATGGAGATGACGCCGGGGAGGATGTTGGCCCGGGCATGCGAGCGCAGCTCTCCCTCGACCCGGGGCAACCCCGCCACGTCATCCGAATATTGTCCGGAATAGCGGGACCCGATATAGCCGGACAAGGTGTCCATGCGGGCGTCGATCGCCGCCACCATCTCCGGCAGGCCGCGTACGGGCGCCGAGTGGTCGGTGCCGTACATCGCCAGCAGCGGCCCCTCGGGCCCGTGCCACTCGCGCATCGTCTTCACGAAGGCGGCCGCCCGGTCCGCCAGCCCTTCGGGGTCGTGGAAGAGGTGGGCGCCGTTGCCGTACCCGCCGGCCGGGAGGTACTGGGTCCGCAGCGCCGTCCCGTCGGGGGCGACCCAGGCGAAGGCGTCGGTGGTGACGGAGGACGGCACGCCCCGGTAGACGCAGGCGTCCGCGAGCCCGGCCTTGCGCAGGATTTGCGGCATCTGCGCCACGTGCCCGAACATGTCCGGCAGGTAGCCGACCGGCATCGCCCCGCCGAGCTTGTCGGCACGGTCCATGCCCAGCTCCAGGTTGCGGACGATGTTCTCGCCCGAGCACAGGAACTCGTCCAGCAGGATCTGCCACGGTCCCACCGCCAGCCTCCCCGACTCGACCAGCGCGGCGACGCGGTCGCGGTTCTCCGGCCGCACCTCCAGGTAGTCGTCCACGCAGGCGAGCTGGCCGTCGAGGGTGAAGTGGTAGCCGGGCTCGCGCTCCATCGTGTCGAGCACCTCGTCCAGCAGCGCCACCAGGCGCAGCCGGAAGCGCTGGAACGGCTCGTACCACTCCCTGTCCCAGTGCGTGTGCGGTACTACGACGATCTCCGTGCTCACACTGCCTCCCCTCCGATGGGCAGATCATGCTGTACGGCGTAGCGGGCGGCGATCCGCTGGGCCGTCACGATGTCCTCCAGCGCGCCGCGCACGTCGGTGAGCGGCGGCTTTCCATCGTTCACGAAAGCATGGAAGGCGGCCAGTTGTACTTCGAACGCCTCGGTCACGTCCCGGTATTCGTTGCGGGACTCGGCGCCGGACACGACGGTGAGCGTGGTCGGCGCGTTCATGAGGTAGGGCGCGGGGAAGGCCAGCTCCAGCGTGCCCTGGTCGTGGTGGATGGCCACGGTCTCGCGGTAGGCCGGGTAGTCCTCCAGGTAGTGCCAGCGGATGGCGAACCGGCCCTGGGCGGGCAGCCGGCCGGAGATCTCGATGGAGCCGGGGGCGGTGGCGGGGCCCCAGGCCTCCACGTACGAAATTTCCACAGGCGACCCGGTAAAGCGCCTCAAGAGCGACAAGTCGTGACATATCGACCCCAGCGCCACTCCGTACACATTCCGCACCGCCTCCGGCGCCGCATCCCCCAGCGCCCCTGAGACGAGCGCGCTCTCGGCGGCCCGCAGCGAGGCGAGCAGGCCGGCGTCCACGTCACGCGCCTGAGCCAGGTTCGCGAACGCCAGTTGCGACCCCGCGCTCGGATGCAGCACGGTCACCTCGACCGACCTGATCACACCGGGGCCGCCCAGCTCGGCCAGCAGTTCCTCGGCCCGGCGAACGGCGGGGTCGTACTGCTTCATGTAGCCGACCATCAGCCGCCCCGCGGGCAGCGCCGCCACCTCTGCCCTGGTCACGGCAAGAGGCTTCTCGCAGAGCACCGCGTAGCCGGCGGCCAGCGCCCGGCGCACGGTCTCGCCGTGGGAGCCGGAGGCCAGCACGAGCACGGCGTCGAAGCCGCCGGCGTCGATCAGTTCCTCCTGCGCCGTGTAGCGCCGGGCGACGCCGAGCCGATCGCCCACGGCGTCGGCGAGGGTGCGCGACAGGTCGCAGACGGCGGTCACCTCGAACAGGTCGCGGCGCCTGGACAGCAGCGGCACGTACACCGCCTGCGTGACCGCGCCGCATCCGATGAGAGCGATTCTCACAGTCCCAGTTCCTCCAGTTTGCGGCGGTTGGCGGCTTGGTCGGCGATGTTCTCGGCGACGGTACGGCGGCCGGGCAGGGTGTCCTGCTCGATGACGACCCAGCCCGCGTAGCCGATCTCGTCGAGCGTGCCCACCACGGCGGGCAGGTCCAGCTCGCCCTCGCCCAGCCGGGCGAACCCGCCGCGGCCCATGAGCTCGTGCAGATCGGCGCCGTCGGCCAGGGCCTGGGCGAGGATCGCGGTGTCGCCGTCCTTGACGTGCACGTGCCCGATCCGGCCGGCCCACGCGCGCAGCGCCGCGACCGGGTCTCCCCCGGCCAGCAACAGGTGCCCGGTGTCGAGGCAGAGCGGCACGTCGGTGAGCTCCAGCAGCCGCTCCACGTCCTGCGGTGTTTCCACGTACGTGCCGAGGTGGTGGTGGAAGGCGGGCTCGAAGCCGCGGTCGCGGCAGCGGTTCGCGGCCTCCTGGACGCGGGCGGCGTACGACGGCCACGCGGACGCCGTCAGCCCGGGAACGCTGCCGCCCGGCCGGGCGAACCGCTCCGGCGAGCCGGAACAGCCCAGCGTGGGCCGTGGCGGAAACGGAGCGGCCGGCGCCGCGGCGAACACGTCAAGGGTGGCCTCCAGCGCGGGCAGCCCTCGCTCGAACTCCTCGGCGTCGCCGTACCGCAGGTCGGCCCAGCCTCCGGCGAGCAGCAGCCCGCCGAGCCGGTCCATGCTCAGGTAGCCGATCGGCCCGAGGTCGATGCCTTCGTACCCGGCCCCGGAGACCGCGTGGACCATCTCGTCGGCGCTCAGCGGCGGCGGCACGTCGGTCAGCCCGAACACACCGAAACTCACGGGAGCGTTCGCCACCATCACTCGCGCGTTCACGGCCTCACTCCGTGAGGCGGTCTCGTTCGTCTTACACCGCCGGCACTCACTCGCATAGCGCGATCACCTCGTTCTCGTAGGTTTCCAGCCGGTGCGGTCCCGCGCCTGCCGGCACCAGCGCCCGCTCGCCGCGGATCACCCGCCGGGCGCCGCCGGGCCGGACCAGCACCAGGCCGTCGGCGTCCAGTGCCAGCAACTCCTCGCCCAGCCGCAGCAGCAGCGGCGCGTCCGGGCCCGCCGAGACGGCGGTGCGTCCCGCGCGTACGCCGTCCAGCACCGCGCCCGCGTCCTCGGCCAGCACCCAGGTCGTGGGCGCGCCGGGCAGGCCGTCGGAGCCGTGGCGGTGGAAGTCGCTGCCGCCGATCGCGATCACGTCGTCACGCCAGGCGTCCGCCCAGGCCAGCGGGGCGCCCCAGCGGCGGTCCCACCAGCCGGAGCTCCACACCTCGGCGACGCGGGGGCGGCGGCTGATCGGCAGCAGCCAGGCGCAGTCGCCGCCGAGCGGGTGGTTGACGGAGATCAGGCCGCCCGTGCGTTCGGCGTGCTCGGCCCAGGAGTCGGCCGGCTGCCGGAAGTCCACCCAGCCGACGTCACCGAAGACGTTCGCGTGGCCCCGGTCGGTGGTGACCTCCTGTCCGGGGATGAGGGCCACCCCCCGGTCGGTCTTGGCCAGCCAGGGGTGATGGCTGACGGTGTTGTGGTCGGTGACGGCCAGGAAGTCCAGGCCGCGCCCGTGGGCGAGCTCGGCCAGCTCGGCGATGGTGAGGCTCCCGTCGCTGTGCACGGTGTGGGCGTGAAAGTCCCCCGCGAACCACCGCATGCCGTCGATATCAGGGATGTCCCTCCGGGGCGGACGCTCTCCGTGCGGCGGCTCCTCGACGACCGGTTCGGGCGGGGCGACGTTTTCAGCGGAGACGTCGAGGGTGAAGTCGAGCCCGTGGGGCGGGATCCGGTGCAGCCGCAACCACACGTGCCATGTCCCGGCTTCCGGCGCGCCGGGCAGGTACCCGGGCGTCGCCCAGTCGGCGGTGATCACGTACTCGTCCCGCGCACCCCCCGACCAACCGCGGAAGCCGCCGGGCGAGCCGCACCCGAGGTCGATCACCCCCTGCGACCGGTCGTACCCCAGCCGGACCGTCACCGCGGCGGTCCCCGGGGGCACGTCGAAGGGCACCTCGCGCAGGATCCGCTCCAGCCGGTCGTCCAGGCTCCAGTGCCCTCTCACACTCGTTCCCCGTCCCACCACGGTCTCATAGCACTCACTCGATGACGCGTACGTTGAACCCGTTCCCTTGAGGGGGCAGTCATCGCCAATATGTCATGACATCCACATGACATAAAGGGTTGGCCGAATTCCGGTAAAGAGGCGCGGTGGATCGCCGCCTCCGCGGCCGCTCACCGACCGCCCGGAGCAAGGAGCCGGGCCCCGGACGCTCCCGCAGCCAACGTACGTTCCGAGTCGCCGTCGCGAAAATGGGCCCGAAGGCGTTTTCGCGCGTACCTCCTAGGAGAGCAGTCTGGTGAAGCCCGTGGAGGGTGGAGGACCTGATGCGAGGGCCGGTTCACAGACCCCAGACCGCCGTTCAGGAGGACCCTCATGACCCGTTTGACCGTCGCGCAGGCCGTCGTACGCTTCCTCGCCAACCAGTGGAGCGAGCGCGACGGCGCGGAGCGCAGGTTCTTCGGCGGCTGCATGGGCATCTTCGGCCACGGCAACGTCGCCGGGCTCGGCCAGGCGCTGGCCACCTCGGCGGAGGACCTGCCGTACCACCTGAGCCGCAACGAGCAGGCCATGGTCCACACGGCCGCCGCCTACGCCCGCGCCGCCAACCGCCTGGCCACCCTGGCCTGCACCACGTCGATCGGGCCCGGCGCCACCAACATGATCACCGGCGCGGCGGGCGCGACGATCAACCGGCTGCCCGTGCTCCTGCTGCCCGGCGACATCTTCTCCACCCGGGTGGCCGGACCGGTGCTCCAGGAGCTGGAGGACCAGCGTTCGTACGACATCTCGGTCAACGACTGCTTCAAGCCGGTCTCCCGCTTCTGGGACCGGATCAACCGCCCCGAGCAGCTGCCGTCCGCGCTGCTGGCGGCCATGCGGGTGCTCACCGACCCGGCCGAGACCGGCGCGGTGACGCTGGCGCTGCCGCAGGACGTGCAGGCGGAGGCGTACGACTGGCCGGACGAGCTGTTCGCGCACCGCGTCTGGCACATCCCGCGGCCGCGCCCCGAGCGGGCCGCCCTGGCGCGAGCGGCCGAGAGGATCAAGTCCTCCGCCCGCCCGCTGATCATCGCGGGTGGCGGAACGATCTACAGCGAGGCCACGGAGCAATTGCGGATCTTCGCCGAGACGTACGGCATCCCGGTGGCCGAGACCCAGGCCGGCAAGGGCGCGCTCGCGTACGGGCACCCCCTCGCCGTCGGCGCGATCGGCGCCACCGGCACCACGGCCGCCAACACACTGGCCCGCGAGGCCGACCTGATCATCGGCGTCGGCACCCGCTACAGCGACTTCACCACGGCCTCGATGAGCCTCTTCGACCCCGGGGCCGCCTTCGTGAACCTCAACGTCACCGGCTTCGACGCGGCCAAGCTCTCCGGCCTGCAGCTCGTCGCCGACGCCCGCGAAGCCCTTGCGGACCTGACCGGGGCGTGCGCGGGCTGGAGCGCTCCCGCCGCCCGCCGCGAGGAGGTCGCCGAGCTGACGCGGGCGTGGGACGCGGCCGTGGACGCCGCGTACGCGCTGGAGGGCTCGCCGTTGCCGCAGTCCGCGGTGATCGGCGCGGTCAACACGGCCGCGGGCGACGACGGCGTGGTGGTGTGCGCGGCCGGGTCGATGCCCGGCGACCTGCACAAGCTCTGGCGGCCGAGCGGCCCCGGCAGCTACCACGTGGAGTACGGCTACTCGTGCATGGGCTACGAGATCGCGGGCGGGCTGGGCGTCAAGATGGCGGTCCCCCAGCGCGAGGTGTTCGTGCTGGTGGGCGACGGCTCGTACCTGATGATGGCCCAGGAACTGGTCACGGCCATCTCCGAGGGCATCAAGCTGACCGTGATCCTGGTGGACAACTCCGGCTTCGCCTCGATCGGCCACCTGTCGGAGAGCGTCGGCGCGCAGCGGCTCGGCACCTCGTACGCCTACCGCGGCGCCGGCCGCTTCGACGGCGGCCCGCTGCCGGTGGACCTGGCCGCGAACGCGGCCAGCCTCGGCGCGTCCGTGCTGCGCGCGGAGTCGGTCTCCGACCTGCGCAAGGCCCTCGACGCGGCACGCTCGGGGACCGTCACCACGGTGATCTACGTCCGGACCGACCGGACGGCGGACGACGCGCCCTCCTCGGAGGCGTGGTGGGACGTGCCCGTGGCCCAGGTGGGGACGCCGAGCGCCATCCGGGACGAGTACGCGGCGAGCAAACGCTCCCAGCACCCGCACCTCGCCCCGCCCGGCTGACCAGGATTGCCGCCGATCGCGCAGGTGAAGTCCTCTGAGCTCCCGGCCGCCCGGTCACGTCCGTGATCGTGGCTCTGCTGCGCGGGCCGCCTGCCGTCACGCTGTCTTTCAGCACCTTGTGGGTGACGTCCCCGCGCACCGGCCGGGCGTCCGCCGCGTGTGGATCAACCGCGCCGTTCCAGCACGTCCGCGATGTCCGCCAGGAACGAGTCGACGTCCGCGATGAGGTAGCCGGACCTGAACAGCACGGTGGAGAACTTGGCCTGCCGCACCTCCTTCGCCGTCACCGGGAACTCGGTCGTGCCGCGTAACGTGGCCACGACGCGGTCGAGGAAGGCGTCGACCTCGTCCTCGTTGTAGCCGGTTCCCATCCGCCCCGGGCGGAACGCCACCCGCTCGACGCGGGCGGCCTGGGTCTCGAACCACTCCTCGTGCAGCAACTCGCCGGTGGGCTCGGCCATGGCCAGCCGTACGGGCCGTTTGGCCTGGGTCTCCAGGGCGACCACGAACGCCTCCAGGGCGAAGTCGACCGCGGTCTCCTGGTAGCCGCCGCGCCTGGCGCGGAAGGTGGCCGCCCGCACCTCATCGGCGGTGACGGGGTCCAAGGTGTGCGGTCCCCTGCCTAAGGTGGATTCGATGCGGCCGATTAAAGCATCGACTTCCACGGGGTCATAGCCTGAACGCATACCCATGACGCGCGGAAAGCGGTTCAAGCGCACTCCTCTTGAATCGTGCTGGGGGTTACCTCCATTGTGAGGCTCTTTATCGCGCCCATGCGACCCGACATATACCGTTACACCACCATGCGACTGTCCAAGGTCTCATTCCGCTACCGAAGGCGTGAACCCTTCGTCATCCACGACGCCGACGCCGAGCTCTCCCCCTGCGACGTGATCGAGTTGACAGGCGTCAACGGAGCCGGCAAGTCGACCCTGCTGCGGCTGCTGGCGGGACTCGCCGGGCCGACGAAGGGCACGATCGCCGGGCGTCCCGCGGTCGTCGGATTCGCGCCGGACCGCTTCCCCCCTGGCCAGCCGTTCACGGTCACGGCGTACCTGCGCCACATGGCGCGCGTACGCGGCGGCGCCCGATGGGAGCCGTGGGCCGAGCGGCTCACCATGGGACACCTCCTGGCGCTGCCGCTGGGTGAGCTGTCGAAGGGCAGCGCCCACAAGGTCGGCCTGGTCCAGGCGCTGATGGCGGAGCCGGGGCTGCTGATCCTGGACGAACCGTTCGCCGGGCTCGACGCCGAAACGCGTGAGGCGCTGCCCGAGATCGCCGCCGAGGTGGCGGCACGGGGCGGCATCGTGGTCGCCAGCGACCACCAGGGCGGCCTGCGCCGCCTTCCCACCGTGCGCCATTGGTCCCTGATCGACGGCCGCCTCAAGGAAAGCACGCCGGCCCCCGCGCTCGCCGCTTCCGCCGCCGGCACGACGCGGACCACGAGCACCACATACACCGTGAGCGCCACATACACCGCCAACACCGCCGCTCCCGGGGAAACAGCCGCCTCAGTGCAGGCCGCAGGCACCGCGGATGCCGCCGTGTCCCCCCAAGCCGGTGTATCCCCCGAGGGCGGCGCGGCCGGGCGGGCGCTGGCCACCGTCGCCGTCACCCTGCCCGCCGGCGAGCTCCACCACTTCCTGGCGAGGATGCGCGGCGAGGGCTACCAGGCCCGGGAGATCGAGGAGACCGGATGATCGCCCTGGCCACGTTCCGCCTGGCGGCCTACGTCCGCTCCCACCGCGTCTACCAGGCCCTCCTGCTGGCCTTGGCCATGCTGGCGATCCTGAACGGCAGCCGGGCGCCACGCGGCGCGGAGGTCGGCGTGCTCACCGACACCGCCGTACTGATGATCCCCATCCTGGCCTGGGCCGCGCGCAGCCTCCTCGACACCGAGCCCGACCAGCAGCGCGAGCTGTCCGCGGTGGCGGTGGGCAGTCGAGCCAGGGAGGTGGCCGCCGGGCTGGTGGCGGCGTTCACGACGTGCGCCGCGCTCGCCGGGATCGGGCTGGCCGCGGCGCTCTTGCTCGGCATGAGCGGCACCCCGAGGGCCGGCGTGCTGAGCGCGGGCCTTGCCCTGCACGCCCTGGCGGCGCTGGCGGGGACCGGGCTGGGCGCGCTCACCAGCCGCGCGATCCTGCCCTCCCCGGCCCTGTCGATCATGGGCTTGGTGCTCGGCTTCCTGCTGATGCTGCTGCTGAGCGCCTCGCCGTTGTACTGGCTCACGGTCCCGGTCGTCGTCTGGATGCGGGCCGCTAACGACGGCGACCTCCTCGCCCGCTTTCCCGAGCTGGCCGCCGTCTCGCTCACGTGGTGCCTGCTCGCCCTCGCGTTCTACGTCTGGCGGCGGCTCGGACGGTGACCTATTCGGCCGCGGCGAGCTGCCCGCAGGCGCCGTCGATCTCGCGCCCGCGCGTGTCACGCACCGTCACCGGCACGCCGTGGAACTGCAGCCGCCGGACGAACGCCCGCTCGTCCTCCGGCCGCGAGGCCGTCCACTTGGACCCGGGCGTCGGGTTGAGCGGGATGAGGTTGACGTGCACCAGTTTGTTCTTGACCAGCTTGCCGAGCAGGTCGGCCCGCCACTCCTGGTCGTTGATGTCCTTGATCAGGGCGTACTCGATCGAGACCCGCCGCTTGGTCCGTGCCGCGTACGCCCACGCGGCGTCGAGCACCTCCGAGACCTTCCACCGCGTGTTGATCGGCACGAGCGTGTCACGCAGCTCGTCGTCGGGCGCGTGCAGCGACAGCGCCAGCGTGACCGGAAGCCCCTCGTCGGCGAGCTTGCCGATGGCCGGCACCAGGCCGACGGTGGAGACCGTGACGCCGCGCGCGGAGATGCCCAGACCGTGCGGCGCGGGCTCGACCAGGCGGCGGACCGCGCCGATCACCTGCTTGTAGTTGGCCAGCGGCTCGCCCATGCCCATGAACACGACGTTGCTGACCCGCCCGGGCCCGCCGGGCACCTCGCCGGCCGCCAGCGTCCTGGCGCCGGCGACGACCTGCTCGACGATCTCGGCGGTGGACATGTTGCGGGTCAGGCCCGCCTGGCCGGTGGCGCAGAACGGGCAGTTCATGCCACAGCCGGCCTGGGACGACACGCACATCGTGACCCGGTCGGGGTAGCGCATGAGCACCGACTCGACCAGCGCGCCGTCGAACAGCCGCCACAGTGTCTTGCGCGTGGTGCCGCCGTCGGTGGCCAGCTCCCGGACCGGGGTGAGCAGGGTGGGCAGCAGCGTGGAGAGCTTCTCGCGGGAGTCCGCGGGCAGGTCGGTCATCGCGCCCACGTCGGTGGTGAGGCGCTCGAAGTAGTGGCGCGAGAGCTGGTCGGCGCGGAAGGCCTTCTCGCCCAGCTCGGTCACCGCCGCCCGCCGGTCGGCCATCGACAGGTCGGCCAGATGCCGGGCGGGCTTGGCCCGGCGCGGCGCGACGAAGGTGAGCTGACCTGGGGGCTGGGACACTGTTATCGCCTAACTGCCTTTGCTTCGAGGGTTGCCGACCAGGGTAATGAACGTTCGGATCGGAGGTGGCATTCCTGCTCGCGTCATGGTCTCAACCGGATCTACAGTGCACACGTATGGCGATTTTTCGGTCGGCGTCTGGCGAGGGTGGCGCCGAGGTGGTTCTCGCCGCCGGCAACCCGTACGGGAGCCGGACGCTCGTGGTCGAGCGTGACGAGGACTCCTCGGTAGCTTACCTGTGCTCTCCCGACGGCACCGTCCACGGCGCCGTCTGGCTGGCCAACCACCGCCCGGCCCCCGCCGTGGTGGACCTCGCCAGGATCAACGCCGGCCTGCCGCCGCTGATGCCCCGGGCCAACACACTGCACCCGGACGGTCGCCGCCCGCTCGGGCAGCTCACCGCGTTGTGGTTCGAGGAAGGCGACGGCGTCGCGCTGTACGAGGACGACGACCTGCTCGCGGTCATCCCCGGCTGGGCGGACATGAGCAGGGGCATGCCGGGGTACGCGCGTGACGCGGTGGGCGAGTCGCCGTTCGCCTGGGCGTTGTCGGAGGCGCTCGAAGGGCTGGATCCGCGCATCTCCAACGCCAAGTCCTACTGGCGCTGGCGGCACGGCGAGGGGTCGTGGCCGTCGTTCCAGCAGTTCGTCATGGGGCATCTGGACCGGGCGCTGGGGCCCGCGGGCCGATACTGGGACGCCAGCGGCGAGCGGCTGCCGACCGTCGGCATCACCGAGCGCCCGCCGCACGGCAAGCGTGACTTCACCGTGCTGTCCACGGTGGGGATGAGCTGCCAGCGCATGCCGACGGTGGAGCAGTGGATCGACCAGCCGGGCGCGTACGCCAGGATCGAGCTGGCCGTGGCCACCCGCGAGGATCCGAAGGACGCGGCGCTGCTGCTGGTGTGGCTGGCCCAGTATCCATGGCACTCGGTCACGTGGCTCGGCCACGGGCACACGGCGAAGTGGTATCACGAGCCGTCGACGTTCCCGCTGGGACCGCAGTACTCGGGTGTGCAGATGCTGGCCAAAACCCCCCACATGCCTGACATGTCAGGATTCGCGTTCGGCGGCGAGGCCGTACGGTGGCTGTGGCTGACCCCTGTCACCAGGGAAACGCTCGAAGCACAACACCGCTAGAAGAACAACGTCATCAGCAGCCAGACCGGCACCAGCGTGGTCACCAGCGAGTCCAGCCTGTCCATCAGCCCGCCGTGGCCGGGCAGGATCGTGCCGAGGTCCTTGATGCCGAGATCCCGCTTGATCATCGACTCGATCAGGTCGCCCACGGTCGCCAGCAGCGCTGCCAGCGCGCCGATCAACGCCCCCTGCCAGATCTCGCCCTCGAGCAGCCACGTCACCAGCCACGCCCCGACCGCCGTGCACGCGATCACCGACCCGGCGAATCCCTCCCAGGTCTTCTTCGGGCTGATGGCCGTCATCTTGTGCCTGCCGAACAGCACGCCCGCGATGTAACCGCCGATGTCGCTGGCCACGGTCACCGCGAGGAAGATCACCACCCGGTGGTCGCCGTCCTCGGCCCGCAGCAGCATGGCCGCGAACCCCGCCAGCAGCGCGGGGTAGAACAGCGTGAACACCGACGCCGTGGCGTCGCGTACGTAGCCTTCCGGCCCGTGGCTGAACATCCGCCAGATCAGCAGCACGAACGCGAACACCGCGAACGCGGCCAGCAGCCAGACCGGCCCGCCCCAGTACGCCGCAGCCTGAGTCGTCACCAGGCCGGCCAGCACGGGCACGGCCGGCACCTTGATGTCACGGGTCGCGAACGCCCTGGTCAACTCCACCACGCCGACGCCCACGGCACCCACGATCACCAGGAGGAACAGCTCCTTGACCGTGTAGAGGGAGCCGAGCGCGAGCGCGCCGAGCACCACCCCGACGGCGATCGCGGCAGGCAGGTTCCTTCCGGTACGGCTGCCGCCGCTCGAGCTGGTGCCAGCCGTACGTTCTTCCACAGAGTTCTCCAAGAGCCACGGCCCCCGCCTCCGGGGCGAGGGCCGCGCCGCGGGCCGCTCAGACCTCGAGCAGCTCGGTTTCCTTGTGCTTGAGCAGCTCGTCGATCTTGGCGACGTGCTTCTGGGTGATGTCGTCGAGTTCCTTCTCGGCCCGCCGGACCTCGTCCTCGCCCGCTTCGCCATCCTTGATCATCTTGTCGAGGATCTCCTTGGCGGAGCGGCGGATGTTGCGGATCGAGACCTTGGCGTGCTCGCCCTTGTTCCTGGCGACCTTGATGTACTCCTTGCGGCGCTCCTCGGACAGCTCCGGGAACGTCACGCGGATCACGTGGCCGTCGTCGGTCGGGTTGACGCCGAGGTCGGAGTCGCGGATGGCCCTCTCGATGGCAGTCATCGAACTCTTGTCGTAAGGCTGGATCAGCACCATGCGAGCCTCGGGCACGTGGAACGACGCCAGCTGCTGGATCGGCGTCGGCGTGCCGTAGTACTCGGCGTTGATCTTGTTGAACATCGAGGGGGTGACCCGGCCCGTCCGGATGCTCGCGAAGTCCTCCTTCGCGACCGAGACGGCCTTGTCCATCTTTTCCTCGGCTTCGAGGAGGGTTTCGTCGATCACAGCGGCTCCCTGTCGTCTTCTAGCTGGCGGTGTCGGGCTCGCTCCGTCATTTCCCTGCGGGACTCACCAGCGTGCCGATTTTCTCACCGCGTACCGCTCGCAGGATGTTGCCCTCGCCCATGAGGTCGAAGACCACGATCGGCAGATCGTTGTCCTTGCACAGGCTGATCGCGGTGGCGTCCATGACCGCGAGGTCACGCAGCAGCACCTCGCCGTAGTCGAGATGGTCGAACCTGACCGCGTCCGGGTTCTTCCGCGGGTCGGAGTCGTAGATGCCGTCCACCTGCGTGCCCTTGAGCAGCGCCTCGGCGCCGATCTCCAGGGCGCGCTGGGACGCCGCGGTGTCGGTGGAGAAGTAGGGCGAGCCGAGCCCGGCGCCGAAGATCACCACGCGGCCCTTCTCCAGGTGCCTGATGGCGCGGCGCGGCAGGAACGGCTCGGCGACCTGCTGCATGGTGATGGCGGTCTGCACGCGTGTCTCGACGCCCCGCCGTTCGAGGAAGTCCTGCAGGGCCAGGCAGTTGATGACCGTGCCGAGCATGCCCATGTAGTCGGCTCTGGCCCGGTCGATGCCGCCCTGCGACAACGTGGCGCCGCGGAACATGTTGCCGCCGCCGACCACGACGGCGACCTGCACGCCTTCCCTGACCGCTTCGGCGATCGAATCGGCCAGGTGATCGACGACCCCCGGATCGATGCCCAGCGGCTCATTGCCGGCGAACGCCTCGCCCGACAACTTCAGCATCACCCGCTTCCACCTCAGGTGGTTGAGCGGGTTTTGGGATGAGGAAGCCGCCGTCCGTGTGGATTCGTGGGCTGGCTCCCGGTGGTCCTGCACGGCGGCGGCCTCCTTCATTCGGTGGATCGTTGGGCTGGTGGCTTGCCTAAGCCTAAGCCTGACCGACCTTGAAGCGGACAAAGCCGAGGACCTCGACGCCGTTCTCCTCGGCGTACTTGCCGACGCTCTTCTTGTTGTCCTTGACGAACGCCTGCTGGAGCAGCGTGAAGTCCTTGTACCAGCCGTTGACCCGGCCCTCGACGATCTTGCCGATGGCGGCCTCGGGCTTGCCCTCCTCGCGGGTCATCTCCTCGAAGAGCTTGCGCTCCTTCTCGACGACCTCGGCCGGCACCGAGTCGGCCTTGAGGTACTGCGGGGCCATGGCCGCGGCGTGCTGCGCGATGTCCTTGGCGACGTCGGCGTTCGGCTTGTCCAGCTGGACCAGCACGCCGACGGCGGGCGGCAGCGCGGGGTCGGTCTTGTGCATGTACGCACCGATGTAGCCGCCCTCGAGCACCGCGAAGCGGCGAATCTCGATCTTCTCGCCGAGCGCCACGTTGGCCTCGTCGAGGTGCTGCTTGACGGCCTTGCCGTCGAAGGAGGACTCCAGCAGCGCCGCCACGTCGGCGGGCTTGGACTCCAGGACGTGCGCGACGACCTGGTTGGCCAGCTCCTGGAAACGCTCCGCCTTGGCCACGAAGTCGGTCTCGCAGTTGAGCTCCAGCAGCGCGGCGGAGGAGTCGCCGTCCTGCTTGAGCGCGACGAGGCCGTTGGAGGCGGTGCGGGCCTCGCGCTTGCCCACGTCCTTGGCGCCCTTGAGGCGCAGCAGCTCGATGGCGCGGTCGAAGTCGCCGTCGGACTCCTCGAGAGCCTTCTTGCAGTCCATCATGCCGGCAGCGGTGATCTCGCGAAGCCGCTTGACGTCGGCCATGTTCACGGAAGCCATTGCTCTTTTTCCTTGTGGGATTTCGTCGTCGTGGATCGGGTGGACGCCGGGGATCCGGTGCCCACCCTTGTTCGGCACTGCGGGCGCGTGCCGTACAGGAGCCTTTGTCGTGCTCGGGGCTCGGGGCGGCTCGCCGCTGCTCCGCTGGCATACTGCCCAGCCTCGCCGCGGCCTACCACCTGAGCTCGGCCACACCTCACAGCCACGGCCCGGCTTGGCACGGCCACCGCCGCGCCGCCTCGGCCCCCAGCCTGGCACGACCGCCGCGCCGCCTTTGGCTTGGCTTGGCCGGCCGTCTGACTGGCTGCCTTGGCTTGGCTTGGCCGGCCGTCTGACTGCCTTGGCCTGGCCGGCCGTCCGGCTGAGGTGCCATGCGGCCGGCTCGCCGCGCCACGGCCTGGCTTACCGCCTGACCGTGGCGCCGTGTGATCCGGCTCGCCGTGCCCGGCTCGGCCGTTTGCCCAGTCCGGACGCGTGCCTTGCCGGTTGGTGATGCGCCGCTCTTCAGATGTGGCTCGTCTTGCCTTCGCCCGAGCCCGTGGCAACGGCGGCGTCGCCGTTGCCATCGGGTTGTCAGGCCTGCTGCTCGGTCTCGCCCTCGGCGGCGGCCTCGACCGGAGCGGTCTCCTCGGCAGCGGCCTCGACCGGAGCAGCCTCATCGGCGACCTCGGCCGGAGCGGCCTCCGCCGGAGCAGCCTCATCGGCGACCTCGGCCGGAGCAGCCTCGGCCTGAGCAGCCTCCGCCGGAGCGGCTTCATCGGCCGCGCGCTCGCCGGTGCCCTGCTCGATGAGCTCGCGCTCCCACTCGGCCAGCGGCTCGGCGGCGGCCGGCTTCTCGTCACCGCGGGCGGCGCCGGAGCGGGCCATCAGGCCGGCGGCGACACCGTCGGCGACGACCCTGGTCAGCAGGCCGACGGCGCGGATGGCGTCGTCGTTGCCCGGGATCGGGTAGTCGACCTCGTCGGGGTCGCAGTTGGTGTCGAGGATCGCGACGACAGGGATGCCAAGCTTCTTGGCCTCGCTGATCGCGATGTGCTCCTTCTTGGTGTCGACGATCCACACCGCGCTGGGCACGCGGCCCATGTCCCGGATGCCGCCGAGCGTGCGCTCGAGCTTGTCCTTCTCACGACGGCGCATGAGGAGCTCCTTCTTGGTGAGCCCCGAGCCCGCGACGTTGTCGAAGTCGAGCTCCTCGAGCTCCTTCAGACGCTGCAGCCTCTTGTGCACGGTGGAGAAGTTGGTGAGCATGCCACCCAGCCAGCGCTGGTTGACGTAGGGCATGCCGACCCGCGAGGCCTGCTCGGAGATGGCCTCCTGAGCCTGCTTCTTGGTGCCGATGAACAGAATCGTGCCGCCGTGGGCGACGGTCTCCTTCACGAAGTCGTACGCACGATCGATGAAGGAGAGCGACTTCTGCAGGTCGATAATGTAGATGCCGTTGCGCTCGGTGAAGATGAAGCGCTTCATCTTCGGGTTCCAGCGGCGGGTCTGGTGACCGAAGTGAACGCCGCTCTCGAGCAGCTGTCGCATGGTGACGACGGGGGCCATCTGCTGGTCCTCCAGGTCTGGGCGCCCTGCGGATGGGCGCGGTTCTCGGTTGTGTCGCGGCAGCGCATAGGCTGCCGCCCTGATGCCCCGATCCCGCTCCAGCCGGGCGATGAGCCCGGACCGATGGCGCGGTCCGCGGTGGGACATGCGAAGTCGGCCTGTGGTCACAGGCCATCGAAAAGTCTACCTCCCACACCGCCCCAGGCTGACCGTCTGAGGTCAAAGGGACGTCCTGTCCCCTCTGTCACCGCCCAAGGATCATCCGGGGTCCGCCTCGAGGTAGGCGAGCACCGCCATGACGCGCCGGTTGTGATCGTCGCTGGGCGGCAGCCCCAGTTTGGCGAAGATGTTGTTGGTGTGCTTGCTGACCGCCTTGTCCGTGACGAACAGTCGCGCGGCGATCGCGGCGTTCGACATGCCCTCGGCCATCATCGCGAGCACCTCGTTCTCCCTCGGGGTGAGCCGGCCCAGCGGTTCGTCCCGCCGCCTGCGGGTGAGCAACTGGGCGATCACCTCCGAATCCATGGCGGTGCCGCCCGCCGCCACCCTGCGCACCGCCTCGACGAACTGCTCCACGTCCCCGATCCGGTCCTTCAGCAGGTAACCGACCGCGCCGGCCTGGTCGGACAGCAACTCGCGGGCGTAGAGCTGCTCCACGTACTGGGAGAGGATCAGCACCGGAAGTCCGGGCCGCCGCCTGCGGGCCTCCAGTGCCGCGCGCAGCCCTTCGTCGGTGCAGGTGGGCGGCAACCGTACGTCGACCACGGCCACGTCCGGCCGGTGCCGGTCGAGCGCGGCGAGCAGCATCGGCGCGTTGTCCACCGCCTCGACCACGTCGAACCCGTACGCCGACAGCAGGCGGACCAGCCCGTCCCTCAGGAGGGCGAGGTCTTCGGCGATGACAACGCGCACGGTATCTCCATGGTGAGTTCGGTCGGGCCGCCGGGTGGACTGTGGACGCCGAGCGTCCCGTCGAAGGCCGACAGCCGGCGCCTGATGCCGTCGAGGCCGCTGCCCGCCGCCGAGTAGGCCCCGCCGCGCCCGTCGTCGCCCACCATCAGCCGCAGGACGCCCGCCGATTGTCGCAACCGTACCCATGCCCTGGTGGCGGCGCTGTGCTTGGCGACGTTGGTCAGTGCCTCGGCGGTGGCGAAGTAGAGCGCGGACTCGACGGGCGGCTCCGGGCGGCCGGGCAGGTCGATGTCGACCTCGACCGGAATGGGGCACAGCAGCGCGACGGACTGGATCGCTCCGGCGAGCCCTCTGTCGGCGAGCACCGGGGGATGGATGCCGTTCACGAGGTCGCGCAGGTCGACGAGCGCCTGTCCGGCCGCCTCCCAGGCTTCCTGCACCAGCTCGCGGACTCTCTCCGGCTCGCCGGCGCTCTTGGCCATCCCCAGGCTCATCCGCACAGCGACCAGCCTGGCCTGCGCGCCGTCGTGCAGATCACGCTCGATCCTGCGCACTTCGGCCGCCTGCGCGCTCACGACCGCGGCCCTGGACTCGGTCAGCGCCCTGACCCGGTCCTCCCAGGTGTCCGGGGGCCGCAGGAACTGCTCCGCCAGGCGTGCCTGCAGCGTGCGCAGGCGCGGGATCGCCCACAGGGTGAGAGCCGCGATCGCGACGATCGCCAGCGACAGGGCGAGTGTCCGCGGCCGGCTGTTCTCCATGAGACGCAGGCGCCAGATCATGCCGATGGCAGCCGGTGCCAGCCCCAGGGAGATCAGGCAGGCCGGTCCGACGACGGCTTGCGCCGCCAGCCAGGCCACCGCGCGCCCGTTCCCGTCCGCGCGGTGCCGCCCGCGGCCCATGCCGTGCCCCACCCGCTCCGGCGCTCCGGTGACCTCGCGGCCGAGCACGCGCGCCGCCCAGTCGAGCTGGAACCCTGCCAGCGCACGGATGACGGCCAGAACGCGGGGCCGCAACCTCCGACCGCCCACCGGGACCAGCACCGCGCATCCTCCGAGCAGGAGCAGAAGCCCCCACGCCGCCACGCCCGTGACGGCGTTCAGCAGCAGCCCCGCGAAGGGCTCGACGACGTGCCGGATCCTGATCACCTGAATCAGTCTGCCCGCTCACGGCCACGAAGACGGTAGGCCTAGCCCTACCCGGGGAGGGGGCGAATTCCCACCTCCGCTGTGGTGGCAGGCCGATGGAGCCGGCGGACCCACGCCCCGAGGCTGTTCTTCAAGCAATCGAAACGAAGGACAGCCCATGATCGAAGTGACCGCTCTGACGATGCGGTACGGCGCCGCGCTCGCGGTCGACGACCTGACGTTCACCGTGCGCCCGGGCATGGTGACCGGTTTCCTCGGTCCCAACGGCGCGGGCAAGTCCACGACGATGCGCGCCATCCTGGGCCTGGAGAGCCCAGACAGCGGCACGGCGCTCGTGGGCGGCCAGCCGTACGCCTCGTTCCAGCGGCCGATGCGCGAAGTCGGGGCCCTGCTGGACGCCGGCGCCGTGCACGGGGGACGCACCGCCGCCGCGCACCTGTGGTGCCTGGCCCGCGGCAACGGCATCGCGCGCGACCGGGTGGGCGAGGTGCTGGAGCAGGTGGGCCTGGCCGAGGTCGCCGACCGGCGGATCGCCGGGTTCTCGCTGGGCATGCGCCAGCGGCTCGGCATCGCGGCCGCGCTGCTCGGGGACCCGGGCGTGCTGATGTTCGACGAGCCGGTCAACGGGCTGGATCCCGAAGGCATCCGCTGGATCAGGGAGCTGATGCGGCGGCTGGCGGCCGAGGGGCGTACCGTCCTGGTCTCCAGCCATCTGATGGGTGAGATGGCGCTCACCGCCGACCACGTCGTGGTCATCGGCCGCGGCCGGCTGATCGCGGACACCGCGATGGCGGAGATGGTGTCGCAGTTCGAGCAGGGCATGCTGGTCCGCGCGGCGGACCAGCCGGCGCTGGCCGGCGTGCTGAGAGCCGGCGGGGCGGACGTGCGCGAGGAGGACGGAGGGCTGTCGGTCATGGGCCTGGACGGTCCGCGGATCGGCGAGCTGGCCCTCTCGCACGGGATCGCGCTGCACGAGCTCACGCCGCGCGGCGCCTCGTTGGAGGAGGCGTTCATGAAACTGACGGAAGGCGACGTGGAGTTCGCCGCCGGAGCGGCTATGAGGGAGGCCGTGCGATGAGGAACGCCATCGCCTCCGAGTGGCTGAAGTTGCGCACTCTGAGATCGAATCTCTACCTGCTGGCCTTCTCCCTTCTGTCCGTGCTGCTGTGCGCCGGGCTGGCGTACATGGTCTCCCGGGGCTTCGACGGCCAGACCGGAGACGACAGGCTGAGCTTCGACGGCATCCGCGCCGGGCTCGGCACCGGGCTCCCGGTCGCGTACTTCGTCATGGCCGCCCTGGGCGCCTTGTCGATCACCTCCGAGCACGCGACGGGCCTGGTCAACACGAGCCTGGTGGTCGTGCCGAAGCGGCTTCTCTTCCTCTTCGCCAAGATCCCGGCCCTGGCGGCCGTCACCCTGGTGGCGGGGGAGGTGCTCGTGTTCGGCATGCATTTCGCCGCGCAGGCCGTGCTGGGGGATCGCGCAGATCAGATCACCATCGACGGCACCACGCTGGGTGCCGGCCTGTCGGAACCGGGCGTGGCGGCCGAGCTGCTGGTCGCGGGGGCGGCCATGCCGCTGGCCGCCATGATCGGGCTCGGCCTCGGCGCGGCCATCCGCTCCACGGCCGGCGCGCTCGTCACACTCATCGTGATCCTCTTCGTCCTGCCGATCGTGGCCCAGGCGCTGCCGAACGAGACCGGCGCGAAGATGGCCTCCTTCATGTTCGAGACCCTGCCCGGCCAGGTGGCCGGCGAAGGCGCCCCCGGCATCCTCACGCCGTTCGCGGCGCTGGCCCTGCTGCTCGCCTACCCGGTCGTGGCGCTCACCGCCGGTGCGGTCGCCATCTCGGCACGGGGCCGCGCGGGCACACCGTTGCTCGGCGGCGGCATGGTGACGGCCCTGCTGGGGGCCATCCTGGTGATCCCGCCGACCGCCTTGGGCGGCGAGGCGCCCGTGCGACCGTACGGCGAGCTGCGGGCATGGCCGGCCGCCACCTCCGCGCTCTCGTGGAAGTCCTGTGGCGGAGACCTCGAATGCGCCTCCGTCCGCGTGCCGGTCGCCTGGTCGAGGCCGACCGGCCGCAAGATCTCCATCGAGGTCGCCCGGCTCCCCGCCACGGGCACGCACCGCAGGATCGGCACGGTGTTCTTCACCCCCGGCGGGCCGGGCGCCTCGGGCATCGAGACCCTCAAGCAGAAGGGCGCCGTCTTCACCGCTCTGCGCCGGCGTTTCGACGTGGTCAGCCTCGCCCCGCGCAACACCATAGACCGGGGCGTCATCCCGTTCGGCTGCCTCACCAGCGGTCCCTGGATCACCCTGCCCGCCGGCCGCGCCGACTACGACAGGCTGGCCGCGCGGAACCGGGCATCCGCCGAACAGTGCCGCAAGGCCGACCCTGAATACTTCGACAACCTGGACTCGGCCTCCGTCGCCAGGGACATCGAGGCGATCCGCGTCGCCCTGGGCGAGCAGAAGCTGAGTTTCGTGGCCAACTCCTATGGTGGCGCGGTCGCCACCACATATGCCCGGCTGTTCCCCGAGGGCGTGCGCGCGATGTTCGTCGACGGCGCCATCGACCATCTCGCCGACCGAGCCATGGAGCAGCGGCTCAAAGCGGAGGGCGTCGAGGGCCAGTTCACCCGCTTCGCCGCCTGGTGCCGGTCCACCACGACCTGCGCCCTGCACGGTCGCGACGCCGGCGCCGTCTGGCGCGGCCTGACCACCGCCGCCGACCGTTCACCCGTCCCGGTGCGGCGCTCGCCCGTCGTGAAGGGGAAGCAGGTCGCCTACAACGGCTTCGACCTCAAGGTCGCCGCCGCGCCCGATCTGATCAGCCCGGGCCCCGCCCCGGACTTCCCCAACTGGCAACGCTTCGCCAAGGCCGTCGAGCAGGCCGTGGCCGGGGACGCCGGCGGCTTCGCCGACTACGTCGAGCAGGCCACGAAGAGCCTGAAGGTCCCCCTGTTCCGTGGCATGAGCATGACCCACTGCCCCGACGGGCTGGGATTCACCAGCTACGAGGAGTACCAGCAACTGAAGGCGCGTAGCGAGAGGCTCTCACCGAACTTCGCCGGTAACGAGCTCTGGCACTCGCTCGGCTGCGTGGGATGGCCGACACCCGTCACCAACCCCCCGACCCCGATGCCGGGCGACCGGCTCCCGCCGTTCGTCGGCGCGGGCACCTGGACCGACCACGACGACGTCGCCTCCATCGTGGCCC
Organism: Nonomuraea sp. NPDC049480; assembly: GCF_044465905.1. Classification (NCBI taxonomy): domain Bacteria; kingdom Bacillati; phylum Actinomycetota; class Actinomycetes; order Streptosporangiales; family Streptosporangiaceae; genus Nonomuraea; species Nonomuraea sp. NPDC049480. The sequence goes on from NZ_JBITMD010000001.1 coordinate 71,921, forward strand.
GCGTCCCGGGCTCGTCCACGATCCGCTACAACGGTCCCGGCCACGGCCTCTACCGCAGCGGAAACCAGTGCACCATCGCCCATGCCAACCGGTACCTGATCTCCCTCCGCCCGCCGGCCAAGGGCACCACCTGCCAGCCACCGCCCGTGGAGTGACGCGTCCACCGGCATCGGACGGAACGCGCTGACGCGCACCTGCCTCCCGCACGGCAGGCGGGTGCGCGTCAGCTCACCGCGTCGTGATCCTCTGTGGGCAGCCCCGGAACGACCCGCTTCGCCACCGGGAAGAGGTTGAACTGCACCTCGGCGATCCTGGCTCCGCTCGGCGCGTCCTTCTCGCCACGCCGGCGCAGGATGTACGGCTCTATCAGCTTCTCGATCTCCTCGTTGAGCCGCGCCAGTTCCTCGGCGGACACCCTGATCCACGACCGGTTGAAGCGGGTCGCGTCACGCCACTCAGGCGGCTCGTGAACGTTGCCCATCGCGCGATCCGCCTCATCGTTGGCCTCGCGACGAAACGCCATCATCAGCAGCAGCTTGGCATCCCGGACATCGGCCTGGTCATTCGGCAGAAGCCCCACGCTGAGCGGTCCCTCCACGGCCCGCCACAGCCGCTCCCTGCCGTCGCCCCGGGGCGGCGCGTCCTCCACGAAGCCGTACTTGGCCAGCATCCTCAGGTGATAACTGGCGGCGCTGGGCGTGATGCCGGCGATCTCCGCCACCTCCGTGGCGGTGGCGTCGCCCTCCATCTTGAGCCGGTTGAGGATCATCAGCCGCGCCGGGTGGGCCAGCGCCCGCATCGCCTTGGGATCGCTGAGCCCATCCCTGTCCCGAGTCATGCGACAAAAGTACCCGGCCCTCGATGTGAAACATTGCCTTCAGAACTATGAAGGGTTACTTTCATAGTTTATGAAGCAAACCCTTCATAAATCCGGGCAGGTCATTCCTGAACCGCCTCCCCTGCGCCGGCAACGCGATTACCGCCTGCTGTGGACCGCCCGTACGGTCTCGATCACCGGCTCGGAGGTCTCCAAGCTCGCCATCCCCCTGACCGCGGTGACCCTGTTGACCGCCTCCCCATCACAGATGGGACTGCTGACCGCGGCCGCCTCGGCACCCGCCCTCCTGTTCGGGCTCCAGTCGGGCGCCATCGCCGATCGCCTCTCCCGGCACCGCCCGCTGATGATCGCGTGTGAGCTGGTCTCCTGCGCGGCCGCCACCACGGTCCCCCTGGCCTGGCTCCTCGGCCTCCTGAACATCCCGTGGCTGATCGCCGTAGCCCTGGTGATCGGCACTGCCGGTGTGCTCTTCCGTGCGGCGAACTTCCCGCACCTGGCGGCCGTCGTACCGCCGGCGCGGCGCACGGAGGCGATGGCCGGCTTCCACGCCTCCTACTCAGTCGCCTCCGTCGGCGGCCCCGGCCTGGCCGGCCTCCTGATCCAGGGACTCACGGCCCCGCTGGCCGTCCTGGCGGAGGTACTGTCGTTCCTGGCGTCAGCCCTGCTGCTGCGCGGCATCCGCACGCCCGAGCGGAACAAGCCGGCGCCTTCGCGGGGCATGGGGCGAGACGTCATGGCGGGCCTGCGAGCCGTCGTCGTCCACCCGGTGCTGCGCGCGCTGATGGCGGCAGGCATCACGATCAACTTCTTCGCCATGGCGTACACGGCCGTCTACATGCTGTACATGCTGAACACCCTGCGCATCCCCAAAGGCATGATCGGCATCCTCATCGCCCTGGGTGGCGTGGGCGGCCTCCTGGGCGCCTGGATCACGGCCCGCCTGGCGAAGCGCTACGGCGAGAACCGCATTCTGCTGATCGCCGTACTCTTCTTCCCGATCGAAATCCTGACGGTAGGCCTCCTGACCGGTCCTCTCTGGTGGAAGCTCTCTCTGCTGTCGGTCACGGGCCTCGTCACGGGAGGCATCGTGGTGGCCTTCGCCACCTGCATGGGCGCGATCAGCCTCCGCGAGACACCCCCGGAGCTCCGCGCCCGCGTGAACGCCACCACGACCTTCGCGGTCCAAGGCGTCCTGGCCCTGGGCGGCCTGGCGGGAGGCCTGGCCGCCGACCTCCTCGGCCTCCGGCCGGTGATCCTCATCTGCGCGGGAGGCATGGCCCTGAGCGCTCTCTGGATCTGGGCCTCCCCGCTACGCCCGCACCGCCCCCGCCCTCCAGACCGACCGACGCCTCATTCCGTGGACGACCTCATTGCCATGAAACGCCACGGCTGGACCTGATCCGCACACCGCCGACGGACTATCCACAGGGCGTCCGCCACGTCGACCCGTCATCAACAGAACGACGCTCGGCCCTACGCCGTCCCGGGCTTCTCGACGAAACTCCCGCCATGAAATCCCGGACCGCCTTGCCGGCCCTCGTTCTGGCGATCGCCGTCATCCCCCTCGCCGCTCCCCCAGCACGGGCCTCCCCTCCCGACTGGCGCTGGCCGCTGGACGGTCACCCCCGCATCCTCCGCCGCTTCACCCCGCCTCCAGAGCCTTGGCTCGCCGGGCACCGCGGCATAGACCTGGCCGCCCCCGCGTCCACCCCGGTCCTGGCGGCAGGACCGGGCACGGTCCGCTTCGCCGGCGCCGTAGCGGGGAAAGGCGTGGTCACCATCGATCACGAGGGCGGCCTTCGGACGACATACCTGCCGGTCGCCGCATCGGTGAAACGGGGCCAGCAACTCACAACAGGAGCCGAGCTAGGCGTCATCGAACCGTCAGGAAGCCACTGCCAGGAGTCCTGCTTGCACTGGGGCCTCCTCCGCGACGCCCGCTACCTCAACCCGCTGCTCCTCCTGGGCCACGTCCCCATCCGCCTCCTCCCCTTCTGGCCCTCCGCTCCGGCACGAACGACCCCGCCGTCGCCACTCCATGACCTACCAGTCGCAACGGCGGCGACACACAACCCACCACACCGCCTCGCCGCATCCACCGCATCGCGCAAGTCCCCCGGCGCGACACCACCCAGCCCTCTGAACGGCTACCTCACCGGCAACTCGTCGCCCCATGCAGCCCCCGCCATCGGCCTGGCCCTCACATTGCTGGGGGCATTCCTTCTGATCGGCGCACTCCACCGCCGACGCCACCACCGAGCCAGAACGAGCGGGCACAGCCCGCGCGAAGGCCGGCACCGCAAAAATCGCCACAGACGCCACGGCGGAGGACCCCGCACCCGCCGCTCACGGTCTCGCCCCCATGAGGAGGACTAATCTCCATGAAAACGATGAACCAGCCACCCCCAGGAGAAGCAGAACCGGAACCCCGTCCCCTGAGCAGGAGCATCAAGCCCTCGGATGAGCTTGCCGATAGGCGGAACGCAAACGCTCGATCGAGACGTGTGTATAGATCTGCGTGCTGTTCAAGGACGCATGTCCAAGGAGTTCCTGAACACTACGAAGATCCGCGCCACCTTCGAGCAGATGGGTCGCCGCCGTGTGCCGCAACCCATGCGGTCCCATGTCCGGTGCCCCGTCCACCTGCGCCAGCCGAGCATGGACCACCCGCCGGACCGTCCCCGCGTCGATACGACCACCACGCACCCCAAGGAAGAGCGCCGGCCCCGACGCCGGCCGCATCCACCGCGGCCGCCCGTAAATACACCACCTGTCCAGCGCCTGGAGCGCAGGCAATCCGAACGGCACCGACCGCTCCTTGCGCCCTTTGCCCATCACCCTGATGACGTGCCGGTCGCGGTCCACGTCGTCGACATCGAGCGCACACAGCTCGCTCACCCGCACGCCGGTGGCGTACAGCAGCTCGAGAAGAGCCTGATCCCGCAGTTCCTTGGGCTCCGCCGTGGCCGGCGCGTCCAGGACGGCCCGCGCCTGTTCCTGATCGAGTACGGAGGGCAGAGAACGAGGCGCCTTGGCACTCCCGAGCAACAACCCGGGGTCCGCCGGCAGCCAGCCACGGCGATGGCAGTAAGCGGTGAACGTACGAGCGCAGGCGGCCCTTCGCGCCAGAGTGGCCCGCGCCTTGCCCTCCCCGTGCTGATCGGCCAGCCACTTTCTCAGCGTCCCGATGTCCAACATCTCGATCGGCCCGTTCAGGTGATCGAGCAGGGAACCGACATCTACCAGGTAAGCCCGAACCGTGTGCGGGGAAAGATCGCGCTCGAACCGCAAGTACCGCCCGAACTCGGCTACCACCTCATCCCTGCCCACGCGTACCTCCGTTCCCCGCACTCACGACGATCGTGCCACCCTCACCCGAACCCAAACAACCTCACCCACTCAGGCGGCATCGCCCCGGCCCTCGGCCGAACACAGGGGATGCCGCCCGAACGTCTGCCGAGCTCACAGAGATGACGAGGCGACATCCACGGTGGAGGACTCGGGAGCGAAAACCTGACCGCCCAATGCCTCGTGCAGAAATGGTGACGGCCACCGCAAGATCCTCCGAGGGCCTGAAAGAACCGGAGGAACGCCGAGCGATGGCCGCAGACATCAGTGTGTCCCCTGCGATGTCACCCGGCGGAGCAAACGACAACCGGTGACCCCCACTTTGCCGAGATCGCCCTCCACGCCCCCGGAGGCCGTGCCACCACCCACCTGAACCCAGCAGCTCACCCTTGACCGGCGTATCAGTCAGGCCGGGCTCGTCACTCAGACGACGATCTCATCGCACCGCGCCACCACATCGAGACAGGTGTAGCCCTTCATCCCAGGGCATGTCCCCTCTTCACCCCAGGGACGCATTCTTGTTCCGAGAAGCCACGTTCATCTTCTCTCCGACGACCATGCTTCGGCCCTGGGGGATCGTCCTCTGGACCGGGGAGACCGTCCTCGCGGCGCGCCAGGTCGTCCTCGTCCGGGTATGGCGGGTCCTGAGTCGGATCCGTGTCCTCCGCGATGGGTGGGCGCTCCAGGGCAGCGGAATCCGATGCCTTCCGGTACGAGGTCGTCCGCTTGCGGAGGCGCCAGCCGTCCGGCGACCGTTCGATGTAGCCCGCGGCTGCCAGGCCGCCCAGTGCGCTCAGGGTGGCGTCCAGGCCCAACCCCGCTGCGACCGCTATGGAGGCCGGGCCGACGCCGCCTCGGGCAGGGATCGAGTCCAGGACTCTTTTCGTCGACTCGCTGAGCTTGTCCCTGGGGACCGCGGGGGCTCGGGATTGCGGGGCCAGGTCGTCGCCGATCACGCCGACGAGCTCGATCATCTCCTCCGGCGAGGTGACGCATACGGCCTTGCGTTCGCGGAGAAGCCGGTGGCAGCCGGCCGACATGCGTGAGGTGACGGGGCCGGGGATCGCGGCCAGGTGCCTGTTGAGCGACAGGGTGTGGGCGGCCGTGTTGAGGGCTCCGCTGCGCAGGGCGGCCTCAACGACGACCGTGCCGCGCGCCAGGGCGGCTATCAGGCGGTTCCTGATGAGGAAACGCGCCCGGGTGGGGTGGACCCCTGGCGGGCATTCGCTGAGCACCACGCCTTGGTCTCTGACGGCCGCGAACAGGGTGTCGTGGCTGCTGGGATAGCAGACGTCGACGCCGCAGGCCAGGACGACCACCGTCGGCGAGCCGGCCGCCAGCGCTCCGCGGTGGGCCGCGCTGTCCACCCCGAAGGCGCCGCCCGACACCACGGTCCAACCGGACTCGCTGAGGCCGACGCCGAACTCGGCCGCGATGTGGACACCGTATGCGGTGGCGGACCTGGCACCCACCACGGCCACCGATGTGAGGCAGGAGAAGCGGAGGTCCGCCCTGCCGTGCAACCACAGTCCAAGGGGACGGCTGGGGCCGAGTTGGTCCAGTTGGGTAGGCCATTCCGGGCTGCCCGGAATGATCAGACGGGCTCCGGTCTTCTCTCCGGCTTCGAGGTCGGCGGCGGGGTTCGCGGCTGCCAGGCGGGCGTGCCATGCCTTCAGCCGGGTCGTCAGGGCGGTGGGACGCTCTTGCTCCGCCTCCTGGGCTACGAAGTCCGCGGGGAGAGTGCGGGCGCGGATCGCCTCCACGGCGCTTGCGGCTCCGTACTGTGCCACGAGACGGCCCATGATCGTGTCGCCGACGTCCGCGGCCCGCATGAGAGCGGCTCTTGCCTCATGCTCTGCACTGATCGGTGATGCACCGGCGGGAAGCCGATGTTGAGCCGCCACCGGCTCGGTCCCCATCGGTTCCGACGCCGGCAGCCCCGTCCCTGCCGTCCCTCTCGTGCCTGTCCGCGGCGGCTTCGTCCCTCCTGGTTCCGCCCCCACCATCGGCTCGGTCCCCGGCGGCTCGATCGCCAGAAGCCTCGTCCTTCCTGACTCCGTCACCACTGGCTCCGTCACGGTTCGTTCCGTCCCCACCGATGCTGTTCCCGACGGCGCTGTTCCCGACGGCGCTGTTCCCGACGGCGCTGTTCCCGACGGCGCTGCTTCCACCAGCTCCGTCCCCACCAGCTCTGTCCCCCTTGATCCCGTCCCCCTTGATCCCGTCCCGTTTGATTCCGGTGGCATGGGTGCGTGGGGCACGTAGTGCATCGCCTGTTGTGCGTTGTGCCCGCCCTGTGGGCTCGGCGTGCTCTGTGGGCTCGGCGTGCTCTGTGAGCTCGGCGTGCTCTGTGAGCTCGGCGTGCTCTGTGAGGCCGTGAGTGGTGAGGACATGATGCCTTCGGGGTGCGGGGGTGTTTCGTTGGGAGTTGTGGAGGTGATGGCGCGCATTACGACATGACCCCCAGCCAGAAGTGAAGGGCTGCCGTGGTTTCCTCTTCCTCCGGACGCTCCTTGTCGGCCAGATCGGCGAGGGTCCAGGACACGCGGACCGCGCGGTCCAGGCCGCGAGCCGTGAGAGTGCCTGAGTCCAGGCAGGACGTCATGGGTTTCATGGCCTCTGGGGACGGGCGGTATTCGCTGTGGAGGACGGATGAGGGCACTTCGGCGTTCGTCCGCCACGGGGTGCCGGCCAGGCGTTTGACGGCTCGGTCGCGTGCGGCGAGGACGCGTTGGGCCACCGTCGCGCTGGATTCCGTGAATTGGCGGTCGGCCATGAGCTCACGTCTGGAGGCGCGGACCACGGTGACCTTCATGTCGACGCGGTCCAGGAGCGGGCCCGAGAGTCTGCCGAGGTAGCGGCGCCTGACCGTGGGGGAACACCTGCAGTTTTCGCCCTGGTCCTCGGCTTGGGCGCACGGGCAGGGATTCGCGGCCAGGACCAGCATGAACCTGGCCGGGAACGTGACCGAGCCCGCCGATCTCGACACGGTCACGCGGCCGGACTCCAGCGGCTGGCGCAAGGCGTCGAGTACGTGGCGGGGGAACTCCGGGGCTTCGTCCATGAAGAGAACGCCTCGGTGGGCGAGAGAGACCGCGCCAGGGCGCACGATCGTGCTGCCACCGCCGATGATCGCGGCCGCGGTCGCAGTGTGGTGAGGGCTGACGAACGGCGGTCGGCTCATCATGGGTGCGTTGGACGGCAGGACGCCCGCGACCGAGTGGATGGCCGTGACCTCCAGGGCGTGGTCGAGCTCCAGGTCCGGGAGAAGCGTGGGGAGGCGTTCGGCCAGCATCGTCTTGCCGGTGCCGGGCGGACCCAGCATCCACAAATTGTGGCCGCCCGCCGCGCACACCTCCAGAGCCCGGCGGGCGACCGGCTGGCCGACGACGTCCGCCAGGTCCACCGCGGGATCCGTGGTGGTCGTGGGCGGTTCCAGGCACTCTTCCGCCTGCGGTTCGGGGGCTTCCTCACCCTTGCGGAGCCACTCCACCAGCTGGCGCAGGCTCGCCACCGGAATCACCTTCACGTCGGGGACCAGAGCCGCTTCCGCCGAGTTCGCGGAGGGGACGATGACCGTGGCGTCTCCGTGCTTCGCCGCACCGAGGACGGAGGGCAGCACCCCGCGTACGGGTCTTATCCGGCCGTCGAGGCCTAGCTCCCCCAGGAAGAACGGCTCCGCGATGCGCTCGGCGGGGACCACCCCCGCGGCGCCCAGGATCGCCACCGCTATGGCCAGGTCGAACTGCGAACCGCGCTTGGGGAGGCTGGCCGGGAAGAGGCTGACGATGATGCGGGCGTCGGGCCACGGGTAGGTGCTGTTGACCACCGCGGATCTGACCCGGTCGCGGGCTTCGCTCAGTGCCGTGTCGGGGAGGCCGATGAGGTGGATGCCCGCCAGGCCGTTGCCCACGTCGGCCTCGACCTCGACGCTGCGGCCCGTGACACCGACGAGGGCCACGCTACGGGTGCGGGCCACTGCCATCTAGATCGCCCCCCGTACGTGGCGCAGCGCGAAGTCGCCCGCGAAGCGGTCCAAGGCGATCACGTCCACCCGTACGGCGTCGAACGTGCGCGACTGCGTGGCCAGCCACTTGGCGGCGAGCATCCGGAGCCTGGCCAGTTTGGTATGGCTCACCGATTCCAGGGCCGTGCCGTGGGATCTGCCCGATCGGGTCTTGACCTCGACGACGATCAGGAGGGGTCCCTCCTCGGCGATGATGTCGATCTCGCCGTGGCGGCAGCGCCAGTTTCGGTCGATGATCTTCATCCCCTTGGCCTCCAAGTACGTCACGGCCAGTTGCTCGCCTTGCTTGCCGAGCTCGTCTTTCTTAGCCATGTGCCACCTCCGTCAGGTCCGGGTCCGGTTCGGGAACCGACCTTTGCGGATGCAGGGCGGCGGCCGTTGGGCCGAATGGGGTTCTGGGGATGGCGAGGGCGCGAAGGCTGTGGGTTGTGGACGAGGACGGGTTTGGCGTCCCCCACCAGACCCGCGTCCACGCCCTCGACAACGGCCGTTCCATCGCCCCTGGCCGTCTCGGCAAGGCCCCAGGGCAGCGCCACCCGGACCGGCGCCGCACCGCCCCGGACAACGCCTCGGCAGCCCGTCCCAGGCCGCAGCCCCCGACCGCCGCACTGCTGGTGGGAGCACATGCCAGGAGCGTGGGACTCGCGCGGCAGCGGGCCGCTCAGCGAGGGAGGGAAGGCGGGTGAGGTCGTGTGAGCGGGGCCTGACGCGGATCATGCCGCGGTGGAGCGGCCCCTTGTGGGATGCGCGGCGACAGCCTCTTGGCCGACGTGCGGCCCGGCCCGTCGACGACGACGACGCGTGAATGGGACCGTGGCCGGCAGGGTCACGGCAAGGATTCGTGACGGGATGGCGACACGAATCCCCTGATCAAGGGAACCGCGCGCGGGGAGGCAAGTGCGGCTCCGATGGCCGGCGAAGCCGACAGGCATGCTGACAGCCGTGCTGAGTGGACGCGGGTGGGCGCCTGACGACCGAACCTGGTCGAGGGCGCATGGTGCGTTCACAGCGTGCTGAGAGGACGCGGGCGGTGCCTGAGGACCGAACCTGGCCGGAGCACCTGGTGCCCTGCCAAGCGAGCGAGTGACTGCGGTCTACCCCGAGAACCCCTCCTTGGGCATCTCCAGATCTGCCTTGGCCAGCTCCTCCACGTTCACATCCTTAAACGTGACCACCCGCACGTTCTTCACGAACCGCGCCGGCCGATACATGTCCCACACCCAAGCGTCCTGCATCTTCACATCGAAGAAGACGTCGCCGTTCTCCGCGGTACGGACGTCGAGATCGACCGAGTTGGTCAGATAGAACCGCCGCTCAGTCTCCACAACGTATGTGAACAAACCGACGACATCACGGTATTCGCGGTAAAGCTGCAGCTCCATCTCGGTTTCGTACTTTTCGAGATCCTCTGCGCTCATCGCGGTCCTCCTGTCGTACCGGTCCCCCGGTTTGCCTGCTCAGGCAACCCCGGCCCCCATTTCATTCTCACCCATCTCCCTGGCCACCGTGACGAAGGAGTAACGGTGGTCGGCACATGGGCCATGCGTTTCCAGCGCCAGCCGGTGCCCCGGTGTGACGTACCCCTTGTGGTCGGCGAAGCCGTACCCAGGGAAGCGCTCGTCGAGCGCGACCATCATGCGGTCCCTCGTCACCTTGGCGACGATGGACGCGGCCGCCACGCACGCGGCCACCTGGTCCCCCTTCCACACGGCGAGCGACGGCGCGGGCAGCCCCGGCACCGGGAAGCCATCGGTCAGGATGTACTCCGGGTCACAGGGCAACTGTGCGACAGCTCGCCGCATTCCTGAAACATTGCATTTGTGAAGACCTTTGGCGTCGATCTCCCCCGGCGGGATGATCACGATGCCTACGTGGGAGACGCGCATGATCTTGTCGTAGAGGCTCTCGCGCACCGCGGGCGTGAGCAGCTTCGAGTCGCCGAGGCCGTCGATCTCCCTGCGCAGGATCACGGCCGCGACCACCAGCGGCCCCGCGCAGGCGCCGCGGCCCGCCTCGTCGACGCCGGCGATCGGAGTGAGGCCACGGCGGGCCAGCGCCCGCTCATAGGCGTAGAGTCCGGAATCGCGCCGGACGACGCTCGGTCGAGGGCGGAACGCAACTGTCATGACACAGGCAGCGTACGCCCCATTCGCCGCAGCCCGCGACCGAAAGCCCCCTCTACTTGACCTTGTCGAAAATGTCGGGACGCGAGAAGAGATAGCCGCGATTCAGCGGCCAGTAACGCACCACTGCCTTGCCGATCACCGCGTCTTCCGAGATGAAGCCGTCACCAGGCTCCTCCACGTGGGCCCGGGAGTCGGCCGAGGCGCTGCGGTGGTCACCCATCAGCCACAACTTCCCCGCCGGCACCTTGATGTCGAACTTTTCGTCGGAGGGGTAGTCGCCGGGGTAGAGGTAGGACTCCTCGTCCAGCGGCGTCCCGTTGACGGAGATGCGCTTCTTCGCGTCGCAGCACTTGACCCGATCGCCGCCGACGCCGATGACCCGCTTGATGGTGTCCTCGCCGTTCCAGCCCTTGAACACCACGATGTCGCCGCGCTCGGGCTTGCCCGCGAGCTTGTTGACGAACACGCGGTCGTTGATCAGCAGCGTGTTCTCCATCGACTCGGACGGGATGTAGAACGAGCCGACCACGAACGTCTGCAGCAACAGCGCGATGCCGACGCCCATGACCAGGAGCAGCAGCGTCTCACGGAAGCCGCTCTTCTTCTTCTCTTTCCCCACGCCCTCCGCCTTCTTGGTGACGGCCATCAGCGCCTCCTTCGCAGCCAACGCCGACGAACCAGGACCAAGGGTATGGCGAGCCCGAATCCGGCGACCAGCGGTACCGAACCGCCGAGTGCCTGGAGCGCGGGCTGCGCGAACGTGGCCGGGATGTCGATCACACTGGCCCGGTCGAACGGCCAGACGATCACGAACGCCCGGCCGATGACCTGGCCTTCGGGAATGGAGCCGCCACCCGGGTCACCGGTGTGGGAACGCGAGTCGAGCGAGACCGAGCGGTGGTCGCCCATCACCCACAGCCGTTCCTGCGGCACCTTGATGTCGAAGAACTTGTCGGAGGGCACGTTCCCCGGATAGAGGTAGCTCTCCTCGTCGATGGGCGTGCCGTTGACGGTGATGCGCCCCTTGGAGTCGCAGCACTTGACGTGGTCGCCGCCCACGCCGATGACCCGCTTGATGTAGTCCTTCTCGCCGGGCACGACGCCGAACGCCGTCCCGACCCACCTGAAGAACCCCGCGACCGGGTTGGACGGCTCCTCGAGCTGGAACTCGCCGTCCCAGGAGTCGACGCCGGAGAACACCACCACGTCGCCCCGCTCGATGTCACGCGTGTGGTAGACGAGCTTGTTGACGAGGACCCTGTCGTTTTTCAGCAGGGTGTTCTCCATCGACTCCGATGGAATGTAGAAGGCCTGGACCACGAAGGTCTTGATGATCAGTGCCAGGACAAGGGCTACGACGACGAGAACAGGGAGCTCTTTCCAGAACGATCCCTTCTTCTCCTTCTCCTTTTTTCCGCCCTTGGCCGGCTTCTGAGTCTCTTCCGCGACCACGTCCACCTCGTCCTCGACAGGGCGGCGCGCCGCGCCGTGCTCCTGGCTTTCGCTAGTCATCAACTGTCGAGCCTAGATGATGGATGGGCCCGACAAGCCTCGACCGACGTTACACCCACGCACGGGTCGCTCCACATAAAGGAAACGCCGCCGTAAAACCGAATGGCCCGTGCGCGGGCACGGGCCACAGGGCAAGGACCAGGGCTTTACTTCGCGGTGGTCGTCTCGCGCTTCTCGCGGATGCGGGCGGCCTTGCCACGCAGGTCGCGCATGTAGTAAAGCTTGGCCCGGCGGACGTCGCCGCGGGTGGCGAGCACGATCTTCTCGATGACCGGGCTGTGCACGGGGAAGGTGCGCTCGACGCCGACGCCGTAGCTCACCTTGCGGACCGTGAAGGTCTCGCGGGCGCCGCTGCCCTGCCGGCGCAGGACGAAGCCCTTGAAGACCTGAATACGGGAGCGGTTGCCTTCGACGACTCGTACGTGAACCTCGAGCGTGTCACCGGGGCGGAACCCCGGCACGTCGCCGCGCAGGGTCGCCTGCTCGAGCTCCTGGATCTTCGTGTGCATGAGAGCTGTCCTCAAGTCCTCGTGAGCACGCGGAGGTCCACCCGGCCGAAGCTCGCGGCGGACGCGCTTGCTGATGTGATGAGCCCGGGACCGTTTCCCGGGCATGACGGACCAACCAATTGACAGTTGGCAGCGATTCAGTTTGCCATATCTTCCGGCCCGACGCGAAACGACAGCTCCTCGAGGAGCTTCCTGTCGTGCTTGTCGAGCGTCCCGGGGTCGAGCTCCGCCGCGAGTTCCGGCCGGTTGCGCACAGTACGGCGCAGCGCCTCGTCCCGCCGCCACCTGGCGACCTTCCCATGGTGCCCGGACAGCAGCACGGCCGGCACCTCGTGGCCGCGCCAGACGGGCGGCTTGGTGTAGACCGGGCCCTCGACCAGGTTGCGCATGGACCCGGCCGCGAACGAGTCGTCCACGGCCGACTGGGCGTTGCCCAGCACGCCGGGCAGCAGCCTGCCGATGGCCTCCACCATGACCAGCACCGCCACCTCACCGCCGGCCAGCACGTAGTCGCCGATGCTGACCTCGTCCACCCGCAGCCGCGTGGCGTATTCCGCCATGACCCGCGAGTCGATGCCCTCGTAGCGCCCGCACGCGAACAGCAGCCACGGCTCGCCCGCCAGCTCCTGCGCGAGCTCCTGGGTGAACGGCCGGCCGCTCGGCGTCGGCACGATCATCCGGGGCGCGCCGTCGCCGATCACCGCGTCGATGGCCTCGCCCCACACCTCGGGCTTCATGACCATGCCGGGACCGCCGCCGTACGGCGTGTCGTCCACGGTCTTGTGCACGTCGTGCGTCCAGTCGCGCAGCTGGTGCACGCGTACGTCCAGCGTGCCGCGCTCGCGCGCCTTGCCGATCAGCGACACGTCCAGCGGCGCGAAGTATTCAGGGAAGATCGAGATGATGTCGAGCCGCATCACAGCAGGCCCTCCGGCGGATCGACCACCAACCGGCCCCCCGCCAGGTCGACCTCGGGCACCAGCGCCTTGACGAACGGGATGAGAGCCTCGTCCTGCCCTTCGCGGCGCACGACGAGCAAATCCTGGCCGTGGTGGAGCACGTCCTCCACCTCGCCGACCGGCTCGCCCGAGACCGTCTCCACCGCCAGGCCGATGAGCTGGTGGTCGTGGAACTCGTCGGGGTCGTCGGACGGCTCGACCTCGGCCGAGTCGATGACCAGCAGGGTCCCCCGCAGGTCCGCGGCGGCGTCGCGATCGGTCACGCCCTCGAACGTCACCAGCAGGACGTCCTTGTGCCAGCGGCAGCCGGCGACGACGAGCGGCCCTCTGCCGGCGGGGTCCGTCGCGATCGACGTGCCGACGGCGAAGCGCCGCTCAGGCTCGTCGGTGCGCACCTCCACGGTCACGTCACCGCGTACCCCGTGCGGACGGCCTATCCGGCCGACGACCAACTGCACGTGAATGTGCCCTTTCTCACGCAAGCGCCCTCATCGGTAAGCGAACCGATGAGGGCGCGGAAACCTGACGCTAACGGACTGCTTCGTGCAGGTCGAGCAGGTCGACCCGAACGTACTTCCCGTCGGCCAGGGCGTTCACGACCGTGCGCAGCGCCTTGGCGGTGCGCCCGCCGCGTCCGATGACCTTGCCCAGGTCCTCGGGGTGCACCCGGACCTCCAGGACGCGCCCGCTGCGAATGCGGCGTGCGCGGACCCGGACATCGTCTGGATGTTCGACGATGCCCTTGACGAGGTGCTCGAGAGCCTCCTCGAGCACGTCAGCCCTCGCCCTCGGTCGGGGTCTCGGCGGGGGCCTCGGCTACTTCTTCCTTCTTCTTGGCCGCCTTCTTCGGCGTGGTGGCGGCCGTGCCGGTGTCGCCACCGGACAGCGCCTCCTTGGCCGCGGCCTCGTAGATGGCGTGACGGTCAGGCGCGGGCTCGGCGACCTTCAGCGGTGCAGGGGCGGCTTCGCCCTTGAACTTCTGCCAGTCGCCGGTGAGCTTGAGCAGCTTGAGCACCGGCTCGGTCGGCTGCGCGCCGACACCCAGCCAGTAGGCCGCACGCTCGGCGTTGACCTCGATGCGCGAAGGGTCGTCCTTCGGGTGGTACAGGCCGATCTCCTCGATCGCCCGGCCGTCACGCTTGGTGCGGCTGTCGGCGACGACGATACGGTATTGAGCGTTGCGGATCATGCCGAGCCGCTTGAGCTTGATCTTGACTGCCACGGGTGTGGTCTCTCCTGCATTCGAGCGTGGGTGAGCGACGTCTCGCCGAGTGGGGCACGGTTGAACGACGCTCCAGGGACAGGCGCGGCCGGCGGGAGATGAGAGGGCACCCGCCTGGTCACGATGTTCCAACATGTCATTGTGCCAGATCTACGGCACTGCCTTCGACCTCACATGGAACGGCGCCCCAAAGACTCGGCAAGAATCTCGTCTCGCCCGCCCCGAACGCGTCCCGCACGCGCGGCACCCACGACCCCAAAAGGGCCGTGGGTGAGCCGGCAGCGCCCCTCCCAGGAGGGCGGACGGCGTTAGTTCTGGCCGGGGAGCTTGAGCTTGGAAGGGTCGAAGCCGGGCGGCAGCTCCATGCCCGGAGGCAGCTTGCCGTGCAGGTTGCCCAGCATCCCGCCCTGCTTCGGCTGCGCGGAGCCGTCGCCGGACGACGTCTTCTCCAGACCCGCCTTACGCGGGTCACCGCTCACCCGCCGCCCCTTCTTGTTCTTCTTCTGAGCCTTGGCCGCCTTGCCACGCCCCCCCGGCATGCCGGGGATGCCCATCCCGCCGGCCATCCGCTTCATCATCTTCTGTGCCTCGAAGAAGCGGATGACCAGGTTGCTCACAGCAGTGACCGTGACGCCGGAGCCGGCGGCGATGCGTGCCCGCCGCGACCCATTGATGATCTTCGGATCCTGGCGCTCGCCCGGGGTCATGGAGCGAATGATCGCGGCGATGCGGTCGAGGTCGCGGTCGTCGATCGCGTTGAGCTGGTCGCGCATCTGACCCATGCCGGGCATCATGCCGAGCAGGTTCTTGATGGGGCCCATCTTCTGGACCATCATCATCTGCTCGAGGAAGTCCTCCAGCGTGAAGCTCTCGCCCGAGGTGAGCTTGCCGGCCATCTTGGCCGCCTGCTCCTCGTCGAACGTCTTCTGAGCCTGCTCGATCAGGGTGAGGATGTCACCCATGTCGAGGATGCGGGAGGCCATCCGGTCGGGGTGGAAGGCGTCGAAGTCCTCGAGCTTCTCACCCGTCGACGCGAACATGATCGGCCGGCCGGTGATGTGCCTGACCGACAGCGCGGCACCACCGCGGGCGTCGCCGTCGAGCTTGGTCAGCACGACCCCGTCGAAGCCGACGCCCTCCATGAACGCCTGCGCCGTGGTGACGGCGTCCTGGCCGATCATGGCGTCGACCACGAACAGGACCTCGTCGGGCGAGACCGCGTCGCGGATGTCGGCGGCCTGCTTCATCATCTCCTGGTCGATGCCCAGGCGGCCGGCGGTGTCGATGATGACGATGTCGTGATTGAGGCGCTTGGCCTCGTCGATCGACCGGCGGGCGACCCCGATCGGGTCGCCGACGCCGCTGCCCGGCTCGGGCGCGTAGACCGCGACCTCGGCGCGCTCGCCCACGACCTGAAGCTGCTGGACGGCATTGGGGCGCTGAAGGTCGGCGGCGACCAGCATGGGCGCGTGACCCTGCTCGCGCAGCCACTTGGCCAGCTTGCCGGCCAGCGTGGTCTTACCGGCGCCCTGCAGACCCGCCAGCATGACGACGGTCGGGGGCGTCTTGGCGAAGCGGAGCCTGCGGGTCTCGCCGCCGAGAATCTCGATCAGCTCGTCGTTGACGATCTTGACGACCTGCTGCGCCGGGTTGAGCGCCTGGGAGACCTCGGAACCGCGGGCGCGCTCCTTGACCTGGGCGACGAACGCCTTGACCACCGGGAGCGCGACATCGGCCTCCAGCAGGGCGATGCGGATCTCCCGGGTGGTGGCGTCGATGTCGGCATCGGACAGCCGGCCCTTGGATCGGAGGGAGGAGAAAACCGATGTGAGGCGGTCGGAAAGCGTCTCGAACACGTGGTTGGCCAGTCCTCGAAGCGAATGAACGTCTAAGACTCCAGCCTATCCGCTCTCCTAGCCGCTCCAGCCGGGCACGGCCATCCGGACTGTGAGCGCGTGCTCGACGAGGTTGATCAAAGCGATCTTCACGGAGTCCTTCGAGCGGGCGTCGAGCCGCACCATCGGGATGTGCGGCGCCAGCGTCAGGGCGTCGCGCACCTCGGAGTCACTGTGCGGGTAATCGCCGTCCCAGCCGTTCACCCCCACGATGAACGGCAGCTGGGCCTCCTCGAAGTAGTCGATCGCCGGGAAGCTGTCGGCAAGACGGCGGGTGTCGACGAGGACGACGGCGCCGATGGCGCCGCGCACCAGGTCGTCCCACATGAACCAGAACCGGTGCTGCCCGGGCGTGCCGAACAGATAGAGGATCAGGTCACGATCGAGGGAGACCCGGCCGAAGTCCATCGCCACGGTCGTGGTCGACTTCAGCGGTGTCATGCCCAGGTCGTCGATGCCGGCGGAGGCGTCGGTCATCACCGCCTCCGTGGTCAACGGCATGATCTCCGACACCGCACCGACGAACGTCGTCTTGCCCACCCCGAATCCCCCGGCCACGACGATCTTCGTCGAGGTGAGGCCGGGGCTAGAGCCTGCGAAGTCCACTGAGCACCCTTTCCAGCAGGTTGACGTCCGGTCTACCCGCATCCAGCTGCGGCTGATGCACGCGTACGAGGCCCTCCGCCGCCATATCCGCGATCAGAACGCGCACCACGCCGAGAGGGATCCGCAGCAGCGCCGACACCTCCGCCACCGATCTGACCTGGAGGCAGAGCTGGCTGATCGCCTTGTACTCGGGCGTGATGTGCGAGAACTCCCGGTGCTCGGCGGTCGCCGAGGAGACCAGAGCCTCCATCGCCAGTTTGACCTTGGGCGCGGTACGCCCTCCCGTGACGGCGTAGGGCCGCACCGGCGAGGCGGGTTCCGAGCTGGAGGGCGGAGGCTGCGGGGGTTCCCATCCACCGCTGTTCCATCCGCCGCTGTTCCAGCCCTCGCTGTTCCAGTTCGTCACCTACATCACCTGGTCTGACTGGCGCGCAGCTCCGCGCGCACAGCCGGGGTCAGCACCTGACCGGCGCGATCAACCATCAACGTCATCTGGTACGCCACCAAACCCATGTCGCAGTCCGGCGCCGCCAAGACCGCGAGGCACGAGCCGTCGCTGATCGCCATGATCAGCATGAGCCCGCGCTGCATCTCCACGATCGTCTGATTGACCGCACCGCCCTCGAACACCCTGGCCGCGCCGTGCGTCAGGCTCACCAGGCCCGACGCGATGGCGGCCAGCTGGTCGGCCCGGTCGGCCGGGAAGCCGGACGAGGCCGCCAGCGGCAGCCCGTCGGACGAGACGACCACTGCGTGCGCGACCCCTGGAACGGTACTGACGAAGTCGGTGATTAACCAGTCCACCCCGCGTGCCGCGTGGCTAAGGTCGTTCACGCGCCCTCCTCCCCATTGTTACTCCTGGGGCCGGACCCGTACGTCCTGCCCTCGCTGATGTCGTCCCGCGCGGCTCTGAAGCCTTGCTGGAAGTTCGAAAGGCGGCTGCGCACCCGGTCGGGCGAGATCGTCGGCATGGGCGCGACGCCCTTCGGCGCCGAGACGGCCTCGGCGGAGCCGGGCACCAGGTTGGCCTTGGGCACCCGCTTGGGGAGCCCGGAGGCGGTGGCCCCGTCGCGCACCGGTTCCACGACGGCCTGGGCGGCACTCCAGCCGGCGTCGGCCTTGGCCGAGCTCCAGGTGGCGTCGCTGTCGCCGGTGTGCTCGAACCAGGCGGACTCGACCGAGGCGAAGATCGGCAGGTACTCGTCACCGGCCGAGGCGGGCTTGACCACGGGAATGGGCCCGGTCGCCGCGGACTCCGTCTCGGGGAAGTCGTAGCGCTGCGACAAAGCGCTCGGCTGCTGTTGCTCGGCACCCCGCGTCCAGGCGCTCGGCTGCTGTTGCTCAGCACCGCGCGTCCAGGCGCTCGGCTGCTGTTGCTCAGCACCGCGCGTCCAGGCGCTCGGCTGCTGTTGCTCGGCAGGACCACCCCGCCGGGGCAGCACGGTCTCTCCCGTCACGGGTCCGCGCGAGGACACCCACACGTCGGACGAGGGAGCGGGGTTGTCGGCCATCCAGTTGCCGCCGCCGTTGTCGGCCGGCCACTTCGGCGCCGACGACCAGGGCGTGCTCGGCGCCGACTCCGACGGATACGACGGATACGACGGGTGCCCGGGACCCGGCTGGTAGCCGCCGGCCGGCCACTGGGCGGCGGCCGCGGGCTGCGGCGTGGGGAACGGCTCCTCGCGAACGGCGTTCGCGGGCGCGGCGCCGGTGAACGAGGGGGGCGCCTGCGCGCCGAGCAGGGACTCGGGAATGAGCACCATGGCGGTCAGGCCGCCAGTGCCGTGCGGGCGCAGCTGCACCCGGATGCCGTGCCGGTGCGCCAGCCTGGCGACCACGAACAGGCCCATGCGCCGCGACACCGACACGTCCACGGTGGGTGCGTGCATCAGGCGCTCGTTGGCGGCGGTGAGTTCGTCGCCGGTCATGCCGATGCCGGAGTCGCTGATGGACAGCATCACGCCGCCGCCGTCGATCCTGCTGCCGGACACCGTCACGCGGGTCTCGCGAGGGGAGAACGACAGCGAGTTCTCCACCAGCTCGGCGATCAGGTGGATCACGTCGTTGACGGCCTGGCCGGCCACGGAGACGCCGTCGGGCACCTGGAGGACGACCCGCTCGTAGTTCTCCACCTCTGACAGCGAGGCGCGTGCGACGTCCACGAGCTTGACGGGCTTGCTCCAGCGGCGCGGCGGTTCCTGGCCGGCGAGGACCAGGAGGTTCTCGCTGTTGCGGCGCATGCGGGTGGCCAGGTGGTCGAGCTTGAACAGGTTCGCGAGCCGCTGCTCGTCCTGCTCGCCCTGCTCCAGCCCGTCGATGAGGGTGATCTGCCGCTCGACCAGCGTCTGGCTGCGCCGCGACAGGTTCACGAACATCGCGTTGACGTTGGTGCGCAGCCGTGCTTCCTCGCCGGCCAGCCGGACCGCCTCGCGGTGCACCTCGTCGAACGCCCGCGCCACTTCGCCGATCTCGTCCTTGGAGTTGATCTCGATGGGCGGCACGCGGAGCTCTTCGGGGCTCACGTCCGTACTGCGGAGCTGGCGCACGAGGTCGGGCAGGGTATGGCCGGCGATCTTCAGTGCGTCGCCGCGCAGGCGCCGGAGCGGCCGCACCAGCGAGCCGGCCATGACCGCGGTGATCGCGAGAACCAGGACCAGCAGCGCGGCGACGATCGCGATGTTGAGCGCGGCGAGTTGCCGGTCGCCGCTGGCGACGTCGGCGCTCCGAGTGGCGATCTGGGTCCCGAGCGCCTTCTGGACCTGGAAGAGCCGGTCGATGGTCTCGCTGATGGACTCGAACCAGCGGTCGGCGTCGTTCGCGGCGTCGAGGTCCAGCCTGCGCAGGCTGGTCTTGTTGTTCTGCAGCAGGATGGCGCGGTCGATGTAGAACTCGGCGCGGCCGATCTTCTGGCTGGCTACCGTGTCGTCGAAGGCCTGCCTCTGGTCCAGCGTGGCGACGGCGAGAAAAGCCGCGCGCTCGGCGTCGCGCCGGAAGGTGGCGTCGAGGAAGGCGTTGAACTCGGTCTCTTCGAACCCGGGGATGGGTTTGGCGAGCGCCATCGTCAGCGCCGCGCGCTGCTTGGACGCCTCTTCTCCGGCTCGGGCGATGGCACGCAGTCCGTCACTGGTGGAGATCAGTTCCTCGTCCGTCGCGCCCTGGCCGAGCTCCTCGTAGAGCTGCAGCATCTCGGCGATCGTCTCGGAGTACTTCTCCATCGTCGGCAGCGGCGGCAGGGTCGACTTCGTCACCGTGTCACGCAGGGACTTCAGCTGGTTGAGCCGGATCTTGAGGCGTTCGAGGTTCCTGCGGCCGATGTCCGACAGGGAGGGCTCGACGACCCTGGCGGTGAACAGGACACGGTTGACGCTGATGTCGACGACGCCCTGCTGTTCGACGAGCCGCTGCTGCGTGGCCGCCGTCCTGCCGGCGGCGGCGAAGCGGGTGGCCAGGTCTCTCTCGAGGCCGAGGTCGCGGGAGAGCTCGCCGACATGGCTGATCAGCGTGCCGACCTCGCCGATGACCTGGTACTGCTGGGCACTGGAAATCGAGCCGGTGACCCGCAGGGCGCCCAGGATCACGGCCACGAGCGTGGGGATGGCGATGAGGGCGATGAGGCGGCTGCGTACTCGCCAGTTGCGCAGCGCGAGCGGGCTGCCCGGCTTGGGCAGCTCAACGTCCGGCACCTCGCCGTCCACTGGCTTCTCGGGCACATCTGGGGCCGTGCCACGACCGGGGTCGGTCGTTTTTGTCCTCACTGGTGGCAACCTCTCGCCATGGCCTGCTTCGGGGGTCTCAGCGGCTTCGTCGCGCAGACGGGTGATCGCAGGCTAGTTCGAGGCCCAATTTGAGCACAAACATCATACTTCAGCCAACGTCTCAGCCGTTTTCAACCGTTCCAGCTCACACATTGTTCACGTCGCAAGCCCTCGAACACGGAGCGCAACTACAACACCAGTTCGGACAGACGACCCTCAAACGGTCTTTATCCCCATATTTACATCTACAGACGCTTACTGCCATATTGATCCGATAACCCGGCGATACGAGGCGCAGGGCCACCCGATCAGATCCCCCTTCCGGTACGCTTCACGCCCGGTATCCTGTGCCGATCTCCAAAGACTTCCCCCTCGTAGGAGAACCCCCCCAATGACACGCAAACTGCGCTGCAGCGCCGTCGTACTCGGCGTCGCAGTCGCTCTAGTGCTAACTGCCTGTAGCGGCTCCGACAGCTCCACGAGCGCGTCGGCCGGCGCCAACGGCTTGGAGAAGACCACCATCAAGGTCGGGGCGATCCCGATCCCTGACTCCGTATCGCTCTATGTCGCCATCAACAAGGGCTACTTCAAGCAGGAGGGCCTGACGGTCCAGCCGGAGGTCATCACCGGTGGCGCGGCCGCGATGCCGAAGCTCATGAGCGGCGCCCTCGACGCCACGCTTCAGAACTACGTGTCGGGGTTGGTGGCCTTCAGCGCGGGCCAGAAGATCAAGCTGGTCGCGGAGGCCTCCCAGGGCGCCCCGAACACGTTCGTCCTCATGGTTCCGAAGGACTCGCCCATCAAGACGGTGGCGGACCTGAAGGGCAAGACCGTCGCGGTCAACACCTTCAACAACATCGGCACGCTCGCCGTTGAGACGCAGCTCAAGGTGGCCGGGCTCACCAAGGCCGACGTCAAGTACAAGGAAATCCCGTTCCCCGACATGACCAACGCGCTCAACACGGGCCTGGCCGACGCGGGCTGGATGGTCGAGCCCTTCATCACGACCAGCCAGAGCACGGTGGGCTTCCGCAAACTGGCCGACACGATGACCGGCCAGACCGAGAACTTCCCCATCTCCGGTTGGTCGGTCACCGAGGACTGGGCGAAGAAGAACCCGAAGACGCTGGCCGCGTTCCAGCGAGCGATCGCCAAGGCGCTGAAGGACCTCTCGACCGACCGTAAGGAGCTCGAGGTTACCCTGCCGAAGTACACGAAGATCGACGCGAAGACCGCGTCCGTGATCACGCCGCTCACCTACCCGACCGAGCTGACCGCGAACCGCCTGCAGAAGGTGGCCGATCTCCTGCTCGAGTACGAGTACATCAAGAGCGCGATCGACGTGAAGTCCATCATCGTGCCCCCTCCGGCCGGATGACCGGTACTCGAGTGCTCCGCGGCGCCGCCGGCGCCGCGGGGCTCCTTGTCATCGGGGAGCTGCTCGTCCGCTTCGTCATGAGCGACGACGTGACCTTCCCGGCCCCCTCGACCATCCTGTACGAAGCCGCGCGCCTCCTGGTCGACACCGATTTCCTGACGGGACTCGGCACGACCCTGACGAACTGGGCGTTCGGCCTGCTGATCGCGATCGGGATCGCCGTCCCCCTGGGCGTGCTGCTCGGCGCACTGCCGCCGGTGGAACGGGCCATCAGGCCCGTGCTGGAGTTCATGCGCCCGATCCCCTCGGTCGCGATCATCCCGCTCGCCATCCTGCTGATCCCGGTGGACGGGCTGATGAAGATCTCGGTCATCGTGTACGCCTGCATGTGGCCGATCCTGATCAACACCCTCTACGGCATGCACGACGTGGACCCGCAGGCCAAGGAGTCCTTGCGCAGCTTCGGCTTCGGCCAGCTGTCCGTGCTCGCCAGGGTGAGCCTGCCCAGCGCCGCCCCGTTCGTCGCGACCGGGGTCAGGATCGCCGCGGGCATCGCGCTGATCCTGGCGGTCAGCGCCGAGCTGCTGGCCGGCGGGGCCGCCGGCATCGGCGTCTACGTGGTCACGGCCAGCAGCGGCAACCGGATGGACCTCATGATGGCGGCGACGTTCTGGGCCGGGATGTTCGGCGTGATCGCGAACCTGACGCTGCTGGCCGGGGAGCGCCGCCTGTTCCACTGGCACCGCATGCGGACGGGAGCGCAGGAGTCGTGAAAACCCTCGTGAAGGCCGGCGCCAGGCTCTGGGTCGTCCCCGTGGTGCTCGTCGCCTGGGAGCTCATCGCGCGGGGGCTGGAGGACATCAACTTCCCCCCGCCCACGACGATCGTCGCCCGCATGTACGAGCTGTGGTTCTCCGGGCCCGTCTCGCGGATCTTCCTCACCGACGACGCGGTGGGCAACCTGTTGCCGAGCCTCGGCCGCATGTTCAGCGGCTGGGCCCTGGCCGCTGTGCTCGGCATCGTGCTCGGCGTCGTGCTCGGCCGCTCGCGGACGGCGACCGACTACGTGGACCCACTGATCGAGTTCGGCCGGGCCATCCCGCCGCCGCTGCTGCTGCCTGTGTTCATCGTGCTGTTCAAGGCCGGGCTCACCATGCAGCTGGCCTCGATCGTGTTCGGCGTGATCTGGCCCGTGCTGCTCAACTCCATCGACGGGGTCAGGGCCGTGGACCGCACGTACACCGAGACGGCCAGGGTCTTCAACCTGTCGAAGGCACAGTACCTGCGCGTGGTGGTCCTCCCGGCCGCCTCGCCGAAGATCTTCGCCGGGCTCCGGCTGAGCCTGTCGCTCGCGCTGATCCTCATGGTCATCTCGGAGCTGTTCGGCAGCACCGACGGCATCGGCTACCAGCTGCTGCAGGCCCAGCGCAGCTTCGACGGCGCGGGAGTGTGGGCCACGATCGCCCTGCTCGGGGTGCTGGGCTACCTCGTGAACTCCGTGTTCGTGCTCGTGGAGCGGCGCCTGCTCGTCTGGCACCGGCAGGCCACCCGCAACGCGTGATTCATCTGGAAGGACTCATGCCGCATTCCGACGGCCTCCTCTGGGGAGCCGTAGGCGATTTATCCCGTTTCGCAGCGCTCCTGACCATGGCGGAGCTGGGCCTGGCCGACCACCTGGCGAACGGCCCGCTCGACACCGCCGAGCTGGCCAGGCGCTGCGGCGCGCACGCGCCCTCGCTGCGCCGGGTCCTGCGCGAACTGGCCGGCATGGACCTGGTCCGCCCCGCCGGCACGGACGCCCACGACCTCACCGCGAAGGGCACCGCCCTGCGCTCGGACGTCCCCGACTCGGTCCGCTCCTCGATCCGCATGCTCGGCGAGGAGAGCTTCTGGTACGCCATCGGCATGCTCCCCGCCACGGTGCGGGAGGGCAGCTCGGCCTTCGTGAAGCGGTACGGCCACCTCTACGACCACTTGGCGAAGAACCCCGCGACGAGCAGCATGTTCGACGAGTACATGACGCGCCGGGCCCTCACCTTCACCGTGGCCCTGGCCAAGCGGTGCTCCTTCCCCTCCACCGCGACCTTGGTCGACGTGGCCGGCGGCAAGGGCCACATCCTGGCCACGGTCCTGCACGCCAACCCGCAGATGCGCGGCATCCTGTTCGACCTGGAGCACGTCGCCGCGCACGCGGAGCGGACGCTGGCCGCGGAGGGCCTGTCCGACCGGACGGAGGTCGTCTCCGGCGACTTCTTCGCCTCGGTGCCGCCTGGGGGCGACGTCTACCTGCTGGCCAGCGTGCTGCACAACTGGGACGACGAGGACGCCGTCAAGATCATGCGCAATGTCCGCCGGGCCATGAACCCCGGCGGCCGCGTGCTGATCCTGGAAGTGGTGCTGCCCGACGACGAGACGCCGCATCTGGGCAAGGACATCGACCTGCGGATGCTGGCCATCTTCAACGGGGGCACCGAGCGCAGCCGCGAGGAGTATGCGGTGCTGCTCGGCCAGGCCGACCTGACGCTCAGCGACGTCGTCGAGCTGAGCGCGGATGCGAGCCTCATCGAGGCCGTCCCCCGCTGACATCCGTCCTCGCACGGCTCGACCTACCAGGCAGGGGCATGCTCCCGGTGCTGCCAGGGCAGTCAAGGGGCACGATCGCGGCGCCGGGCTCGGCGGCTTCTCCACCGCGGTGAACCCCACCCGGCTGCAGAGCGTGGCGGACCTGATTCTGGAGTTCGGCTACCTCAAGACGAAGTACGACATCAACACCATCCTGGCCCCAGGAGTCTCGTGATCGCTCCGAACATTCCCAGCGCACCCCGGGCACGCGGGCTCCGCGGCCGCGCGTTCGTCCTCGGCCTCGCGCTCGTTCTCGGGCTCACCGGATGCGGCGGCGCGGCCGAGGCGCCGCTGCCCATCGTTCACGGCCTCGAGAAGACCTTGATCAGGGTCGGAGCCCAGGCCACCGCCTACCCCGTGGCGCTGTACATCGCCCTTGCCCAGGGCTTCTTCAGGGAGGAGGGACTGACGGTCGAGCCCATCTCGATCACCGGCGCGGACGCGCTGCCGCAGATCGAGAGCGGCCTCCTGGACATCTCGCAGGCCAACTACGTCTCGACGTTCCGGGCCGTCAGCCGGGGCAAGCAGGTCAAGCTGATCGCCGACATGTTCCAGGCGGCTCCCGGCACCTTCGCCCTCATGGTCCCCAAGAACTCCCCGATCAGGACGGTGGCCGATCTGAAGGGTAGGACGATCCTGGTCAACAGCCTCAGGAACATCGCCACACTGGCCGTGACGACGCAGCTCAGAGCGGCCGGCCTCAGCGAGGCGGACGTCACGTTCAGGGAGATGCCCTCCCCCGAGATGGGGGAGGCGATCCACGCGGGACAGGCCGACGCCGGGCTGATCATCGAGCCCTTCATCGCGGCCAACCGGGGCGCACTCGGCTTCCGTACGCTGGCCGACGCGATGACGGGCCGGACGGCGGACCTGCCCGTCGCGGGGTGGATGGCCACCGGTGATTGGGTGCTGCGGCACCCGAAGACCATGGCCGCGTTCCAGCGGGCGATCTCCAAGGCGCAGCAGCTCGCCGCCTCCGACCGCAAGACGATCGAGACCACGCTTCCGATGTACACGATGATCGACGCCAAGACCGCCTCGGAGATCACCCTGGGCTCCTACCCGAGCCGCCTCGATCCGGCTCGACTGCAGAACCTGGCGGACCTCATGCTCGAGTACAAGTACCTGCGCAGACCGGTCGACGTACTGTCGATGATCGTCCGCAGCACCGGGCCGGCCACTCCGAGCTCGATGTCCTCGGCCTCGCCCGGGGTCAGGCCGCCGGCCGGGAGCGCCAGGGCGCAGTCGATGGCCGGATGCGTGAAGTGGTTCGCCGGGTAGGGCTTGTAGACCTACGCAGGGCACCCTCCTCGGTCCCATAGCCGTGCACGCTGGACCGATGGCGTCCGAAGGGACGTGCCACACGGGCCGGGGGCTTTGCCCACCGGCACCAGGGCACGAAGACGATCGGTGCATGCCCGGCATTTCGCCGTGCACTATTCCTCAGGATCGCTAAACCGATCAGAGACGCTTGGAAGAAGCCGAACCGGCCCTCCAGCACGCGGGATGGCTCCCCTTTCCATCACCACAATGACCTTTAGACAGTACAGGTGACGGAGGGGGCCTCTTCGCTAGCCGCCCCAGCCCGGCACGGCCATCCGCACCGAGAGGGCATGTTCGACGAGGTTGATCAGTGTGCTCTTCACCGAGTCCTTCTTGCGGGCGTCGAGCCGCACCAGCGGGATGTGCGGCGCCAGCGTCAGGGCGTCGCGCACCTCGGAGTCGCTGTGCGGATACTGGCCGTCCCAGCCGTTGACGCCCACGATGAACGGCAGCTGGGCCTCTTCGAAATAGTCGATCGCCGGAAAGCTGTCGGCAAGACGGCGCGTGTCCACCAGCACGACGGCACCGATCGCGCCGCGTACGAGGTCGTCCCACATGAACCAGAACCGGTGCTGCCCGGGCGTGCCGAACAGGTACAGGATCAGGTCACGATCGAGGGAGACCCGGCCGAAGTCCATCGCCACGGTCGTGGTCGACTTCAGCGGCGTCATGCCCAGGTCGTCGATCCCCGCGGAGGCGTCGGTCATCACCGCCTCCGTGGTCAACGGCATGATCTCCGACACCGCACCGACGAACGTCGTCTTGCCCACCCCGAATCCCCCGGCCACGACGATCTTCGTCGAGGTGAGGCCGGGGCTAGAGCCTGCGAAGTCCACTGAGCACCCTTTCGAGCAGATTGACGTCGGGCCGACCGGCGTCCAGCTGTGGCTGATGCACGCGGACCAGGCCTTCGGCCGCCATATCGGCGATCAGCACGCGGGCCACGCCGAGAGGGATCCGCAGCAGGGCCGACACCTCCGCCACGGACCGGACCTGCCGGCACAGTTCGCTGATCGCCCGGTACTCCGGCGTGATATGCGAGAACTCCCGCTGCTCGGCCGTGGCCGAGGACACCAGAGCCTCCATCGCCAGCTTGACCCGCGGCGCCGTCCGTCCACCTGTCACCGCGTACGGGCGGACGGGCGAAGCGGGATCTGGGTTCAGCTGCGACTGGGACTGGGGCTGTGAGTGGGGCTGTGACTCTGGCGCCCAACCGCCGCTGGTCCATGTGGGGTCTGACACGTACATCACCTGGTCTGGCTGGCACGCAGCTCCGCGCGCACAGCCGGGGTCAGCACCTGGCCGGCGCGATCGACCATCAGCGTCATCTGGTACGCCACCAGACCCATGTCGCAGTCCGGGGCGGCCAGCACCGCCAAGCACGAGCCGTCGCTGATCGACATGATCAGCATGAGCCCGCGCTGCATCTCCACGATCGTCTGATTGACCGCACCGCCCTCGAACACCCTGGCCGCGCCCTGCGTCAGGCTCACCAGGCCCGACGCGATGGCGGCCAGCTGATCAGCCCGGTCGGCCGGGAAGCCGGACGAGGCCGCCAGCGGCAGCCCGTCAGATGAGACGACCACCGCGTGCGCGACGCCCGGTACCGTGCTGACGAAGTCGGTGATTAACCAGTCCACCCCGCGTGCCGCGTGGCTCAGATCGTTCATGGGCCCTCCTCCGCCGGTCCCATGAACGAGACTCGGCTGTGTTCAATGGGTCGCTCGCTTCGCTCGCTCATGCGCCCTCCTCTCTGTCGTCGCTCCAACGGCTCGAGGGACTCGAGGGCAGCGCTCTGCCCTCGCTGATGTCGTCACGCGCCGCCCGGAATCCCTGCTGGAAGCTCGAGAGCCGGTTGCGCACCCGGTCCGGCGACACCGACGGCATCGGCGTCACGCCCTTCGGCGAGGTCGCCGTGGCCGCCGAGCCGGGCACCAGGTTGGCCTTGGGCACCCGCTTGGGCAGCCCGGCCGCCGTCGACTCGCCGCGTACCGGCTCCACGACCGCCTCGGCCGCGTTCCAGCCCTCGTCCGCCTTGGTCGAGTTCCAGCTCTTGTCACGCCCGAACCAGGCGGACTCCACCGCGGCGAAGATCGGCAGGTAGTCGTCCCCGCCGGAGGCCGGCGCGGCCGACGGCATGGGACCCGTCGACGCCGACTCGGATTCGGAGATGCCGAACCCCGGCCGCTGCGGCGGCATGGTGTCGCCGTTCCAGCCGCCGGGGGGCGGCTCAGGGGGCGTGGGACGCTTGGGCAGGCTGCCGCCGTTCCAGGACGAGCCGCGGGGCGTCGACCAGACGTCGTTGTCGAATCCGCCGACGACGCGTGGCTCGGAAGGCCAGGCGCCCGGGTCGGGCTGCCACTGGGGCTGCGCCGGCCAGCCACCCGCCTCCGGGTTGGACGGGAAGGACGGGTGGCCGGGCCCCATCTGGAACGTCGGCGGCGCCGGCCAGTCCGTGGCCGGGGGCGCGGGATGCGGCCCCGAGTACGGCTCGTCCCTGCCGCTCCCCGCACCGGAGAAGGCCAGCGGCTGATCGCCGGCGAACGCGGGCGGCTTGTTGAACGGCGACGGCTGATCGCCGGCGAGCGGCGAGGGCGGGTCGCCCGCGAACATGGGCGGCGGGTTGAACGACGGGGGCTGGTTGCCTGAGTAGGACGGCTGGCCCGGGAAGGTCGGGGCCTGCGAGCCCAGCATGTTCTCCGGGATGAGCACCATCGCGGTCAGGCCGCCGGAGGCGTGCGGGCGCAGCTGCACCCGGATGCCGTGCCGGTGCGCCAGCCTGGCGACCACGAACAGGCCCATGCGCCGCGACACCGACACGTCCACGCTGGGCGCGTCCGTCAGCCGCTCGTTCGCCTGGATCAGCTCCTCCTGCGTCATGCCGATGCCGGAGTCGGTGATCGACAGCATCACGCCGCCGCCGTCGATCCTGCTGCCCGACACCGTCACGCGCGTCTCCCTCGGCGAGAACGACAACGCGTTCTCCACCAGTTCGGCGAGCAGGTGGATCACGTCGTTGACGGCCTGGCCGGCCACCGAGACGCCGTCGGGCACCTGGAGCACCACCCGCTCGTAGTTCTCCACCTCCGACAGCGACGCCCGCGCCACGTCGACCAGCTTCACCGGCTGGCTCCACCGGCGCGGCGGGTCCTGGCCGGCCAGCACCAGCAGGTTCTCGCTGTTGCGGCGCATGCGGGTGGCCAGGTGGTCGAGCTTGAACAGGTTGCCGAGCCGCTGCTCGTCCTGCTCTCCCTGCTCCAGCCCGTCGATGAGGGTGATCTGCCGCTCGACCAGCGTCTGGCTGCGCCGCGACAGGTTCACGAACATCGCGTTGACGTTGCTGCGCAAGCGGGCTTCCTCGCCGGCCAGCCGGACCGCCTCGCGGTGCACCTCATCGAACGCCCGCGCCACCTCACCGATCTCGTCGTGCGTGTTCACGCCGATCGGGACGACGGGACCGACCGTGCCGTCGCCGCTCTCGCGCAGCTGCTGCACGGTCTCGGGCAGCCGCTGCTCGGCGATGTCGAGCGCCTCGCGGCGCAGCCTGCGCAGCGGCCTGATGAGCGAGCGGGCGATGAGCGAGATGATCGCGAGCACCGCGAGCAGGAGGATCAGGATGAGTCCGCCGGAGATCATCGCCGATCGGTTGGCGCCCTCTTCCAGGGTGCGGGCCCGCAGGATCACGGAGGAGGCCAGGTCCTTCTCCACGGTGCGGAGCGCGTCGATCTTGCCTGTGCTGGCCTCGAACCACGTGGTCACGTCCCTGTTGGACGGCACGCCGATGCTCAGCTCCTTGCCCTCGGCCGACTGCGCCATGGCCCGGAGCCGGAACAGGTCTGTCTGGTCGACGTCCCTGCCGACGACCGTGTTGCGGTAGAGCTCCAGCTGGTCGAGGTTGGCCAGCGTGGCGAACAGGGTCTCCTCGCTCTCCTCGCGCGACTTGGCGTCGGTGAGCGCGTCGAGCTCGCCGCTGTCGAAGCTCTTCTTGTCCAGCGCGCTGGCCAGGATGCCCCGCTGCTTGGACGCCTGCTCCTTGGCCCGGGCGATCGCGGCCATCGAGCCGGCGCTGCGGGCGACCTCGTCGTCCACCGCGACCTGGCCGACCTGGCCGTGGAACTGCAGGAGGGTCGCGATGATCTCCGAGTACTTCCGGATCACCGGCAGCGGCTGGATCTTCCCGTTGACCGCCGTGTCGCGCAGCGTGGGGATCTCGTCCAGGCGCCGCAGCACCGGTCGTACGGCCTCGGCATGGGTGTCCATGAGCCCGCGCGCCCGCTGCTCGGCCTCCTCGATGAGGCCGTTCACGCCGCTGTAGGTGGTGCGCAGCTGGGCCTCGCGGTTCTGGGGGCGTCCCTGGGCGATGTAGAGCGCGGTCTCGTCGCGTTCGAAGGACAGCTCGTGGGTGACGGCCCCGAGCTGCTCGCTGAGCTCGGCGACCTCGCGGAGGTTCTGGTAGGTGTTGGCGTCGTTGAGCGAGGTGATCACGTTCAGCCCGCCGAGTCCCACGGCCACGGCCGTGGGAACGACGATCAGCGCGACGAGGCGCGACCGCACGTGCCAGTTGCCCAGTCCGAACCTTCCAGAGGAAGGTTTGGACAGCCGTCGCTTCTGGTGCGCGTGCGGCTCGCGGTCAGCGGAAGCTTCAGCGCTCTGCGTTCTCACTTGCCTTCGCAACCTCTCGCCCCGGAGGGGAATTCTCGGTGACATGCAGGTAAATGCACGTGGGGCAATATGTACGTCGAGATAAGCGCCATTTGAGCACACGGGTTAGCACGGGCCAACCACCGAAAGTGCCCCGATGAGGTGTTTATCCCGTATTGTCCGAAAAATACGACAGAATCGGTAGACCGCCATCCACCTGGGGAAACAGGCAGCGAGAGATCATCCCGCGAGCCGAATCCAGACCCGCGGACAAGATCGAACGCCCTGTATCATCCGTATCCGAAGTCCCGCCGCCACCACCTTTCCCAAAAAGGACAAACACTAAGTTTCTTACGGTCCGTCAAAATTCACGATATAGCGGCAATCGGACATTGCAACCACAAGTGTTATCTTCGCGATAATGACCACCAATTTGGTGCTACGGTCGATCCCTGTTGTGCGTCAGGCACGCAGCCTCCGGCAGCAGAAGCCGCCCGGTCCCCCCTGGCTCCATCTGAAGGGAGTCCCTGACATGAGGCTTGGCCGTCCCGCCAGGGCCGCCATCATCGGATTAGCTTTGACACTCGGCGCCGTCGCGTGCAGCACGGGCGGCTCCACGACCGCCAGCGCACCACCGGCCGCCACCGCCGCAGGCGGTCTGGAGAAGACCAAGATCAAGATCGCTACTCTGCCCGCCATCGACAGCGCCGCCCTCTACGTCGCGATCGACCAGAAGCTCTTCGAGAAGGAGGGGCTGGAGGTCACCCCGCAGGTGGTCCAGGCCGCGCCCGAAGCCATTCCCATGATGCTGAACGGCGAGATCGACGCCATGTTCGGCAACTACGTGTCGATGTTCGCCGCCCATGACAAGGGCGCGCTCAAACTGCGCATCCTGGCCGAGGGCTCGCGTGCCGCCCCCGACTCGCTGAGCATCATGGCGCTGCCCAACTCGCCCATCAAGACGGCCAAGGACCTCGAAGGCAAGACGATCAACGTCAACGTCCTGCGCAACTTCCAGGAGCTCGCGCTCACGCAGGTGCTGAAGGCCAACAACGTCGACCCGGCCTCGATCAAGTACGTCGCGGTGACGTTCCAGAACATCATGCCCTCGTGGAAGAGCGGTCAGATCGACGCCGCCTACCTGGGCGAGCCCATGGTCACGGCGGCCACCACCAAGGAGGGCGCCCGCAAGATCCTCGACCCGGCCTCCGGTCCCGCGGCCGAGTTCCCGATCTCCGGCTACGTCAGCACCCAGGACTGGTACGACAAGAATCCGAAGGTCGCGGCGGCGTTCCAGCGGGCCATCCACAACGCGGCCAAGCTGATGGAGAACAACCGCGAGGCGGTGGCCAAGGTGCTGCCGACCTTCACCCAGATCGACGCGGCCACGGCCGCCACCGTCACGTTCCCGTACTTCTCCAGCAACGACAACCCGGTCCGCCTGCAGCGCGTGGCTGACTGGATGCTGGAGGCCAAGTGGCTGTCCAAGGCGATCGACGTCAAGGCGCTCATGTCGCCGACCACCTCCGGGTGAGCGCTCAGACCCTGACCCGCGTCCGCCCGGCCGGCACCGCCACGCGGTGGTCGCGCCGGGCGGCCGGGGCCGTCGCCTTCGCCGCGCTGATCGAGCTGCTCAGCCGGACGGGCCTGGCCGATCCCGAGTTCCTGCCGCCCGCGACGGAGATCGCCGGGCGGGCGGTGACGCTCGTGGCCAATCCGGCCTTCCGCGCACACGCCCTGACCAGCCTGCTGGCCTGGACCGCCGGGCTCGGCCTCGCGACGCTGATCGCGGTGCCGCTCGGCCTGCTGCTCGGCAGCGTGCCGATCATCGACGCGGCGACCCGCTCGGTCGTGGAGTTCCTGCGGCCGATCCCCTCCGTGGCGCTGATCCCGCTGGTGGCGCTCGTCATCGGCACGGGCCTGCAGCTGAGGGTCACGCTCGTGGTCTATGCCTCGCTGTGGCCGATTCTCTACAACACGATGTACGGCCTGCGCGGCGTCGACCCCGTGGCCAAGGAGTCGCTCAGGTCGTACGGCTTCGGCCCGTTGTCGGTGCTGCTGCGGGTGTCGCTGCCGTCGTCGGCGCCCTTCATCACGACCGGCGTCCGGCTGGCCGCCGGAGTGGCGCTGATCCTGACCGTCAGCACCGAGATCGTGGCCGGGCGGGGCGAGGGCATCGGGGTGTTCATCTTCTTCGCCGGCATCGCCGTGCCCGCGCGGATGGCCGACATCCTGGCCGGGGTCTGCTGGGTGGGGCTGTTCGGGGTCGCGGTGAACGCGCTGCTGGTCGCCTTCGAACGGCGGGCGTTCCGCTGGCATCACGCGCGGTTGGGAGAGCAGGGATGAAGGCCACCGCAGAGGTCGCCGCACGGACCGGGATCGTCAGGACGACCCGGACCGCCCGGCGCCGGGGTGTGCGGACGGCGGCCTTCCGCTGGCTGGTGCTGGTCGTGCTGGTCCTCGTGTGGGAGGCGGCCACCAGAGCGTCGGGCAGCGCGTTCTTCCCCACGCCGAGCACGATCGTGACGCGGATGCACGCGTTGTGGTTCTCCGGGCCGCCCGGCACGCTGTTCCTGACCGACCAGGCCATCGAGAACATCCTGCCCAGCCTCGGCCGGATGGCCGCCGGGTTCGCCGGGGGCGCGCTGGCCGGGGTCGTGCTCGGGCTGGCGCTGGGGTTGTCGGCCCGGGTGTACGACTATCTGGACGGAGTGCTGCAGTTCCTGCGGGCGATCCCGCCGCCCGCGCTGGTCACGGTGTTCCTGGTGTTGTTCGGGTTCGGGCTGCGGATGCAGCTGGCGTTCATCATGTTCAGCATCGTGTGGCCGGTGCTGCTCAACACCGCCGACGGCGCTCGTTCCGTGGAGCCGCTGCACCTGCAGACGTGCCGGGTGTTCCGGCTGTCGCGAACCGAGCGGCTGCGCCGGGTGATCATTCCGTCGGCGCTGCCCAAGATGTTCGCCGGGCTACGGCTGGCGCTGTCGCTGTCGCTGATCGTCATGGTGTTCTCCGAATTGCTGCCCGGGACCACGAACGGCATCGGGTTCCAGCTCACGGACGCGTACTCTATGTTCGACCTGCCCGCCATGTGGGCCGGGATCGTGCTGCTCGGAGTGCTCGGCTACGTGCTGAACGAGCTCTTCCTGGTCGTGGAGCGCCGGGTGCTCGCCTGGCGTACGTGAAAGAGGTTTACGCGCCGGACATGTCCCATCGTTTCGCACTCCGATATGGTTTTGTCCTGACTCTCGACCCGTCTGCGGTCTTGCCCCCAAGGAACCCCCATTGCTCGAGATAGACAACCTCTCCCACGTCTACGGCGCAGGCACCCCTAACGAGCACCGCGCCATCGACGGTCTCAACCTGAGCGTCGCCGCGGGCGAACTGCTGTGCATCGTCGGGCCGTCGGGCTGCGGGAAGTCGACGCTGCTGCGTTCGATCGCCGGCCTGATCAACCCCACGGGCGGCCAGGTCACCGTCGAGGGCAACCTGGTGCGCCAGACGCCGGACAACCTGGCCGTGGTCTTCCAGGACTACAGCCGCTCGCTGTTCCCGTGGATGTCGGTGGTGGACAACGTGGCGCTGCCGCTGCGCCGTAAGAACATGGACAAGCGGGCGCGGCGCGAGGCCGCCCACGAGGCCCTGGAATCGGTCGGGCTGTCGGGCGCGGAGCGCAAATACCCGTTCCAGCTGTCGGGCGGCATGCAGCAGCGCGTGGCGATCGCGCGGGCGCTGGCGTACCGGCCGTCGCTGATGCTCATGGACGAGCCGTTCGGCTCGGTGGACGCGCAGACCAGGGAGGACCTGGAGGACCTGGTCCTCAAGGTTCGCGGGCACCACCAGATGACGATCGTGCTCATCACGCACGACATCGACGAGAGCGTGTACGTCGGCGACCGCGTGGTGGTCCTCTCCAAGGCCCCCGCGCACGCGGTCGGCGACCTCAAGGTGGACCTGCCCGAGCCCCGCGACCAGATCACCACCCGCGAGCACCCTGACTTCGTGCACCTGCGCGCCGAGGTGGGCCGCCTGGTTCGCGGTCACGCGGCTGTCTGAGGCCGCGCTGTCGCGGATGTGAGCGGGGCCTCGGTCAGGCCGGTCCTCCGGCGTGCCCCAGCAGCGCCGCGAGCGGCTCTCGGATGTCGGCGGGATGCAGGTTGAGCTCGTCGAACTCGTCGGCCGTCACCCACATGAGCTCGAAGCTGTTGTCCGGCCCGTGTGCCTCGGCCTCGCTGCCGGACAGGACGGGTGTGCCCTTGACCTCCGCCAGCAGGAAGTAGGAGGCCGGGCGGCGGTTGTGCCGCCCGGTCCACAGCAGCCGATCGATCCTGCCCTCGAGCGTCGTCTCCTCGGTGAGCTCCCGCAAGGCCGCCGTCTCCGCGCTCTCGCCCTCCTCGACGTGACCACCGGGCAGCACGGCGTAGTGGTGCCCCGGGCACATCGGCCCCCGCCCGCCGGCGGCGTCGCACATGGCGCAGCCCTCGGAGCGCGCCTGCCTGAGGAAGCGCTTGATGATCAGCACTCGGGGCCCGTCGACCACCACGGCGACGGCTCTGGGAATCGGCATGTGCCCGATCATGACATCCGCCTCCGACAATCGAGGGCCGCCTCCTGGATGTCGTCCGCCGACCCCATTTGACAACCGATCGGTTATATTAATACTTGGTGATGTGAGTACCGAAAGTCTCGATGCCACCTTCGCGGCGCTCGCCGATCCGACGCGCCGGGCGATCCTGGCCCGGCTCAGGGCGGGCGAGGCCACGGTGATGGAGCTGGCGGCGCCGTTCGCCATGACGCAGCCGGCGATCTCCAAACACCTCAAGGTCCTGGAGCGGGCGGGGCTGATCTCCCGCGGCAGGGACAGGCAACGGCGTCCCTGCCGCTTGGAGGCCGGTGCGCTCAAGGAGGCGACCGACTGGCTGGAGAGCTACCGGGAGTTCTGGGAGGACCGCTACGAGAGCCTCGACGTCCTCCTCGACGAGCTCAAGAAAGGCGACACCCATGAGCAGTGAGACAACCGATCGCTACCGGCGCCGGGCCGACGCGTTCGAGCGCAAGGTCGTGTCCGTCCGTCCGGACCAGTGGTCCAACCCGTCTCCGTGCGAGAAGTGGACGGCCACGGACGTGGTGCGGCACATCGTGGACATGCATGGGGCGATGCTGCGGCCCCTCGGGCGTTCTCTCAGCCCGGCGCCGTCGGTGGACGACGACCCGGTGGCGGCCTTCCGCGCCGCCCGCGCCGACGTGGAGGCGATCCTGGAGGACCCGTCACTCGCCGGCCGGGAGTGCGACACGCCGACCGGCCGGATGACGGCGGAGCGGCACATCGACCAGGTCGTCAGCGACGACCTCCCGCCGCACGGCTGGGACCTCGCCCGCGCCACCTCCCAGGACGACACCATGGACCCCGAAGACGTCGAGCGGGCCTGGTCGGCGATGCGCGCGATTCCCGGCGAGCTGCTGGAGAAGTTCCGGACGCCGGGCGCGTTCGGACCGGGGATCGAGGTGTTCGGCCCGGAGGTGAAGGTCGCGGAGGACGCCTCCGATCAGGACAAGCTGCTGGCCTTCATCGGGCGGGATCCGCAGTGGCGGCCCTGACCGTCGCGACGCCGTCGGACCGCGCGATCGTCATGAAGCGGTCGTTCGACGCCCCCTGCCACCTGGTCTTCGCCGCGTGGACCAGGCCGGAGCTGATCTCCCGCTGGTACGGCGCGAAGGGCTGGGACATCGTCGACGCGCGGATCGACCTGCGGGTGGGCGGCGTGTGGCGGTTCGTCTGGCAGGGGCCGGGCGGCGCCACCATGGCCTCCGGCGGCGTCTACCGCGAGATCGTCACACCCTCGCGGCTGTCGTACACGGAGTCGTTCGACGACCACTGGTATCCGGGCGAAGCGCTGGTCAGCCACGACTTCGCCGAGCAGGGCGGCACCACCACGCTCACCACGACGCACCTGTTCGCCTCCCGGCAGGCGCGCGACCTGGTGATCCTCTCCCCGATGGCCCGCGGGGTGGCCGAGGGCTACGAGCGGCTCGACGACGTGCTCGCGACGAAAGGGATGCGATGAAATACATGTTGATGCAGTTCGGCGACGAGTCCGCGCTGAGCGCCAAGTCCCGGGAATGGGTCCAGCAGATGATCAAGTTCATGACCGAGTTCACCACGGGGCTCAAGGAGTCCGGTGAGCTGCTGGCCGACGAGGGTCTGGCACTCGCCCCGAACGCGAAAGTCGTCAGCATCGAGGACGGCGCGGTGGCCACCCGGGACGGCACGTTCACCGATCCCGAGCAGTCGCTGGCCGGCTGGTGGCTGGTGGACGTCGTGGACGAGGCGAGAGCGCTCGAACTGGCCCGTCAGATCGTCGCCGGAGCCGGTGAGCCCGTGGCGGTCCGCCGCTGCCACGAGCTCCCCTGAGCCCGGCGGCGCGTCAGGAACCGCCGTTGATCAGTGCCATCGCCAGCTCGGGGCTGAACTTCCCGGCCGGGGTGTTCGGCGGAGCGATGCCGCACTGTCCGTCGGAATCCCCGGGCACCTTGACCCAGAGGAGGTACTCGGCGCCGCTCCCCTGCTGGGTGGGTGGCGTCCCGAGCCGGCGCTCGGGCGGGTTGCACCAGTTGTCCTCGGGGGTCGGGTCCGTGTACGGGCCGTTGCCGTTGCGGCTGGTGTCGATCACGTACGGCTTGGCGCCGACCGTGCCGGACAGGCGACCGTTGAGCGCGGTGGCGTACGCCTCGCTGTCGTCGGTCGTGATGTAGTTGGACACGTTGAGCGAGAAGCCGCGGGTGTTGGCGATGCCGGACTTGACCAGCATCGGTGCCATACGGTCGGCCGAGATCCAGGTGGCGTTGCCCGCATCGAGGTAGACCCAGGCATTGGGTGCCTGGGCGCGCAGCACCTGGGTGGCGTCCAGCAACATCCGATACTGATCCTCCGGGTCCTTTCCGATCTTGGCGACGCATTCGGCGGCGGCCACCGCGTCCGGCTCCAGCACGACGATCGCGTGCCTGCTGCCGATGGCCCCGGCGAACTCGGTGATCCAGTTGTGGTAGGCGGTGGCGTCGCCCGCGCCTCCGCCGGAGTGCCCCGCGCAGGCGTCACGGTTGGGGATGTTGTACGCCACCAGCATCGGCAGCCGATCCGCAGCCTGGGCGGCACCGACGTAGGAGTCCACGGCCAGCGTGAGGTCGCCGTACCAGCCGCCGAACCACTCGAAGATCGGCTTGCTGGCGATGTGCGCCTGGATGGCGTCCGCCTCTGGCGTGCCCGCGTGGTCGTCGGCCCACCTGGCGGGGTTCGAGCCGGTGGAGACGTACAGGGCGGTCGGGCGGGTCGTCTGCGTCTCCATCAGCGACACGTTGTCGAAGCGGACCGTCGGGACCCCGCCGGAGCCGCCGAGTTGGAAGGTCACCTCGGCGGCCGTGTCGGTCGCGGCAGCGGCCACGAAGGGAATGCTGTATCGCTTGCTCGCCGTCGTGAGCTGCACGTTCGTGGCCAAGGACTGATTGGTGCTCGGGGTGGCCACGTACTGGACAGTGGCGCGGGCCGTGAAGACGGTGTCGGAGTACGCGTCGAACGACAACGTGTAGCTCTTGCCGGGGTTGAGTGCGGCGGTGGAGGGCGCGGCGACCATGGCGTCCCAAGGGTTGGCGACGGCCCTCTTCACATCCACCCGCATGCGCCCGGAGTCGGCCGCGACCGTCGTCTGGCCGATCGCGGTCCATGGGGCGGTGGAGCCGGTGAAGGTGCCGTTGCCGATGAGCTGGGCGGCGGCGGAGGCGGGGGGTGGGGCCAGGAGTAAAGCGGTCAGGGAGACGGCGGCTAAGGCCACGATCTTGCCTGCGATGGAGCGCACGTGTTCACCTTTCGGCGGGGGCATCGCTGTTGATCATCACTGACGCTCCTGACAGGGTCAATAATCCCTGTGAAGCGGAATCAGCACTCCCCGTAGGCCGTTCCCTCCGGTATGGGGAAGCTCGATGAACGCGTGGACCAGCATTTTTGGGTGGCGTTCCCGGCGAGTGCCCTGCTCATCGGCGCGATTCCCGTGATCCTCTGGCAGCAGGTGGCCGACCAGGCCGAGTTCTGGCCGCGTCTCACGGCGGGCGCCGTGATCGGCACGGGGCTCGTGGCCCTCGTCTCCTTCCCGGTGCTCTTCCGCAGGACACGCCGGACGGCACTGAACACGCTGGCCCTGGTCATCGCGCTGGGGCTGCTGGTGGCGGCCGCAATGGCGGCATACAGCGTGCGGCTCCCGCTTCCGCTGGCGGACCCCGGTCAGGCCGAGCTCGTGGGCGCCGCGGCGATGATCACCGCCTGGGGCGCCGTGGCGGTGCTGGGAATGGGCCGTTACGCGGTCGCCGGGCCGGCGCGCGGCCGCCGGCACTGTGGTTTCATCGAGGAGTTCGGCGGGGGCGCAGAGTACGCGGCGGCCTGCGAGTGCGGCTGGCGCGGCCAGGTCGTTCAGGACAGCTCGGTGGCCTTCACCCGCGCGGGCGACCACGCGAACACGGTGCGGCTCACGATCCGGAAGATCTCATAGTCCCGGTGATCCAGCAGCGAGCTCGCGTATGCCCCGGCTCACCACGGATCTGATCACGAGCCGTTCGGCGGCGCGAGTAGTGCGGCAAGACGATAGGACGGGCCGAGAGATCAGGTCCTCAGCTGAACGCTGATCTGCGCACCGTACTCCCTGAAGCCCAGCGCCCGAGCGACTCGTCGCGACGGCTCCGGACGCGCTCTCCACTGCGGCAACAAGCCGTTGGCGAGCGCGTCGGCCACCGCCGCCGAGGCCACCAGGCGAGCCAGTCCACGCCCCCGATACCCCGAAGCGGTCAAGACCGCCATGTGCGCCGCCGCATCCAGCCACGGCCCATATCCCGCAGCCGCGATCACGTCGCGCCCCTCGCGGAGCACGAAGACCGGCGAAACAACCTCGTCAAGACCGCACTCATCGGCGTCCTGCTCGTCCACCGAGGCGATCAGAGCCTGGACGTCCCGATGCCCCGCCGGAAGACTTTCGACCTCACCGTCGATATGGGCGGCGGCGAAGTCCTCAGCATCGAGATACGCCAGCGTCGCCGGGC
Organism: Nonomuraea sp. NPDC049480; assembly: GCF_044465905.1. Lineage (NCBI taxonomy): Bacteria > Bacillati > Actinomycetota > Actinomycetes > Streptosporangiales > Streptosporangiaceae > Nonomuraea > Nonomuraea sp. NPDC049480. The sequence continues at coordinate 111,760 of NZ_JBITMD010000001.1, forward strand.
CCAGGACGTCCTGCACCGGCAGTTGACCCGCGAGCCGAGCAAGATCGATCTCCGTCTCTCCGAGGTGCCGGAGCAACGCGCCGCGCAACGGCTCGATCAGGGCGTCCTCGGGCACGGTGCTCAGAAGGGCGCCGTCCAGGGCGACGATGCCCGCCCATCCCGGCGGGCACAGCCACGAACCAGGCGAGGCGACGACGCTCGCCTCACCACGCCTGGGAAACACGACTGGGACACACGCCAAGTCCGCCCACAACCGACGCGCCCGATCCGACGAGCTCCGCGACACTCATCCATGATCCCGGCTGCCGACCATCTGCTGCAACGTGGTTGATTGTCTGGAGTGCCCGGATAGAGAGATCAATGTCGCGTCTCACCGCGTACAACACGTCGCCACCGCCCGGGCCCTGCGCAGCGGTTCGGGGATCGGCGGGAGGTCGGCGCTGCGGTCCGCGACCGCAGCGAGGCACTCCGGCGAGCCGCGTGCTCTTCCTGGAACACCTCCCGCACAACCTGCACGAGTGGCTGAGAGGGCAGGTGCGAGCGGGGCGGAGAGGCGGGTGGCACAATCGGGGCGTGGGAGATCCCGTCGAGATCGTGGACTACGATCCCGCGTGGCCGGCGCAGTTCGCGACGCTGGGCGGAGTGTTGCGTGAGGTGCTCGGCGACGCCGCGGCGCGGATCGATCACATCGGCTCCACCTCGGTGCCCGGCCTGGCCGCCAAGCCGGTGATCGACGTTCAGATCTCCGTGCGGTCATTCGAGCCGCTGGACGCCTTCAAGGCACCGCTGGAAGGCGTCGGTCTGGTGCATCGGCCGGACAACCCGGAGCTGACCAAGCGCTACTTCCGGGAGGCGCCGGGAAGTCGCCGCACCCATGTCCACGTGCGCGAAGCCGGCACCTTCTCCCAGCAACTCCCTCTGCTGTTCCGCGACTACCTGCGCGCCCACCCCGCCGCCGCGTCCGAGTTCGCGGACGTGAAACGGCGGTGTGCGGCGGAGTCCGGGGATGCGCGGCAGAAGTACGTCGCGGCCAAGGAGCCGTTCGTCTGGGACATTCTGCGTCAGGCGGACGCCTGGGCCCAGGGCATCGGCTGGAGACCGGGGCCGAGCGACGCTTGAGCTGGAGGAGGGTGCCGCCGGCCCACCTACGACAAGGCGGCACCCAGAGTGCGAACGTCTATACGGGCGTGTGCATGTGACGGGTCAGAGCATGCTCCACCAGGGTGATCAGGGTCGACTTGACCGACTCGCGCTGCCGCGCGTCCAGCCGCACGATCGGTATGTGACCGCCGATCGACAGCGCCTCCCGGATCTCCTCCTCCGCGTGCGCGAACTGCCCGTCCCAGCCGTTGATACCGATCACGAACGGCAGTTTCGCCTCTTCGAAATAGTCGATGGCCGGAAAACTGTCCGCGAGGCGGCGGGTGTCCACCAGGACGACCGCGCCGATCGCCCCTCGTACGAGGTCGTCCCACATGAACCAGAACCGGTGCTGCCCGGGCGTGCCGAACAGGTACAGGATCAGGTCACGGTCGAGCGAGACGCGGCCGAAGTCCATGGCGACGGTCGTGGTCGTCTTGTTCGGCGTGAGGGAGACGTCGTCCACGTGCGCGGACGCGTCCGTCATCACGGCTTCCGTGGTGAGCGGGAGGATCTCCGAGACCGCACCCACGAACGTCGTCTTCCCCACGCCGAAGCCCCCGGCCACGACGATCTTCGTCGAGGTTAGGCCGGGGCTAGAGCCTGCGAAGTCCACTGAGCACCCTTTCGAGCAAGTTCAGGTCCGGCTTTCCGGCGTCCAGCACAGGCTGGTGCACACGGATCAGGCCCTCCGACGCCATGTCGGCGATCAGCACCCGGACCACGCCGAGGGGCTGCTTTAGAAGGGCGGAGATCTCGGCAACCGACCGGACGTTCCGGGTCAGTTGGATGATTGCCTGATACTCCGGACTGAGTAGGGAAATGTCTTGGTATTCAGACGTCACGGAGGACACCAGCGCCTCCATGGCGAACTTCATCCGCGGTGCAGTGCGCCCCCCGGTCACGGCATAAGGCCGTACCAGGGAGCTCTGCTTCTGCGGACGGGGAGCCGCCGGATGCGGCGGAGTGCTATCACCAGCCCAACCCTGACCTGTCACCATGATCTCCTGTCACGCACCCCCGTTAGCGGGGGCGTGCCGCTTGCAGCTCTGCGCGTACGGCCGGAGTCAGGACCTGCCCCGCCCGCTCGACCAGCAGGGTCATCTGGTACGCCACCAGACCCATGTCGCAGTCGGGAGCGGCGAGGACCGCCAAGCAGGACCCATCACTGATGGACATGATCATAAGGAGCCCACGTTGCATTTCGATGACGGTCTGGGTCACCATTCCGCCTTCGAAGACCCGAGCGGCGCCCTGGGTCAGGCTGATCACACCAGAGGCGACCGCCGCGAGCTGGTCGGCCCGGTCCTTGGGGAACCCCTCGGAGAAGGCCAGCGGCAAGCCGTCGGACGACACCACGACCGTGTGCGCAACGCCTGGCACGTTGTTCACGAAGTCCGTGATCAGCCAGCTTATGCCGCGCGCTCCCTGACTCATCTCTCTCATTTAGTCCTCCTCATTTTCGTCTCCGCGGGTGAACGCTCGGCCCTGCCGGACACCCTGCTGGAAGCTGGAGAGCCGGCTGCGCAACCGCTCAGGCGAAATCTGCGGCGCCGGTGACGTGGGCTGGGGCTCGGCGAGGCTCGCCGTACCGGGCACCAGGTTGGCCTTGGGGACGCGGCGCGGCAGGCCCGAAGGGGTCGTGCCGCCCTGCGCGGGCTGCGCCGCGGCCTGCGCGGCCTGGAAACCGGAGTCCGCGGGCGAGGACCAGGACGCGCTCACCCCCGACGCCCCGGGCTTGCGCTGCGGCAGCGACGACCTGCCCGCGGTGTCGGCGGCGGACTGGGCCGGGGGCGAAGGCACGGCCGGAGCCGAGGGCGGATCGGCGTGCACCGCCCGACGCACCGTGGCGGTGTCCTCCTCGTACGAAGGCTCCGGCTCGGTACGCGGCTTCAGCACGTCGGGGTCCGGCCGCCGGAACCAGTCCGAACCGACCGACGAGAAGATCGGCAGGAACTCCTCGCCCTGCTCCTCCATGGGCGAGGTGCGCACCACGGGGAGCGGCCCGGTCATGTCCTGGGAGGAGTAGTCCCCCCGTCCGAACGGCCCGTAGTCGGACTGCCCGTTCTGCCCGAACCTGTCGGCGTGCCTGGGCTCCTCCGCGAACGGCAAGCCGTGGTCCAGGCCCGGCCGCGACTGCCGCTCATCGGTATCGAACATCGACCTGCCCGGCAGCGGGTCCGAGAAGGACGACCACCGGGGCGGCTCCTCCTGCTCCTTCGGCGGCTCGGTGGAGAACGACGGCCAGCGCGGCTCTTGCTCCTGCAGGGGCGGCGGCTGCTCGGCGAACGACGGCCACCGGTTCTCCGCGAACGACTGGGGCTGCACCGGCTCGGGCGGCGAAGGCTCCTCCGCGAACGACGGCCACCGGTTTTCCTCGGCGAACCAGCGGTGCTCCTCCTGCGGCGCCCCGGGCGAAGGCTCCTCGGCGAACGAAGGCCAGCGCGGCTCGTCCACCCCACCGGCAGGCGGCTGGTCCCCGAAGGCCGGCGGCCTGTCGCCGAACGCCATCGGCTGCTCACCGAAAGCGGGCTGCTCACCGAAAGCGGGCTGGTCACCGTAGACGGGCTGGTCACCGAAGGACGGCCAGTTGCCGGTCCCCGGCGCGGGAACCGAACCCGGCCACTGCGTGTCCACGACGTGGTCGGACGAGTCCCCGGGCTGCGAGTGACGCGGGCCCGACCCGTTCGTCGACGGCTGGCCGAACATGCTCGGGTCGAACGAGGTGAACGCCTCGTACTGCCCGCCCGGCTGGGGCACCCCGGCCCCGTTGGTGATGAGCATGTCGGGCAGCATGACCAGCGCGCTCAGGCCGCCCGTCTCCCGCATGCTGAGCTGCACCCTGACGCCGTGCCGCAGGGCCAGGCGGCCGACCACGAACAGGCCCATGCGCCGCGACACCGACACGTCCACGACCGGCGGGTTGGCCAGCCGCCAGTTCGCCTCGGCGAGCTCCTCCTGGCTCATGCCGATGCCCACGTCGTTGATCGTCACGAGCATTCCGCCCTCGGCGGGTGTGCTGGTGACCGTGACCTTGCTTTCCCGCGGGGAGAACGAGATCGCGTTCTCGATCAGCTCGGCGAGCAGGTGGACGGCGTCAGTGACGGCCGGGCCGACGATCAGCGTGCCGGACGGGATCTGGATGTGGACGCGCTCGTAGTTCTCGACCTCGGAGAGCGAGGCCCGGGCGATGTCGACCAGCGGCACCGGCTCGCTCCACTTGCGCGCGGCCTCCTGGCCGGCGAGGACCAGGAGGTTCTCGCTGTTGCGGCGCATGCGGGTGGCCAGGTGGTCGAGGCGGAAGAGGTTCGCGAGCCGCTGCTCGTCCTCCTCGCCCTGCTCCAGGCCCTCGATGAGCTGCAGTTGCCGCTCGACCAGCGTCTGGCTGCGCCGCGACAGGTTGACGAACATGGCGTTGACGTTGGCCCGCAGCTTGGCCTCGTCGCCGGCCAGCCTGATCGCCTCGCGGTGGACCTCGTCGAACGCCCGCGCCACTTCACCGATCTCGTCCCGCGTGTTGACGCCGACCGAGGGAACCTCGGGGATCCGCGCGTTGTCGCCGGCCTCCCGCAGCACGCGGACGGTCTCGGGAAGGCGGGAGGTGGCGACCTGGAGCGCCTCGGCCCGCAGCCTGCGCAGCGGGCGGACGAGCGAGCCGGCCACGCGGGTGGTGATGATCAGGACGAGGAGCAGCAGGACGAGGATCATCGCGCCGGAGATGATCGCGCTGCGCTGCTCGGCGTCGCTCAGGTCGCGGGATCTGGTCACGATCTCCGTGGCCATGGCCTCCTCGACCTCGCGCATGGCGCTGACGGCCAGTGTGGTGCTGTCGTGCCAGAGGGTCAGGTCGCGGGTGGTGGTGACGTCGAGGTCCCTGATCCGGTTGTTCTCGCGCATCTGGGCCAGCGCCCGCTGCCGCATGGAGTCGCCGCGGTCGATCTGCAGCCCTCTGACGCTCTGCCGGTATTCCTTCAGGTGGTCGGCGTCGACAGTCTGCTCGAAGGCGGCCAGCTCGGCCTGCTGCCTGTTCCAGGAGCCCAGGAAGTCGGTGAAGGCCTCATTGTCCAGCCGGCGCTCGACAAGTGCGACGATCATGATGATCTGCTGGCGCGAGACCTCTTCCTTCATGCGCGACATGGAGTCCAGCGCGGCCACGTCCCCTTGGAGATGGTCGTCGCTGATGCCGTCGGCCAGACTGTCCTCGATCGCCGAGAAGACGTCGATCATGGTGGTGTACGTGCCGATGGCCGCGCGGGGCGGCACGTTCCCCGACATGGAGGTACGCAGGCTGTCGAGGCCGTCCAGCCAGCGGCGCATGTTCGCCACGCCCTCCTGGATGCGGCTGGTGTACGCCCCGTCGATGCCGGAGACGGCGCTGACCACCTCGGTCTTCGCCTTGTCCGTGGCCTGCCGCTGCGTCTTGAGTTGGACGAGGCGCCCGGCCCTGCGGTCGGCGACGTACCACGCGGTGAGCGTGCGTTCCTTGGCCAGCTCCTGGTTGAGCGCGCCGACGCGCTGAACCAGCTCGGCGACCTGGGTCAGTCGCTGGTACTCGGCACCGGTGGCGATGGCGTTGGTCAACTGGATGCCTGCGAGGAGCACGCCCACGACCGTGGGGATGAGGATCAGCGCGACCAGCCTCGAGCGCACGCGCCAGTTGGCCAGCCGGAACCTTCCGCCTGTGTACTCCCCCGACCGCGTGTGCCTGGGGTCTTTCGTCCTCACTGACTCTCGCAACCTCTCGCCGGTACGTGCTCGAAAAAAATCAGACACGCGTGTGGCGCATGGGATTTAGTCCGGCTGGGTAATTGGAACACAACCCGTACCAGATGGGCCAACCGAACATACCCCATCAAACACGCCCGTCACAGCACTTCAGGGCGTATATCGCCGTACACGTTCTCAGGCGGGCCGGAAAGAATCCCGCTCGACCGGTGCCGCGTGCTTCACCATGAGGTGCCGCGTCACCGAATACTCCAGGACCGCTTCCTGGCTCATGTCCTTGCCGAACCCGCTGCCCTTCACCCCGCCGTGCGGCGCCTCGCTGGCGATGGGCAGATGGTCGTTCACCCAGGTCACGCCCACATCCAGCCGATGCGCGACACGCATCGCCCGCGACACGTCGCGCGACCAAACCGACGATGCCAAACCGTACCTGGTGTCGTTGGCCAGCCGGACCGCCTCCTCCTCGCCGTCGAACGGCAACACCACCAGGACCGGCCCGAACAGCTCGCCTTGCACGATCTCGCTGTCCTGTGCGACATCCGTCACAAGCGTGGGCGAGTAGAAGAATCCCGGCCCGCCCGCCGGAGCGCCGCCGTGCAGCACGCGCCCGCCGGAGCGGGAGACGAACCCGTGCACCCGGTCCCGGTGGGCGGCCGAGATCAGCGGGCCGATGTCCGTCGCCGGGTCCCACGGGTCTCCAAAGGAGATTTCGGCAAGAGTTGCCCGGATCGCCTCCACCGCGTCACCGAAGATCTCCCCGGCGACGTAGACGCGGGTGGCGGCCGTGCAGTCCTGCCCGGTGTTGTACGTCGCCCCCATGGCCACGCCGCGGGCCGTCTCCGCCAGGTCGGCGTCCTCGAAGACCAGCGCCGGCGCCTTGCCGCCGAGCTCCAGGTGCACCCGCTTGAGCGTGGCGGCGGCGCCGGACATCACGGCCCGGCCGGTCTCCGTGGAGCCCGTGACGCTCACCATGTCCACGCCGGGGTCGGTGACCAGCGCCTGGCCCACCTGGGCATCCCCGGTGACCGCCTGGACGAGCCCGTCCGGCGCTCCGGCCTTGGCGAACAGCTCGGCCAGCCGCAGCGTCGTACGCGGTGTCTGCGGCGCCGGTTTGATCACCACCGCGTTGCCCGCGGCCACCGCCGGGCCGAGCTTCCAGACGGCCATGACGAACGGAAAGTTCCACGGTGCGATCGACCCCACCACCCCGACGGGGCGGCGCAGCATGACCGAGGTGTAACCGGGGCTGAACACCCCGGCGCCCGAGCCCTCCAGCGAGCGGGCGGCGCCCGCGAAGAAGCGCAGGTTGTCCACGGCGAACGGCAGCTCGCCGTCCCTGAACACCGCCGCCGGCTTGCCGGTCTCCTCCACCTCGAGCCTGGTCAGCTCCTCGGCGTCGGCCTCCACGAGATCGGCCAGCCGCAGCAGCAGCCGCGCGCGCTCGGCCGGGGTCGTCTGCGACCACTCCTCGTACGCGGCACGCGCGGCCCGTACGGCCGACGCCACGCCCTCCACCGGCGTGTCCGGAATCTCGGCGCACGGAAGCCCGGTGGCGGGGTTGATCAGTTCACGCATGGAAAGTCATGTCCTCACTGGCCGAGCTGCTCGATCAGGTCAGCGGCCTTGCGCAGGCCGTCGCGACGCCGGATCTCCTCGCCCGCGGCGGCGAGCCGAGCCCGCAGCTCGGTGTCGCCGAGCAGCCGGGCGACCGCTCCCGTCAGTTCCTCGTCGGTGAAGGTGTAGGTGGAAAGCCTGACACCATAGCCCATTTCATCGACCCGCTGGGCGTTGTCGTACTGGTCCCAGAAGAGCGGCAGCAGGATCATCGGCTTGCCGAAGTGCAGCGCCTCGGTGGTCGTGTTGTTGCCGCCGTGCGTGATGACCAGGTCACACTGAGGAATGATCTTGGTCTGCGGGAGGAACTCGGCGCCCCACATGTTGTCGGCGAGCTTGATCTCCGCGTGCAGCGGCCCCTTGGAGACGATGTACTGGTGCGGCGTGGCGGCCAGCACGTCGATCACCCGCTGCATGAGCTCCACGTCGGAGGAGCCCAGCGAGCCGAGCGAGAAGTAGATCAGCGAGCCATCGTTGCGCTCGAAGGGCAGCTCGAACTCCTCGTCGGTCTCGCGGACCGAGGAGTCGAGCCGGTGCCAGGTCGCGCCGAGCGGGCGGGCGTCGGCGTAGTCGAGGATCTCCGGGTAGACGTAGAGGTTCAGGTCGCCCTCGTGGATGAAGTCGAGGTCGGGCAGCGGCTCGGTGCCCTGCTCGACGCACCACTCGTTGAAGGCGGTCCACAGCTCGCGGTGGGTGCGGTCGTACTCGGCGCGGAAGGCGTCCCACTCGGAACGGTCGCCGGCGGGCAGGCCGGAGAACACCGGCGCGACGTTCTCCCCGCGCACCTCCAGCGGGTTGCAGGAGACGATGCGGACGAACTTCTTGCCCGCCGTGAGCAGCGCCGGGAACGTGATCACGTTGTCCTCGACGATCACATCCGGGTTCACCCGCTCGATGATGGCCTTGAGCTGCGGCTCGCAGTACTTCGCACCCTCGATCAGCTCGGCCCAGATGGGCGCGGTGACGGTCTCGAGCTGCTCCTGCGTGCTCTTGCGGTATTCGGGCGCGGTCTCGCGGATGAAGTCCTTCCAGAACTGGCCCGGGTCCTGCTCCTCGGCGTTCTCCGGCGGCGGGGCCAGGTCGACGAGGTCCTCCTCGAACCCGAGCGCCTCCAGCTTGCCCTTCCACGACGCCTCGGCGGCGAAGACGACGCGGTGGCCGCGGCGGCGCAGGATGTCGCCGATGCCGATGGAGTTGTTGGTCGGGCCGTACGCGCTTTCCGGCATGAACAGGATCGTGAGAGACATCGAGACTCCGGGGGATCTCAGCGAGTTGAAGGGCAATTCAAAAACGTGTCTAGCGTGATGGTCAAGTTAAGGGCACTATGGTCACGGCTAACTGAACAACAGCCGAACGAGTGAAGGTGGTGGGGGTGACCAAGCGCAAGAGCCGGAGCGACCGCCGCCTCGATTTGATCGAGGCCGCGCGCAAGGCCATCGTCCGCCACGGGATCGACGGGACGCAGCTCTCGCACGTGGCCGAGGAGGCCGGGCTGACCTCCGGCGCCGTGCTCTACCACTACCCCGACCTCGGCGAGCTGCTGGTCGAGGCGCAACACGCGGGCATGGAGCGCTTCTACGAGCAGCGGGTGCGCCGGCTGGCCGACTTCACGGACCCGGCCGAGAAACTGGTCGTCACGATCAGGTCCGGCCTGCCCACCGGGCCGCTCGACCCGGACGTCCGGCTGCTCAACGAGCTCGGCGGGGCCGCGGGCCGCAACCGGGTCTACGGCGTCCTGCTCACCTCGCTCTACGACCGCCAGGTGTCGATGTACCAGGCGATCCTGGACACGGGGTCCGCGCTGGGCGTGTTCAAGCTGAGCTCGGACTCGCAGACGATCGCGCGCAACCTGGTGTCCCTGGAGGACGCGTACGGCTACCGCATCACGGCCAGGCACCCGGTGATCGGCCCCGAGGAGGCGGCCGAACTGATCCTGTCCTACGCCCGCACGGCCACGGGCAACGACCTGGCTCATTGATCGACCGCCATGATGACCGCGTCCTCGGCGGCCCATCGGACCTTGACCTTGGCGCCCGTCCGCACCGTGCCGGCTCCCTGCACGGCCGCCAGCACCGGCTTGGGGTGCCCGGGCACGCCCACGGAGATGTGTGACACGCCGCCGTAGAAGGCGACGTCCAGAACGCTGCCCGGGAGACCTCTGACGGCACTCTCGTCGGCGAGGTCTATCTTTTCCGGACGTACCGCCAGAAGCGCCGCAGAGCCCCCCACAAGCTCCGTGAGCGGCGTTCCGGGCAACATCCCGAACTCCTCGCTCTTGAGCGCCTCCAGGCCACTTGCGACGCCGCGGAAGAGGTTGTTGGCGCCGACGAAGTCCGCCACGAACGGCGACCTCGGCCGCTCGTAGAGCGCGACCGGCTCGTCCACCTGACGCACCCTGCCGCTGTCGAAGACCGCGATGCGGTCGGCCAGCGACATGGCCTCCTCCTGGTCGTGGGTGACGACCACGAACGTGATGCCGACCTCGTGCTGCAGCCGCTTCAGCTCCAGCTGCATGTCGGCGCGGACCTTCTTGTCCAGCGCCGACAGCGGCTCGTCGAGCAGCAGCAGGCGGGGGCGCTTGACGATGGAACGCGCCAGCGCGACCCGCTGCCGCTGCCCGCCGGACAGCTGGGCGGGCCTGCGGTTCGCGTGCTGCGACAGGCCCACGGTCTCCAGCACCTCGCCGACGCGCTGCTTGATCTCTTGGCGCGCCAGCCGCTCCCGCTCCAGCCCGTAGGCCACGTTCTTGGCCACGGTCATGTGGGGGAACAACGCGTATGACTGGAACATCAGGCTGATCGGCCGCCGGTTCGGCGCCTTGGCCAGCAGGTCCTCGCCGTCGAGCGAGACCCTGCCGCGGTCGGGCGTCTCGAACCCGGCGATGATGCGCAGCAGCGTGGTCTTGCCGCAGCCGGAGGGCCCCAGCAGGGCGAAGAACTCGCCCTGCTCGATCTGGAGCGAGACGTCGTCGAGCGCGGTGACGTCCCCGAACCTCCGGGTGACGCCGTCAATCTTGAGCACGTGACACTCTCTTACTGGTCGAGTCCGCCTCACCTTGCACCTGGAGGTCCACACGTGGTCCTCCAGGTGTGCGCTTCGGCTCCCTCTCCCCGATCTTGGTCAGTCGCTGCCCGGCGATCACCGCCGTGAAGCTCACCAGGAGCAGGATTGCGGCCAGGGCGTTGATCTTCGGGGTCACCCCGAAACGGATCATGGAATAGATGACGATCGGCAGCGTCGGCTCGGCGTTCCCGATCGTGAAGAAGGCGATCACGAACTCGTCCAGCGACAGCGTGAACGCCAGCAGTGCGCCCGCGACGATGCCGGGCGTGAGCTGCGGCAGCGTGATCTTCAAGAACGTGACCACCGGCCCGGCCCCCAGGTCGCGCGAGGCCTCCTCCAGCGAGGAGTCGGCGCCCGACAGCCTGGTGCGCACCACCGCCGCGACGAACGCCATCGAGAAGAGCGCGTGCGAGAGCATCACCGACTGCAGGCCGAGCGTCATCTGGATCAGGCTGTAGAACATCAGCAGCCCGATCGCCAGGACCAGGTCGGGAAGCACGGCCGGCATCAGCGCGAGCGCGTCCAGGGCCTTCGACCTGGTGTGCCGGGCCAGGCCCACGGCCAGCAGCGTGCCGAGCACGGTCGCGATCACGGTCGAGCCCGCGGCCACCACCAGCGTGTTGACCACGCCGGTCATGATCCGCTGGTCCTCGGCCAGCGCGCCGTACCACTTGAGGCTGAAGCCCTCGTACGTGTACGCCGAACTGCCGGAGTTGAACGACATGACGACCAGCACGACGATCGGCAGGTAGAGGAAGAGGTACGTCGCCCAGAACGGGACGTACAAGAGCTTGGACCTACGCACGGCGGGCCGCCCATGCCTGCGCGAGCAGCAGCAAGACCAGCACTGCGATGAGCGCCAGCGTCACCGTCGAGGCGAACGGCCAGTCGCGCGCCTTCAGGAACTCGTTGCGGATCACGTTGCCGGCCATCAGCGTCTTGCCGCCGCCGAGGATCTCGGGAATGACGAAGTTCCCGAAGCTCGGCACGAACACGAACAGGCAACCGGTCAGCACACCCGGCACCGTGAGCGGCAGCGTCACCTTGCGGAACGTGGTGAACCCGGAGGCCCCCAGGTTGGCCGACGCCTCGCGCAGTTGCGGGTCGAGCTTCTCGATGGCGGCGTACAGCGGCAGCACCATCAGCGGCAGGTACGAGTAGAGCAGGCCCACCACGATCGTGCCCTCTTTGTAGAGCAGCTCCAGCTCCGTGCCCAGCAGCGAGTTCACCAGGCCGGGCCCGCTCAGCAGGATGATCCAGGCGTACATCCGGATGATGAAGTTCGTCCAGAACGGCAGCACGACCATCACCAGCGCCACAGTCTTCCACTTCCTGGGCAGCTGGGCGATGAGGTAGGCCGTCGGGTAGCCGAGCAGCAGCGCGAGCAGCGTCGTGAGGCCGGCGATCTTCAGCGACCCGCCGAGCACGCTCAGGTAGAGCGGGTCGATCAGGCGGGTGAAGTTCTCGGTCGTGAACTCGTACACCACGCCGCCGAAGCGCCCACGCTGGAACACCGTGTAGCTCAGCACCAGCGCCAGCGGCACCAGCAGCAGCACGACCAGGTACGTCAACCCGGGCGAGAGGAAAACGAACGCGCCCAGCCGGCGTCCCCTCGCATGGGACACCGGCCGGGCCTCAACCTCAGACTTCACCGCGACTACGACTGCGTGACTTCGCTCGACAGGCGGGTGTACTTGGTCGACGACTGACCCAGGTCGATGATCGACTCACCGTCGAGCAGCTCTGCGGGCTTGATGCCGAGCAGCGAGCCCTTGGGGACCTGCACCTTCTCCATGGCGGCCTTGTTGGGCACCTTGTAGTTGATGTTCTGGGCGGCCCAGCTGTGGATCTCGGGGTCGAGGACGTAGTTGATCAGGGCGTGCGCCGCCTCCTTGTTCTTGGAGGACTTCATGATCACCATGGTGTCCACCCAGAGGTCGCTGCCCTCCTTCGGCACCTTGAAGGCGATGTTGCCCTTCGGGTCCGTGGTCGGGCACCAGCCGTCCCACGCCTCGACCATGACGGCCTCGCCGGACTTCAGCAGGTCGCCGAACGTGGTGTCGTCGTACTTGAGCAGGTGAGGCTTGGCCGCCATCAGCAGCTCCTTGACCTTGGCGATCTCCTCGTCCTTGTCGGTGTTGACCGAGTAGCCGAGGGACTTGAGCGCGGGCAGGGCCAGCCAGCGCTCGGTGGTCATCATCGTGACCTTCTTGTCGGCCCAGGCAGGAGGCTTGAGAAGATCGTTCCAGCTCGTCGGCTCGGCCTTCACCAGGTCCGTGCGGTAGCAGATGCCGGTGGTGCCCCAGGTGTAGGGCACGGAGTACTTGTTGCCCTTGTCGTAGGACAGCTGGGTGGCCTCGGGGTAGAGGTTGGCCAGGTTGGGGATCAGCTCGGGATGGATCGGCTCCAGAAGGCCCTGCTCGTTGAGCGCCTGGGCGTACTGGCCGGACACGAACGCCACGTCGACGCCGCTGTCACCGGAGGCGGTGAGCTTGGCCATCGCCTCCTCGTTGGTGGCGTGGAGGGTGATCTTCATGTCCTTGACCTTGAGCTTCGCCTTGACCTTCTCAGGAAGCTCCTTGGGCGTGTAACCGTCCCAGACCGTCACTTGGAGTGACTGTTGCGACAGATCCGCGTTGGGCTTGAGCTGATCGGCTGCCGCCACGGTCGTGCCTTCTGAGCCGTTCGACGACTCACCGCCGCACGCCGCTACGGCAAGCGCGAGGCCGGCCGCCGCCGCGGCAGCCGGAAGACGACGGGTGAACCGGGTACGAGACACGGCCGCTACTCCTTCTGAATGTGCGATGTACGAGGGGTCGCGCGACCTTACCGGACACAGCAGACCAGACCAGGAGTGTTGCAGCAGTAGTCAACATGAGCAAGACTTTTCCCCACATTGCTACCAGGAAGTTTGTTCTACGTGTTGAATTCGTATTCAATTGCTCGGCGATTGATCTCGCTGGGTGAGAAACCCCTTACCGCCCGAGATCGCGGGCTCACCGCCGCTCTCCTGACGGTGTTGGAGGGGGAGGTGCCGCCGCCGTTCACCGTACGACGCTTCCTTCCGTTGCCCAGCCTCCCGTACGACCTTGGAGATCTCCACACCGGGGTGCCTACTGAGCGTGATTTCGGCGCTCACGTGGACCAGACGAACTACTCGGTCGTGGTGGCCGAAAAGGTGGTCGTCAAGTGGCTGACCCCGCCGGCGCCGCTTCCCCACCCCACCCCGGACCTCCTCGCCCACCTCGTTGAGGCGGGCTTCAACGAGACAGCCCCGCCTTATGCCGCCCTGACGGGGCCGGTGGACGGCCGCGAATGCCTCCTGGCCCTGGTGACCGGCTTCCTGCCGGAGGCCAGGGACGGCTGGGAGTGGTGCGTCGACGAGGCCGCCGCCGGCCGCACCGCCTTCGCCACCGCCCTCGGCCACCTCACCGCCGGCCTCCACCTCGCCCTCTCCACCTTCCCCGCCTCTTCACCGCACGAGGACACCTCACCAGAGGAACGGACCCCGCCAAGCGCCGGTGCGGCCAGCACCCGTACGACGCAGCCCGGCGGGACACCGGCGGCCGTGCGGGCGGAGGCGGCGCTCGCCGAGGCGCTCGCACTCACGGACGGCGAGGACGGCCGCTGGCTGGCCGCCGGAGCCGAGCGCCTCAGACACGAGCTGACCAGGCTCAACGCCCCCATCACCACCCCGCGGATCAGGATCCACGGCGACCTCCACGTGGGCCAGATCCTCAAATGGCAGGACGGCTACGCGGTCATCGACTTCGACGGCAACCCCACGGTCGCGGACGCCGACCCGCACCAACCGGCCGCCAGGGACGTGGCCCAGCTGACGACGAGTCTGGAGCACGTGGCCCAGGTGGCGATCAAGAGGAGGGCCACCCCACCCGACCGGGCGGCGGCCTGGGCGGCCGAGGCCCGCGCCACCATGCTGGCCGCCTACCGCGCCCGCCTGGCCGCGCGGAACCGCCCGGACCTCCTGGACGAGAACTTGATCCGCCCGTTCGAGGTCGAGCAGGAGTGCCGCGAGCTGATCTACGCCGCCCGCCACCTCCCCCGCTGGCGCTACGCCCCCATGGGCGTCCTGCGCACCTGGTACCCCGAGGAGAACATCACGTGAATCCTGAGCTCTACCTCTCCGACCTGGAGTCCAAGCCGGACGCCCTGGCGAACCTGGCCGACGCCCTCACCGCCGAGGACCCGTTCGAGAACCTCCCGGAAAGCCCGGCGAGGGTCCTGTTCCTGGGCATGGGCAGCTCCCGCTACGCCGCCGGCGTCGCCGCCCTGCGCCTGCGCGCCGCCGGCATCGACGCGTACGCCGACTACGCCTCAGCGGCGGCCACCTACCCGCCCTCACCCGGCACGCTGGTCGTCCCGATCTCGGCCACGGGCGGCAGCAGGGAGACCCTGGACGCCGTGGAGCGCTACGCGGGCGGCCCGGCTTTCGTGGCCGCGCTCACGAACTTCCCACCAACCAACCCCGGCCGACCTCCCGGCTTCCCACCAACCAACCCCGGCCGACCTCCCGGCGCGCCCGCATCGCCCCTCGCCGCGGGCGCCGATCAGGTGATCCCGATGCGGGCCGGCGAGGAACGCGGCGGGGTGGCTTGCCGTACGTTCCAGCACACGCTGGCGCTCCTCCTTGCCCTGGAGGCGAAGCTGACCGGGACGGGCCGCGACGTGCCCGCGCTGATCAGGCGGAGCGCCGAGGCCACCGCGGACCTCCTGGACCGCAGGGACGAGTGGCTCCCGCTGGTCATGGAGCTGCTGGACGGCCCCCACGGCGTGTACACGATCGCCCCCGCCGAGCGCCTGTCGTCGGCCGAGCAGTCGGCGCTCATGGTCCGGGAGGGCCCGCGCCGCCCCGCCGACGCCTGCGAGACGGGCGACTGGGCCCATGTGGACGTGTACCTGACCAAGACCCTCGACTACCGGGCCCTGTTCTTCCCCGGATCCCGGTACGACGCGCAGGCCATGGACTGGGTACGCGAGCGCGGGTCCACCGTGATCGCCGTGGGCGCGGAGGTGAAGGACGCCGCGGCCACCGTGCGGTACGCGTACGACGACGATCCGGACGTCGCCCTGCTGACCGAGACGCTGGTGGCGGAGCTGGTGGCAGCCTACTGGTGGGCCGACCAGGTTTAGTCGGCCCGGACGGAGACTGCGTGCTCCACGAGCGTGATGAGCGTGTTCTTGACCGCCTGCCGCTCGCGGGCGTCCGTCCGGACGATCGGGACGTGCGGCGAGAGCGTGAGCGCCTCCCGCACCTCGTTCTCGATGTGCGGAAACTCGCCGTTCCAGCCGTTGAGGCCGACGATGAACGGGAGGCCCGAGTCCTCGAAGTAGTCGACGGCGGGAAAACTGTCGGCCAGGCGCATGGAGTCAACGAGCACGACGGCGCCGATGGCGCCGCGTACGAGGTCGTCCCACATGAACCAGAACCGGTGCTGCCCGGGCGTGCCGAACAGGTAGAGGATCAGGTCACGATCGAGCGAGAGCCGGCCGAAGTCCATCGCCACGGTGGTGGTCGTCTTGCCGGGCGTGTGCCCGAGGTCGTCGATGCCCTGGGAGGCCTCGGTCATCACCGCTTCCGTGGTCAGCGGCATGATCTCGGAGACCGAGCCCACGAACGTGGTCTTGCCCACACCGAACCCGCCGGCCACAACGATCTTCGTGGAGGTGAGCCGGCTAGAGCCTGCGAAGTCCACTCAAAACCCTTTCGAGCAGGCCCCTGTCCGGCAGGCCCGCCTCCAACTGCGGCTGGTACACCCTGACCAGCCCATCCGCCTCCATGTCGGCGATCAGCACCCGCGCCACGCCGAGCGGGACGCCCAGCAGCGCGGAGATCTCCGCCACGGATCTCACTTGACGGCACAGCTCGCTGATCGCACGGTGTTCGCGGGCGTAGGTCGGTCCGAGCTGCACCGAGGTGGCCGACGATACCAGGGCTTCCATGGCGAGGTCGGTGCGCGGAGTGGTCCGGCCGCCTGTGACGGCGTACATCCGGACCAGCGAGCTGCGCTCGGGCTCCGCCTCCCCGTTGTGCCATGATGCCAACGTCTGCTCCCCTCACCATGGTCGCGCGGACGAGAGTTCCGCCCGCACGGCCGGCGTCAGCACCTGTCCGGCGCGCTCGACCAGGATCGTCATCTGGTAGGCCACCAGGCCCATGTCACAGTCGGGCGCGGCCAGCACCGCCAGGCACGATCCATCGCTGATGGACATCACCAGCAGCAGACCGCGTTCCATCTCGACGAGGGTCTGGGTGACCCCTCCGCCCTCGAAGACGCGCGCGGAGCCCTGCGTGAGGCTGACCAGCCCGGCCGCGATGGCGGCCAGTTGGTCGGCGCGGTCCTTGGGAAAGTCTCGGGAGAACGCCATGGGCAGGCCGTCGGCGGAGACGACCACTGCGTGCGCGACGCCGGGGACCTCCTCGACGAAGCTGGTGACCAGCCAGTTCATGTCCCTGGCGGCTTGACTCAGCTCCTTCATGAGTCCTCCTCGAGCTCTGAGCGACCCTTGCGCACGCCCTGCTGGTAGCTGGCCAGCCTGCTGCGCAGGCGGTCAGGTGAGAGCGAAGGAGCGGGAGCGGGCGGCGGCTTCGGGTTTGCGGTGCCCGGTACCAGATTCGCTCTTGGCGTCCGTTTCGGCAAGCCAGAGTTGGTCGTCCCGCTCTGCGCGGGCTCCGCGGCCGCGCCGGCCGCCTGCCAGCCCTGGTCGGCGGACGACGACCAGCCGGCGGGCTCGCGCCGGTCGGCCGTCGGCGTCGACTTGCTGAACCAGCTGCTCTCCTCGACGGAGGCGAAGATCGGCAGGAACTCGTCCTTCGCCGGGGCCGCCGGGCCCGGCGCGTGGGAGGACGGGGCAGGCGTGGCGAACGACGGGTACGACGCCGCGGGATCCAGCGGCTGCTCCAGGGACGCCGAGCCGGAATGCGGGTGCTGCGAGCTGAACCAGGACGAGGGCGCGGGCGCCGGAGGCGCGATGTCGAAGGACGGGTGCTCAAAGGAGGGATGTTCGAAGGATGGGTGCCCGAAGGAGGGATGTTCGAAGGACGGGTGCCCGAAGGACTGCATGGCGGAGGCGGCCTGCCTGGGCACCTGCACGTCCGGCTGATGCTGGGGCGGCGGCTGGAGCTGCGGCCGCGACTGGGGCAGGGGCAGCGGGCTGGGCGCGGCGGTGAGCAGCATGGGCGGGATCAGCACCATGGCGGTCAGCCCGCCGATGTCCTGGCGGCGCAGCTGGACCCTGATGTTGTGCCGCAGCGCCAGCCGGCCGACCACGAACAACCCCATGCGCCGCGACACCGACACGTCCACGACCGGGGGGTTGTCCAGCCGCCAGTTCGCCTCGCCCAGCTCCTCCTGGCTCATGCCGATGCCGTTGTCGGTGACCGACAACATCAGCGCGCCGCCGTCGATGCGGCTGCTGTTGATGATGACCTTGGTGTCCCGCGAGGAGAAGGAGACGGCGTTCTCGATCAGCTCGGCGAGCAGGTGCACGACGTCGGTGACGGCCTGCCCGGCGACGGCGACGTCCGACTCGATCTGGATGCTGACCCGGTCGTAGCTCTCGACCTCACCGAGCGCCGCGCGCACGATGTCCATCAGCTCGACCGGCTCGCTCCACTTGCGCGCGGCCTCCTGGCCGGCGAGGACCAGGAGGTTCTCGCTGTTGCGGCGCATGCGGGTGGCCAGGTGGTCGAGCTTGAACAGGTCGCCGAGCCGGGTGTCGTCGCGCTCGCCCCGCTCCAGCTTCTCGATCAGCGTGAGCTGCCGCTCGACCAGCGTCTGGCTGCGCCGCGACAGGTTGACGAACATGGCGTTGACGTTGGAGCGCAGCCGCGCCTCGTCGCCGGCCAGCCGCACGGCCTCGCGGTGGACCTCGTCGAAGGCGCGGGCGACCTCGCCGACCTCGTCCTTGGTGAAGATGCCGATGGGCGGGACCTCGGTGTCGACCGCGCCGTCGCGGGACTCGCGCAGGTGCTGGACGAAGGCGGGCAGGCGCTTGCCGGCGATCTCCAGGGCCTCGCCGCGCAGGCGGCGCAGCGGCCGTACGAGCGACCTGGCCACTCCGGTGGTGACCAGCAGCACGGCCACCGTCAGCGCGAGCACGGCGCCCGCGATCGCGATGGCCCGCTGCCGCTCGTCCGCGCTGAGCGACTCGCTGCGGGCCACGATGCCCTGGGCGTGGCGCTCCTCGACCTTGCGCATGGAGTCGACGACGACCTTGGTGGCCGTGAACCACTCCCTGGCGTCGTCCTTCTTGGCCAGGTCGAGGCCGCGCAGCGGCAACCCCTCCGTGGCCCTGATCAGCACCAGCTCTCTCAGGAACAACATGCGCTCGGCGGAGTTGCCGTAGACCGTCTCGTCGAAGAAGCGGCGCTCGTCGGCGGTGGCCTCGGCGTCGAAGGCCTTGCGTTCGTTGTCCTCCTTGGATTGCTCGCCGAAAAAGCGCTTGAGCTGGTCCTGGTCGAAGGCCTCCTCGACCAGGACGACCGTGACCAGCGCCTGCTGGTAGGAGACGCTCTCCTTCGCACGGGCGAGCGCGTCGAGCAGGCGGGTCTGGCGGAACAGCTCGTCGTCGGCGCTGCCCTTGATCAGCTCGTTGTGGACGGACAGCAGGTCGTTGATCACCGTCGTGTAGAGCTCGACGGCGGGGGCGGCCAGCAGGTTGGCGTCGAGGGCCTGCTTGCGCAGGCCGGTCAGGTCGTCCAGGCGGCTGAGCAACTGCTCGAGCTGGTCGGCGGTACGGCCGGTGACCTCGGCCAGCAGCTGCTTGGCGATGCCGCGCACATCCTTGGCCTCGAGGTCCACCTCGTTCATCTGGTTCTGTACGTCGCCCAGCATGCTCGCGGGCCGGTTGCGTGCGATGTACCAGGCGGTCCTGGCCCGCTCGCCGGAGACGGCGTGGGTGAGCGCGCCCAGCTCCGAGGAGAGCTGGGCGAACTGGTTCGTACGGGCGAAGTCGCCCGCGGCGGACGTCGAGGCGAGCACCTGGATGCCGCCCAGCAACACCGCGGCGGCCGTCGGAATCAGGATGAGAGCGACGAGCCGTGCCCGGACACGCCAGTTACGCAGGCGCCAGTTACTCTCGCCGGCCTGCATCTGGCCCAGCTCTGTACTCACCGAACGCACCTCGCCCAAATCGGCGTATATGAGGGGGTGCTGTGTCCCCTGGCAAATCATCAAGTGTCGGTAATTGGAACACATCACACCGCTGGTGGCCAAGCGAACATAACGCGACAAAATTTGAGCCGTGTGACTCCTGGGAATAGAAGCTGGAGCTCCATGTGCCCCACTCTGGGGGTCAGAAATGGATCTTCCACCCACCCCATGTCCACTTATGGGGGATTTAATCGATTCAAACCGAATAACACACTGGAAGCACCCAGGTCTCTGGACGGTCACAGCGTTGAGATTGACGTTATTCACCACATATGTTGAGCGACGGCAAACGAGGAGGCGAGTGTGGGGGTTTCTCCCGACAGCGCGGCAATCACTGTTGCGGGGCTTTGGAAGATCTTCGGACCCAGGGCACAAAGGGTGCTGGACAGCGAGGACCGGCATCTCGAACCCGCCGCGTTGAGAGAGAGGACCGGCTGCACCGCCGCCGTGAGGGACGTGAGCTTCGAGGTGCGCCCCGGCGAGGTCTTCGTGGTCATGGGCCTGTCGGGCAGCGGCAAGTCCACCCTCGTACGCTGCCTCACCCGGCTCATCGAGCCCACCGCCGGCGAGATCAAAATCGGTGGCGATGACATCGGACGGGCCTCACCCGCCCGGCTCCGCGAGATCCGCCGCCACCAGGTCAGCATGGTCTTCCAGCACTTCGGCCTGCTGCCGCACCGCAAGGTGATCGACAACGTCGCGTACGGCCTGGAGATCCAGGGCACCCCCAAGGCCGCCAGGCACGCGCGGGCGGCGGAGATCCTCTCGCTCGTCGGCCTCGACGGGTACGCCGACGCCTATCCCGACCAGCTCTCCGGTGGCATGCAGCAGCGTGTGGGCCTGGCCCGCGCGCTGGCGGTCGACCCGCAGGTGATGCTGTTCGACGAGCCGTTCAGCGCGCTCGACCCGCTGATCAGGCGGGACATGCAGGCCGAGGTGATCCGCCTGCACCGGGAAGTCGGCAAGACGATGGTGTTCATCACGCACGACCTGTCGGAGGCGCTCAAGCTGGGCGAGCGGATCGCGATCATGCGGGCGGGCTCGATCGTGCAGCTCGGCACCGCGGAGGAGCTGGTGGGCGCGCCTGCCGACGACTACGTGGCCGACTTCGTCCGCGACGTACCCAGGAGCCACGTGCTGACCCTGCGGTGGATGTGCCGCGAACCGGAGCCCGGCGAGCCGCTGGACGGTCCGGAATTGGCGGCCGCCACGCTCATCAAGGACGCCATCGGCGTGGCCTCCGCCTCGTCCCGCCCGATCAAGGTCGTGGACGGCGGCGAGCTCGTGGGCGTCGTCGACCGCGTGGACCTGCTGACCTTCCTCTCGGGGCAGGACGTCGCCGTCAAGGCGGGCGCATGAGCACAACGACGGCGGTCAGCACGCCTTCACGCCTCGGACTGCCGAGGTGGGCGGCGCCGGCGGGGGTGGCGGTCCTGTTCGCGGTGGCGTACGTGGTCTTCCGCGGCACGGGGACGCTGCCGCACGACAAGGAGGCGCCGCAGTTCCTCGCCATCACCGACCTGCGCGAGTGGATCGACGACCACCGCAACGACAACCCGCTCTTCCTGTACTTCCTCAACTACATCAGGCTCTTCGTCGGCGAGCTCTACGGCCTGTTCCAGGCCGTCCTGCACGCGCTCGGCTGGCCGGGCCTCACCGGCGTCATGGGCGCTCTGGCCTGGCTGGCCGGCGGCTGGCGCATCGCGCTGCTCGTGGTCTCGGGCGTGAGCGCGCTCGGCTTCCTGGGGCTCTGGCAGTCGAGCATCGACACGCTGGCCCTGGTCGGAGTGGCGGTCCTGCTGTCGCTGGCGATCGGGATCCCGGTGGGCGTGTGGGCCGGGCGGTCGGACCGCGTGCGGCGGGCGATCACGCCTGTGCTGGACGTCATGCAGATCATGCCGACGTTCGCGTACCTGGCGCCGCTCGCGTTGTTCTTCCACATCGGCGCGCCCGCCGGGGTCATCGCGACGATGATCTACGCGATCCCGCCGGCCATCCGCATCACCGCGCTGGCCATCTCGGAGGTCTCCCCCACGGCGGTCGAGGCGTCGTCCTCGCTGGGCGCCACCCGGCGGCAGACCCTCTTCAAGGTCTACCTGCCGCTGGCCAGGTCCACGATGGCGCTGGCGGTCAATCAGACGATCATGATGGCGCTGTCCATGGTCGTCATCGCGAACCTGATCTCCGCGCCGGGTCTCGGCAGCGAGATCATCCGGGGCCTGTCGCGAGCCCAGGTCGGCATCATGCTGCCGGCGGGCGTGGCCATCGTGATCATGGCCGTGATGCTCGACCGGATGATGATGGCGATCGCCCGCAAGGGAGTGCCGTCGCCTGGAGGAGCGGCGGGAGCGGAGCGACCAGAGCGGGGGAAGGCGGCGGCGTATGGCGACCGAGCCGCCTCACGGAGTGAGGCCATGAACAGGCGGGGGCCGCACACCAAGCTCGGCAGAGTCGACCTGGCGGCGGCCGGCGTGCTCGGCGCGGCAGGTCTCGCGCTCATCCCCGTGCTGCCGCGCCAGTGGCCGGAGAGCTGGACGGTCAACCTCGTGGCCGAGGTCAACGACGCCGTCCGCTGGGCCGAGACCACCTGGTATCCCGTCACGACGTTCATCAAGGACCTCGTCACCATCAACGTGCTCAACCGGCTGGAGTCGCTGCTGGTCTCGGCCCCCTGGTGGCTGGTGGCGCTCGCGGTGCTGGTCGTCGCCTGGCGGGTGAGCGGCGTGCGCCCGGCGCTGATCGCGGTCGGCTGCCTGCTGGCGATCGCGCTGCTCGGCACGTGGGAGCACGCCATGCAGACGATGACCACGGTCGCTGTCGCGGTGCTGGTCACGCTCGTCATCGGGCTGCTGCTCGGAGTGGCCGCGGCCCGCTCGCCCCGTTACTCGGCCGTCCAGCGGCCCCTGCTCGACGCCGCTCAGACCATGCCGGCCTTCGTGTACCTGCTGCCGGCGCTGGCCCTGTTCGAGACCACCAGGTTCACCGCGATCTTCGCCTCCATCATCTACGCGGTGCCGCCGGTGGTGCGCCTGGTCGAGGACGGCATCAAGGCCGTCCCCACCGAGGTCGTCGAGGCGGCCACCGCCGCCGGCTCGACGCCGGGCCAGCTCCTGTGGAAGGTGCAGCTGCCGATGGCCAGGCAGGCCATCCTGCTGGCGGCCAACCAGGGCATCGTCATGACGCTGGCCATGGTGGTCGTCGGCGGCCTCGTCGGGGCCGGAGCGCTCGGCTACGACGTGGTTCTCGGCTTCTCTCAGCGCACCGACTTCGGACTCGGATTCGTGGCAGGCATCGCGACCGTGCTCCTCGGAGTCATGCTCGACCGCATCACGCAGGGCGCCGACAGGCGTCCGTCCCCCCGAAAGAGGAAGCTCACATGAAGATTCGCCTGCTCGCAGGCCTCCTAGTACTTGGGCTCGCCGCCGTCGGCTGCGGCGGCGCCACTGTGGAGACATCTCCCAGCGCCTCCGCCGCCGCCCCGCAGGGCGGCTCGTCCAGCGCCGCCGGGACCGTCAAGATCGCGATCAACCCGTGGGTGGGGTACGAGGCGAGCGCGAACGTCGTCGCGTACCTGCTGAAGAACGAGCTCGGCTACACGGTCGAACTCCCCGAGATCAAGGAGCAGCTGGCCTGGGAGGGCTTCGAGACCGGCGACGTCGACGTCATCATCGAGAACTGGGGCCACCCGGATCTGAAGAAGAAGTTCATCGACGAGAAGAAGACCGCGGTCGTGGCCGGCTCCACCGGCAACAAGGGCGTCATCGGCTGGTACATCCCCAAGTGGATGGCCGAGAAGTACCCCGACATCACCGACTACAAGAACCTCAACAAGTACGCCGAGCTCTTCAAGACCTCGGAGTCCGGCGACAAGGGTCAGCTGCTCTTCGGCGACCCGTCGTACGTCAGCAACGAAGAAGCACTGATCAAGAACCTCAAGCTGAACTACAAGGTCGTGGTCGGCGGCAGTGAGGCGGCCCTGATCAAGGGCGCTCAGCAGGCGCAGGAGCAGAAGAAGCCGCTGCTGTTCTACTTCTGGGACCCGCACTGGCTGTTCAGCAAGACCGAACTGGTCCGGGTCAAGCTGCCCGCCTACACCGAGGGCTGCGACGCCGACCCCAAGAAGGTCGCCTGCGACTACCCGGAGATGGACCTCGACAAGATCGTGAGCAAGAAGTTCGCCGACGCCGGCGGCAAGGCCTACGAGCTCGTCAAGAACTTCAGCTGGACCAACGAGGACCAGAACGCCGTCGCCGACGACATGACCAACAACGGCATGACCGGCGAGCAGGCCGCCAAGAAGTGGGTCGAGGCCAACACCGCCAAGTGGCAGGCCTGGATTCCCAGCTGACCCCCTCATGACCGCGGCCCCCATGCGGGGGCCGCGGCCGCGGAGAACCCCATGCGCTTGACTTCCTCGCCCCGGCCGTGGGCCGGATCTTCCCGCCACGCCGCCGACCGCCCTTCGGAGGGCGTACTCTCGTCACACTCTCGCACCCGCTCCACGGATCGAGGAGGCTCGATGAGGAAGCTGGCAGGCCCGATGGCGGCGGCCATGCTCCTGCTGGCGGCGTGCTCCGGTGAGGAGCCCAAGACCGCCGCCGGGTCCAAGGGCACCGTCAACCTCGACATCCACGCCTGGGTCGGGTACGAAGCCCAGGCCGCCGTGCTGGCGTACCTGCTGGAGCGCGAGCTGGGCTACAAGGTGAACCTGCGGAAGATGAAGGAGGACGATTCCTGGCGGGATTTCGCGGACGGCAAGGTCGACGTGATCGTCGAGAACTGGGGCCATCCACATCTGAAGAAGGAGTTCATCGAGCAGAAGAAGGTGGCCCTGTCAGCCGGCCTCACCGGGAACAAGGGAGTGATCGGCTGGTACGTCCCCGAATGGATGGTCAAGAAATACCCCGGCATTACGGACTACCGAAACCTCAACAAGTACAAAGATCTATTCCGGACCCAGAAAACCGGGGACCTCGGGCAGATCTTGGACGGCGATCCGACCTTCGTCACCAATGACGAAGCCCTCGTCAAGAACCTCGGCCTCAATTACAAGGTCGTCTACTCGGGCAGCGAGGCCGCGTTGATCAAGGCGGCCCAGGAGGCGACGAAGAACCGTACGCCGTTGCTCATGTATTTCTACGAGCCGCAATGGCTGTTCACCAAGGTCAAACTCGTGAAAGTCGCGCTGCCCCCGTACGCCGTGGGTTGCGACGCGGACCCGGCGAAGGTCGCCTGCGACTACCCGCCGTACCTGCTGGACAAGATCGTCAGCAAGCGGTTCGCGACGAGCGGCGGCAAGGCGTACGAGCTGGTCCGGAACTTCAGCTGGACCAACGACGACCAGAACGCCGTCGCCAGCGACATGATCAACGAGAAGATGACCGCCGAGCAGGCCGCCGCCCGCTGGGTGGCGGAGAACAAGATCGTGTGGAAGGACTGGATCCCCCGCTGAGGTTCGGCCTCGTCATCGTGGGTGGCGGCTGTTCACCAGGGCCTCGATGCCGTCGAGGACCCGCTGCAGGCCGAACTCGAAGGCGTGCTCCGGACTGTAGGCCGCGTTGAGCGCCTCGCCGGCCGCCTGGCCGACCCTGGACGCGGTCGGGAAGCGGCCGGCGTCGACGATGCGGCCGAGGAAGGGCGCGTGCGCGGCCCACCACTGCTCGTCGGTCATGCCCGTCTGGCTCTCCGCCTGCGCGGCCTCCACCGCGCCCCGCGCCGTGCCGTGGACGAAGCCGGTGATCAGCGTGATCACCGAGTCCATCTCCACGTCCGTCAGGCCGATGCCGTCCACGGCGCGCAGCTCGTAGTCGTATTTGGCGGTGACGTTCGGCCCGAGCACCGGCCGGCTGGCCGCCACCTGCAGCAGCCACGGATGGCGCAGGTAGAGCGCCCAGTTCTCCCTGGCGATCTGCTCCAGCCTGCCCCGCCAGCCGCCGGGGACGTCCTCCGGCCGGGCGGTCTCGCCGTAGACCGTGTCGAGCATGACGTCGAACAGCTCCGGCTTGCCCGGCACGTACGTGTACAGCGACATCGTCCCCACGCCCAGCCGCTCGGCCACGCGTCGCATGGACAACGCCTGCAGCCCTTCCGCATCGGCCACCTCGATGGCCGCGCGCACGATGCGGTCGACGCTCAGCTCCGGCTTGCCCTTGCGACTGGCCCGCTCGCTGGTGCGCCAGAGCAGCGCGAGGCTGCGGGCGGGGTCGCCCTTTCCCGAGTATTCGACGGTCACCTTCGTACGGTACACCGTACGGTTGCCAAGTTGAATCGTATGTCGTACGGTACGGCGTACGGCAGCGAACGGAGGGCGGCATGTCAGCGGTACTCGCGCAAGGGCTGCGTAAGACGTACGACGGAAAGGCGGCGCTCGACGGCGTCGACCTGGACGTGGACCGGGGCACGGTCCGCGGCCTGCTCGGCCCGAACGGCGCAGGCAAGACCACGACCGTCCGGATCCTCACCACGCTCCTGCGAGCCTCCGGCGGCCGGGCGGAGGTGGCCGGGTTCGACGTGGCGACCCAGCCCCGGCAGGTGCGCCGCAGCATCGGCCTCGTCGGCCAGCACACGGCGGTGGACGAGTTGCTGACCGGGCGGCAGAACCTGGAGCTGTTCGGCCGCCTCTACCACCTGGACGCGGCGGCGGCCCGGGCCAGGGCGGACGAATTACTCGAACGATTCGGGCTCGAGCACAAGGGTCCGGCGAAGGAGTATTCGGGCGGCATGCGGCGCCGGCTCGACCTGGCGGCCGGCATGATCCTCGCGCCGCCCGTGCTCTTCCTCGACGAGCCGACCACGGGGCTCGACCCCCGCAGCCGCGCGGAGATCTGGCGCACAGTCCGCGACCTGGTGTCAGGTGGCACCACCGTGCTGCTGACCACGCAATACCTGGAGGAGGCCGACCAGCTCGCGGACCGGATCTCGGTGATCGACGCGGGCCGGGTGGTGGCCGAGGGCACGCCCGACGAACTCAAGTCGAAGCTCGGCGGCGACCGGCTCGACGTGGTGATCCACGACCCTGAGCGGCTGGCGGAGGCCGCCGCGATCGTGGGCCGGGCGGCTTCGGGGCCGGCCGAGGTCGATCACGACACCAGACACGTGTCGGCACCCGTGAGCGAGCGGGTGCAGGCGCTCACCGAGGTGCTCGCGGCACTGTCGGCGGCCGGGATCGAGATCGAGGACGTGGCGCTGCGCCGGCCGACGCTGGACGAAGTCTTCCTGGACCTCACCGCTACCGGAGGCGACGCGAAATGACCGAGATCTCGATGAAGGAACGGCGGCTGCGGTGGGCGCTGGCCGACGGCTGGACGGTCGCCCGCCGCGACCTGATCCACTGGGCCAACCAGCCGATGACGGTGATCTTCGGGGTGATCTTCCCGGTGGTGGTCACGCTGGCCTTCGGCTACCTGTTCGGCGGCGCGGTGAAGGTGCCGCAAGGCGCGGACTACTTCGCGTTCCTCATGCCCGGCATGTACGGCATGACGATGCTCTTCGGCCTGAGCAGCACCATGGTCGCCGTCACCACCGACGCCTCCAAGGGCGTCACCGACCGGTTCCGCTCGATGCCCATGGCTCCGTCGGGCGTGCTCATCGGCCGCTGCATCGCCGACCTGCTCCACTCGGTGCTGATCCTGGCCGGGCTGCTGACCTGCGGCCTGGCGGTGGGCTGGCGCCCGGCCACGCTGCCGGGCGCGCTGGGCGCGGTGGGCCTGCTGCTGCTCCTGCGCTTCTCGCTGCTGTGGCTCGGGATGTACCTCGGGCTGCTGGCCAAGAACCCGGGCGGCGTGGTGGCGATCCAGGCGCTGGAGTTCCCGATCGGCTTCCTGTCGAACGCCTTCGTCGCCCCGGACACCATGCCGGGCTGGCTGGGCGCGATCTCCGAGTGGAACCCGCTGTCGTCGACGGTGGCGGCGGCCAGGGAACTGTTCGGCAACCCGGGCTGGGGCGGGGATTCATGGGTGGCGCAGCACGCGGTCGTCATGGCCGTGCTCTGGCCCCTGGCGATCACCGTCGTGTTCTTCGTCCTGGCGGTCCGCCTCTACCAGCGCCTCGACCGCTAGTCCTCCGACAGCGCCTGCTCGTAGGCCAGCAGCGTCTCGACGAACATCCGGCGCTGCTCCGGCGTGAGCGGCTCCAGCGCCTGCCGCCACGCCTGGGCGCCGCGCCCGAGCCACTCATGGATCGCGCCCTGGCGCCGCTCGGGGATGCTCACGATCGTGCGTCGCCGGTCGGCGTCGTCCTCGCGCCGCTCCAGCACCCCCTTCCGGCTGAGCTCTCCCACCATCAGGCTGACCGTCGTCGGCGCCACCTCCAGCCGCGCGGCCAGCTCGTTCACCGTCATCGCGCCGTCGAACAGCAGGTACGCCAGCAACGACAGGTGCCGCGGCGCCAGCGCCAGCGATTGCAGCTCGGCGGGCACCTTGTGCCGCTTCACCCGCCCCACCATCCGGGGCATCAGCAGCAGCAACGTCCTGATGCCCTCGTCCACGCTCAAGCCGTCAGTTGACATCCACAATACCTTGCTGCCTAAATTAGCTTTGCTTGCAAAGCAAATATGATCCTCATCTCATCCAAGGATAGTGACGTGACGGAGCTCGCGGATTTCAACCAGCAGGTCATCGCGGAGTTCAGGGCCAACGGCGGCAAGGTGGGCGGCAGGTTCGAGAGAGCCCCGCTCGTGCTGCTCACCACCACGGGCGCCAGGTCCGGGCGCCCTCGCACCAATCCGGCGGTCTACCTGCGCGACGGCGACCGCATCCTGGTCTTCGCCTCCAACGCCGGAGGACCTGTGACGGATCCGCCGCGAAGCGAGGACATCCGTCACAGGACCTCCTCGCGGAGCGAGGCCATCAGACGCGGCGATCCGGCCTGGTACCACGACATCCTGGCCGACCCCAAGGTCGTCGTGGAGCTGGGCGAGGAGCGGTTCGCGGCCAGGGCGGTGCCGCTGGAGGGCGAGGAACGCGACCGCGTGTACGCCCGCCAGGCCGCGATCGAGCCGGCCTTCGCCGCGTACCAGGAGGGGACGGACCGCGTCATCCCGGTCATCGCCCTCTATCCGGAGAACGAGCGGCTGCTGGCGTTCGGGAACGAGCTGGTCAAGATCCACGACTACTTCAGGGCCGAACTGGCCCGGCTGCGCGCCGGTGAGGCGTCCGCCGACGACCTGCGTGTGCACTGCCTGGCGTTCTGCGACAGGCTGACCTTCCACCACACAGGCGAGGACGGCGTGGTGTTCCCGCACCTGGAAAGGGCGTTCCCCGAGCTGGCGGAGCCGCTCGACCGGCTGCGGAGCGAGCACGTGGTCATCGCCGCGCTCATCGGGGAGCTGCGTGCGGGCACCGAGCCGGCGACGCTGGAGCGTGTCGCCGGCGAGCTGGAGGCCCATTTCGCCTACGAGGAGGAGCAGTTGGTGCCGGTGCTCAACTCCCTGGCGAGCGTCCCGTGGGGCTAGCGCACGGGAGCGGCGCGCAGGCGGACGACGTGCTCGACGAGCGCGATCAGCGTCGCCTTGACCGACTCGCGGTTGCGGGCGTCCGTACGCACGACCGGCACGTGCGGCGGGAGCGCGAGCGCCTCCCTGACCTCCTGATCGGAGTGCAGGAACTGCCCTTCCCAGCCGTTGATGCCGATCACGAAGGGCAGCTTGGCCTCTTCGAAGTAGTCGATCGCGGGGAAACTGTCGGCCAGGCGGCGGGTGTCGGTCAGCACCACCGCGCCGATCGCGCCGCGCACCAGGTCGTCCCACATGAACCAGAACCGGTGCTGCCCGGGCGTGCCGAACAGGTAGAGGATCAGGTCGCGGTCGAGCGAGAGCCGCCCGAAGTCCATGGCCACGGTCGTGGTCTGCTTGTTCGGGGTCATCCCGAGGTCGTCGATGCCCGCGGACGCGTCGGTCATGACCGCTTCCGTGGTGAGCGGGAGGATCTCGGACACCGCCCCCACGAACGTCGTCTTGCCGACGCCGAAGCCCCCGGCGACGACGATCTTCGTCGACGTGAGGCCAGGGCTAGAGCCTGCGTAGTCCACTGAGCACCCTTTCGAGCATGTTGAGGTCTGGCTGTCCCTGGCTGAGGCGTGGCTGGTGCAGGCGGACGAGCCCTTCATCGGACATGTCCGCCACGAGCACCCTTGCCACGCCCAGCGGGACGCGGAGCAGGGCCGAGATCTCGGCGACCGACCGGAACGTTCTGCAGAGTTGCATGATGGCCTCGTGCTCGGGGGTGAGCAGGGCCATCTCGTCGTCCGGGATCGACATGGACGAGACCAACGTCTCCATCGCAAGGTGATAGCGCGGCTCGGAACGGCCGCCGGTCACCGCGTAAGGACGGAACAGGGGCTCTTCTTCCCCGATTCCGTCAATGCCGTACACGGCCCTCTCCCATCAGTTCCATCACATCACCGCGTCCTGGCGGCCTGGAGCTCGGCGCGCAAGGCCGGCGTCAGCGCCTGCCCAGCCCTGTCTACCAGCAGCGTCATCTGATACGCCACCAACCCCATGTCACAATCGGGACCCGCCAGCACCGTCAGCACCGAGCCGTCGCTGATCGCCATGACCAGCAGCAGGCCGCGCTGCATCTCGACGACGGTCTGCGTCACGGCGCCGCCCTCGAACACCCTGGACGCGCCCACGGTCAGGCTCAACAGACCCGCGGAAACGGCGGCCAGCTGGTCGGCCCGGTCTGGCGGGAAGCCTTCGGAGGCGGCCAGGCAGAGGCCGTCCGCGGAGACGCAGACGGCATGCGCGACTCCAGGCGTGTTGCGGACGAAGTCGGTGATCAGCCAGTCGAACCTGTGCGCCTCATGGCTAAGCGTTGTCACGCATCCTCCCCGGCGGGACGCTTACTCACTCTGTTCCTCCTGTTGACGTGCTTCCTGACGAGCCCGCCGCACACCCTGCTGGTAGCTGGCCATCCGGCTGCGCAGCCGGTCCGCGGAGACCGGTGCCGCCGGCGCCTGCTGCGGCTGCTGTTGCTGGGCCGGCTGACTCGCCGTGCCCGGCACCAGGTTGGCCTTGGGGGTGCGCTTCGGCAGCCCGGCGGCGGTGACGCCGCCGAGGCTGGGCTCGCTGGCTGCGGCCGCCGCCCGCCATCCGGCGTCTGCGGCCGTTTGCCACGATTCCTCCCCAGAGGGTACGGCTTGCGTGGGCGTGGCCTCGCCCTCGCCCACCACCTTCGCCGGCAGCGCCTGCTCACCGGGCGGCCGCCGGAACCAGGCGGACTCCACCGACGCGAAGATCGGCAGGTACTCCTCCTGCTCCGGCTCCATCGGCGACACCTCGACCGAGGGCGTCGCATCTGCGTCCCCCGCCCCGCGAAAGCGCACATCGTTCGTGGAGTACGACGGCGGCGGCGTCTGGAACGCGCCATTTCCGGATGGGTGGGAGCCCGTGCCGGGGTACGAAGGGAAGGTCCCGGAGTCGAATGAGTGCGACGGCCTGCGGTAGGAGCCGCCGTCGGTGTCGGCCGTGAAACCGGTCACACCGGGCTGACCGAGGTCCGAGCTGAACGAGCCGAACGCAGGCCGGGGTGCGCCGTTGGGGCGGGCTGGGCCGCGGTCGACGGAGTCGTAGCTGCCGAACGACCGGAACGTCCCGTTCGGCGTCGCCGGCTGGCCGGGCACGCCCGCGGGGCCGCCACCGAACGCCGGAGCCGGCGGGGTGGGCACACTTCCGCCGCCGAACGCCGGACGCTGCGGCAGCGGCTGCTGCGTGCCGTCGGCGATCAGCGCGGGCGGAAGCAGCACCATGGCGAGGAGGCCGGCCCCCTCACCCTTCCTGAGCTGCACACGGATGCCGTGGCGCAGCGCCAGGCGGCCGACCACGAACAGGCCCATGCGCCGCGACACCGACACGTCCACGACGGGCGGCTCGGCCAGACGGCGGTTGGCCTCGGCCAGCTCCTCCTCGGTCATGCTGATGCCGGTGTCGCTCACCGACAGCAGCGCTCCGCCGCCCTCGATCATGCTGCTGGTGACCACGACGTTGGAGGTGTTCGGGGAGAACTGGATGGCGTTCTCGACCAGCTCGGCGACCAGGTGGACGAGGTCGTTCGCGCAGCTGCCGAGCACCGACGTGGCGCGGTGGACCCGCACCTGGACGCGCTCGTAGCCCTCGACCTCCGACAACGCGGCGCGGACGACGTCGACCAGCTTGGCCGGCTGGCTGCGCCGGCGGGTGGCCTCGTGACCGGCCAGGACCAGAAGGTTCTCGGAGTTGCGGCGCATGCGGGTGGCCAGGTGGTCGAGCTTGAACAGGTCGGCCAGACGGCCGCCGTCCTGCTCGCCCTTCTCCAGGCCGTCGATCAGCGAGATCTGCCGCTCGACCAGCGTCTGGGTGCGGCGCGAGAGGTTGACGAACATCGAGCTGATGTTGCCGCGCAGCTCGGCCTCCTCGCCCGCCAGGCGCACGGCCTGCCGGTGCACCTGGTCGAAGGCCCGGGCCACCTCGCCGATCTCGTCGTTGCCCTCGATCTCGATCGGGCGCACGTCGCCCACCGCCGCGTCGCCGTTGATCCGCAGCTGGCGCACCACGTCCGGCAGCCGGAAGCCGGCGATCTCCAGGGCCTCGGTACGCAGCCGCCGCAGCGGGCCGACCATGGACCGGGCGATGGCCACGGTGAGGAGCAGGACCAGCAGCAGCAGCGCGACGATCAGCGCACCCGCGATGATCGCGTTGCGGATCTCGGACTCGCGCAGCTCCTGGCTGCGCAGGTTCACCTTGGCGGCCAGGTCCTTCTCGACGTCGTGCAGGACGTCGACGACCGCGCTGTTGTTCTCGAACCACTCCTGGCGGCTGGCCCTGGCCGAGATCAGGTTCTCGGTGATCCGGATGCCAGGCGCCCGGCCGCTGGCCAGCGTGATCGCGCGGGACTTGGTGAGCTGGACGTTGACGTACTCGTTCCTGGAGGTCAGCGCCTTGGACAGTTCCAGGCCCGCCTCGGCGCCGGCCTCGGTGCCGACGGTGGAGATGTCGGTCAGCTGACGGGCGTTGGAGGCGATGAACTGCTCGACGGTCTTGGCGTCCACGGTGTCGGGGCTGTAGGAGGCCTGGAGCAGCAGGACGCGCTGCCGGGAGATCTCCTCCTTCGCCCTCGCCAGCGCGCTCAGCGCGCGGAACTGGCCGACGATCTGGGAGTCCTCGGACATGAGGCTCAGCTCGTCGTGCAGGATGAGCAGGCTGTCGGTGAGGAAGTCGTACTCGACGGTGCGGGTCTGGCCCTCGGCCCTGACCTTCGCCAGCCGGCTCAGGTCGGAGCGCGCCTCGGTGGCGGCCTTGACCACGCGCGGGCCGTAGGACTCGTCGATCGTTTCGAGGTCGGCGCGGACGGTCGTGGCCAGCTTGTCGACGGCCGCCTTGCGTTCGGCGAACGGCGTGGCGAGCGGTTTGCGCATCGCCCGGCTGGCGCCGATCCAGCCGCCGGTGTCGCGCTCCAGGCCCAATGCCTGGACCAGGTCGCGGATGCGGTTCGCCTGCTCGGCGGCGGCGGCGGTGCGATCGTACTCGCCGATGCTCTGGACGGAGGCGACCACGCGCGCGCCGCCCAGGACGACGGCGGCGATCGTGGGCACCATGATGAGGGCCGTGAGGCGCCACCGCACGCGCCAGTTGCGCAGGCCCAGGCGCGACAGCGACCGCTTCCCGCGGTACCGCTTCGCGGCGAAGCCACCGTCGGAGTTCCCCGTAGTCACTGCTCCCGCTACCCCTCAATCATCCCGTTCCGGGAACGGGCTACCAAACCGGCACACAAGGTATCCGCAGCAACCGACTAGACCGACCTTATCGGACACAATCGTTACAAACGCGACCGGCAGTTCTGTGCTGTTGGTTATCGCAATGCGGCAAGCACGTGATCGCGGACTTGTGCCCTCTGCGCATCGTCGCTGAGGGGGCGACCAGCGCGATCTACCACATAGAAGACGTCCACCGCCTCCGCGCCGAGAGTCTCTACGCGAGCGGCCCTCACGTCAAGACCACACTCACCGAACGCCCGCCCGATACGCCACAGAAGTCCCGGCCTGTCATGGGCCCTGACTTCCACCACGGTGGCGGTCGCGGAGGCGTCATCGACCAGCGTCACCCGAGGTGGCGCCACGGGTACCCGAGGCGGCCTCATGGCGCGGGCACGACGGGCCAGCCGTTGTTCGATGTCAAGACGCCCAGCAAGGACGAGACGGAGATCTGACTCCAGCGTGGCGGGGTCGGGCGGGGAGCCGTACTCCGGGATGACGGAGAACTCGATCACCGCCGTGGAGCCCGCGGAGGCGGACGAGGCGGAGCGCACGATGAGCCGGTGCGCGGAGAGCACGCCGGCGGCGCTCCAGAGCAGCCCCACCCGGTCGGGGGCGACGACCGTGACGCTCCCGCCGTTGACGCGTACCGCGCCGCCGCCGTGCCTGGCCAGCGAGGCCTGCTCGGACGACAGGGTGGGCGGCTTGGGCGGCGGCGAGCCGGCCAGCACGGACCTCACCCGGCGCACGAGGTCGGCGACGAGCCCGGCCTTCCAGCTGTTCCAGGCGGCCGGACCGGTCGCGTGGCCGTCGGCGACCGCCAGCGCGGCCAGCAGGTCGAGGACCTCCCGCGAGCCGACGGTGCCGGCGACCTTCTCGATCGTGACGGGATCGTCGAGGTCCCTGCGGGTGGCGGTCTCGGGCAGCAGCAGGTGGTGGCGTACGACGGTGGCCAGGATGTCCACGTCCGGCGCGGGCAGGCCGATGCGGGTCGCGATGTCGCGGACCACGACCTCTCCGGTCGCCGAGTGGTCGCCGGGCCAGCCCTTGCCGACGTCGTGGAAGAGCGCCGCGATCAGCAGGAGGTCGGGACGGGAGACGTCGCGGGTGTGGCTGGCGGCGTTCGCGGCGGCCTCGATCAGGTGCCGGTCGACCGTGAAGCGGTGGATCGGGTTGCGCTGGGGGCGGTGGCGTACGCGCTCCCAGTCAGGAAGCAGCTTGACAAGGATGCCCGCCTGGTCGAGCTCCTCCCACACGGGCACGGCGGCACGGCCCGCGCCGAGGATCGACACCAGCGCGTCCCGCGCCTCCTCAGGCCACGGCACCGGCATGGGAGCCGACTGAGCAGCGAGAACGGACACCGTGGCGGGCGCGAACGGCAGCCCGGAGTCGGCCGCGGCCGCGGCCGCGCGCAACACCAGAACGGGGTCCTTGCGAGGGTCGACCCCCCTGGCGAGCACCACTTCGCCACCGTGCTCGACCACGCCGTCCGCCAGCGGGCGGCGGCCTCGGGGAGCCGGTCCTGACACGAGCCTGTCAACGGTGCGCCAGGTGGCGTCGAAAGCATGGGAGACGGTACGGCCCGCCTCGGCGAGCCGGCGCATGAGCGCCTCGGCGTCGAGCAGGCCGAGCAGCCCGGCCACGGCGTCCTGCTCCTGCAGGACCAGCCGGTCGGTGCCGCGGGCGGTGACGACGTGCAGCGCGTGCCGCACGTCGAGGATGAACTCGTACGCCTCCCGCGCCCGGGGACCCGGCGCGGAGGCGACCCAGGCCGCCGCCACGGCCTGCATGGCCTGGACGTCGCGGAGCCCGCCGCGGCCGTCCTTGAGATCAGGTTCGAGGAGGAAGGCCAGCTCACCGCTGACCTGCGCCCGCTTGTCGGCGGCGTCCCGCAGCTCCCCGAGCCTGCGCCGGGAGTCCGCCCGCCACTCGGCGAGCACCGCCTCCCTGGCCTTCCTGGTCAGCTCGGGATCGCCGGCCACGTGCCTGGCCTGGATGAGTCCGAGCACGGCCTTCAGGTCCTGCCTGGCGACGGCCACCGCCTCTTCGACCGTGCGTACGGAGTGGTCGAGGTTGACCGCCGAGTCCCAGATCGGATACCAGATGCGGTCGGCGATCCTGGCCACGTCGGGCCGCCCGTTGTGCAGGAGGACCAGGTCGATGTCGCTGCCGGGGGCCGGCTCGCCCCTCCCCAGGCTGCCGACGGCGATGAGTGAGACGTGGTCGCCATCGCTCGCCGTGCGGAAGAGATCCTTGAGCCAGCGGTCGGTGTCCGCGGTGCGCTCCTTGCGGGCCGCGGCGTACGAACGGGCTTCTCCTCTCACTGCTGTGCCCCCTTGCCGAGCTCTGCCCGGACATCGTCGTCCGGGCAGCGCCGCTTCGTGAAAGCCTTCCAGAGCTCCGCCCGGACCCCCTTGTCCGGGCGCTCTAGGTTCATCACAGGGCCTCCGGGCCCCTCTCTCCCGTACGTACGCGGATGACGGTGTCCACGGGCACGGACCAGACCTTGCCGTCACCGATCTTGCCGGTGTGCGCGGCCTTGACGATGACGTCGATCACGTCCTCGGCGTCATCCTCTTCGGCGAGGACTTCGAGCCGGACCTTGGGGACCAGGTCCACTTGGTACTCGGCGCCGCGGTAGACCTCGGTGTGGCCGCGCTGCCGGCCGTAGCCGCTCGCCTCGCTGACCGTCATTCCCTTGATGCCGAACTGTTCGAGCGCGGCCTTCACGTCATCCAGCTTGAAGGGCTTGATGATCGCCGTGATGAGCCTCATGCGTCCACCTTCTTAGGAGCGGGGGCGGGGCCGTTGGAGGACGTCACGCCGGAGGCGTGGAAGGTGCCGATGTCGTAGCCGGTCTCGGCGTGGGTGGTGATGTCGACGCCGGTGACCTCGGCGTCCTCGGCGATCCGGAAGCCCATCGTCTTGTCGATGATCATACCGAGGATCCAGGAGATCACGAAGGAGTAGAGGCCGACCGCGACCGGGCCGAGGACCTGGAGGCCGAGCTGGCTGATCTGCCCGCCCTCGATCAGGATGCCCTTGTTCTGGCCGGGCAGGAACGGGTAGGCCGCCACGAAGCCCAGGGAGACCGCGCCGATCACACCGCCGACCAGGTGCACGCCGACCACGTCGAGGGAGTCGTCGAAGCCGAGCTTGTACTTCAGGCCGACCGCGTAGGCGCAGCCCACACCGGCGAGCAGGCCGATGACCACGGCCGCCCACGGGTCGACGAAACCACAGGCCGGGGTGATGGCGACCAGACCGGCCACCGCGCCGGAGGCGACACCGAGCGTGGTCGCGTGACCGTCGCGCAGCTTCTCCACCACGAGCCAGGCGCCGGCGGCCACGGCCGTGGCCACCTGCGTGTTCATGAACGCCAGACCGGCGGTCTGGTCGGCAGCCAGCTCCGAGCCCGCGTTGAAGCCGAACCAGCCGAACCACAGCAGGCCGGTGCCGAGCAGCACCATGGTCAGGTTGTGCGGCCGCATGGGCTCCTTCTGCCAGCCCTTGCGCTTGCCCAGGACGAGCGCGAGCGCGAGCGCCGCCGCACCTGCGTTGATGTGGACGACCGTACCGCCGGCGAAGTCCTCGATGCCGAGCTGGCCCAGCCAGCCGCCGCCCCAGACCCAGTGAGCGACGGGGAAGTAGACCACCGTGGCCCACAGCAGGGAGAACACGACCCAGGCGCCGAACTTGGCCCGGTCGGCGATCGCGCCGCTGATCAGCGCCACGGTGATGATGGCGAAGGTCAGCTGGAAGGCGGCGAACACCATGAGCGGGAAGTTGTCGACGGCCGCGGCCTCGGGCGTGACGTCGCCGCCCGCGACGATGATGTTCTCGTAGACGGCGTTGAAGACCCCGCTCAGACCGACGTAGTCGAGTCCTCCCACGATCTTGTTGACGAAGCCGGATCCGTCTCCGGCGGGGTCGAACGCGAGGGAGTAGCCGTACAGCACCCAGGCGACCGTGACGACGATGATGCTGACGAACGACATCATCATCATGTTCAGGACACTCTTGGCCCTGGTCATGCCCC
The DNA here is from genome assembly GCF_044465905.1 of Nonomuraea sp. NPDC049480. Taxonomy (NCBI): domain Bacteria; kingdom Bacillati; phylum Actinomycetota; class Actinomycetes; order Streptosporangiales; family Streptosporangiaceae; genus Nonomuraea; species Nonomuraea sp. NPDC049480. The sequence continues at coordinate 149,239 of NZ_JBITMD010000001.1, forward strand.
CGTAGAAGAACGCGAGGCCCGGAGTCATCAGCAGCACCAGGGCGGTGCATACCAGCATCCAGGCGGTAGTGCCGCTGTCGATCATCGAAGCGACCCTCCTTACATGTGACGTGTGGCCACAGCGTGTTCTTCCGGGGTTTCGTGGCGCGACCAGGTGTGTTTCACATTCGTGAATCTCGCCGCACAGGTGTTTCGGGTAGGTTTCGGACGCCTCACAGCTAGCATTTCGGCACTGCAATTCCAGGCGTGCGATACTTAGGGTTGCCTTATCTAAATCGATCAAGGAATGCTGATGCGCCTCCGCCTGGCCGTCGCCGCCATGCTGCCCCTCCTCACCCTCGCCGCCTGCGCGAGCTCCGGCACCTCCACCTCCTCCCAGGAGGCGGGTCCCACCCGGGCCGTGAAGCACGCCATGGGAGAGACGAAGGTGCCGGCGACCCCGAAGCGGGTCGTGGTCCTCGACACGGACAAGCTCGACACGATGGTCTCGCTCGGCCTCGCACCCGTGGGCGCGGCGCAGGCCCAGGAGAACCAGAAGTGGCCGGCGTACCTCGGCTCGGCCCTGTCGGCCACCAAGCCGGTCGGCACCCTCCAGGCCCCGAACATCGAGGCCATCATCGCGCTCAAGCCGGACCTCATCCTCGGCTCCAAGTTCCGGCAGCAGTCCTTCTACGACAAGCTCAGCAAGATCGCGCCCACCGTGTTCACCGAGAAGGTCGGCGTCACCTGGAAGGAGAACTTCCTGCTCGACGCCGAGGCGCTGGGCAAGAAGGACCAGGCGCAGCAGTTGCTGTCCACCTACGAGACGCGTGCCAAGGAGGTCGGCGCGAAACTCTCGAAGCTTCAGGTGAGCATCGTGCGGTTCATGCCGACCGAGATCCGCATGTACGGCCCCGAGTCGTTCAGCGGCATCGTCGTGGGCGACGCCGGCATCCCCCGGCCCGAGGCCCAGCAGCTCGCTGACCAGCAGGACAAGCGATTCGGCAAGCTGAGCCAGGAGAACATCGCCCAGGCCGACGCCGACGCGGTCTTCTACAGCGCGTACGGCGAGGCGGCCGCCAAGTCCCAGGCCGAGGTCACCGGTGGGCCGCTGTGGAAGAACCTCGCCGCCGTCAAGGCCGGCCACGCCTACAACGTGGACGACGAGATCTGGATGACCGGCATCGGCGTCACGGCCGCCGGCAAGATCCTTGACGACCTGGACAAGTACCTGGCGCCGCTGGCCTGAGTCACGCCAGGCCCACCGGGTCGCCCTTCCTGATCCTGCCGGGCCGCGCCACGCGGGCGTACACTCCCGCGCACGGCTGCGGAGCCAGATCGAACACCGGCACCCGGTTGTGCCTGGCCACCGTGCGCAGCGCGTCGGCGTCGCGGCCCAGCGCCCCGTGCGCGAGCGTCGGCACGGCGCAGCGCGGGCTGGCCACGACGACCTCCAGCACCACGTCATCGCCGACGTGCAGCTCCCGGCCCACCCAGGCGTTCTCGGGGAAGCCCTCCGCGTCCGTCCCGACGACCAGGTTCGGCCGGTAGCGGAGGGCTTCGACGTGCCCGCGCGGGCTGAGCGCGCCGATCCGCCGGAGCGCGGACGTGGTGATCAGATGGACCGGCGCGAAGTCGAAGAACGTGCCGGCGGGCGACGCGGCCCCCAGGGTGCCGACGGTGTGGGGCACCTCCGCCTCGATCCCCTCGGCCAGCACCCGCTCGGGGACCGAGCGCTCGAACTCGGCGCCCTCCGGGGGCACGTCGATCAGCCGCACCTCGCGCCCGAGCAGCTTGGACAGCTCCTCGTCGCCCGGGACGCACGCCCCCTCGATCGTCAGCAGGTCCCGCCAGAGCCGGGGGTTCTTCGCGCTGGCGATCTTCCCGGTGGCGACGTCGAGCACCGCCCGCGCCCGGTCCCCGGCCAGCCCCCGCTCGGTCACCTCACTCTGCGCGATCTCCTCGCCCAGCATGGACTTGACCGGATAGCGCCGCAACATCTCGACATTCACAGACGACAGCCTAGGGCTGCCGCGCCCAGAACCGCCGTAGATGCGGCACCAGCTCACGGGCCCGCTCATCCGGGAAGAACAACCGCCCGCCCTCGATCTCGACGATCTCCCTGACCCCGGGGATCGTGTCGCGCAGCCAGCGGGCCCAGCTCACGTCGAAGAACACGTCGCCCGTCCCCCACACCACGAGCGTCGGCACGGTCAGCACGGTGAGCTGCGGCTCGATGGCGATCATGTCCTTGGCGTCGATGGAGGTCAGCACCCGCTCGAAGGCCCGGCCGCCGTCCGGCCTGGCGAAGATCGGCCGGAGGTACGCCTCCACCAGCGCCGCCGGGTCGTCGATCCGCTCGTAGCCCTCGCCGTAGGCGGTGCCGGCAATCAGCTCCGGCTGGTCGAGCAGGGCGGCCGTGAGCTCGGCCAGCTCGCCCCTGGCGGCCAACTCCACGGTGGGCTTGAACGACTCGGGCGGGGTGTTGGTGTGCACGTCGCAGTTGGTCAGCGTGAGCGTACGCAGCCGGTCGCGGTGCCGTACGGCGAAGACCTGCGCCACCGCGCCGCCCGTGTCGTTGCCGACGAGATCCACGTCCGTGAGGCCGAGCCCGTCGCACAGCTCCGCCACGGCCTCGGCGAGCGCGGGGATCGACAGGTCGTCGCGCGGCGCGCTGCCGCCGTGCGCCGGCAGGTCGATGGCCACGCAGCGGCGCTCGTCACGGAACTCGGCGATGACGTTGCGCCACAGATACGAGCTGGTGCCGACGCCGTGCACGAACAGCGCCACCGGGCCCTGCCCCACATCCACGTACTTGATGCCCTCCATGGACCGTTCTCCTCCCGATTACAAACCGACTGTCGGTCTACGAAATTACCGACTGACAGTCGGTTTGTCTATGGTGGGATCCATGAACCTCAAGGCGGAACGCGGCGCGGCAACCCGCGACAGGGTCCTGGCGATCGCCACGCGGCTGTTCGCCGAACGGGGCTACGACGACACCTCGATCGAGACAGTCCTGCAGGAGACGGGGCTGAGCAGGGGGGCGCTATACCACCACTACGCGGGCAAGGACGCGCTGTTCGAGGCCGTGCTCGAGGCCACGGAGTCGGCCGTCGGAGGCAAGATCATGGAAGCGGTGCGCGGCATCAGGGAGCCGGCCGCGTCACTGAAGGCGGGGGTGCTGGCCTGGATCAGGCTCGCCGGGGATCCCGTCATCAAGCAGATCATCCTCATCGACGCCCCTGCCGTGCTGGGGTGGGAGCGCTGGCGGGCCATGGAGGAGCGCTATTCGTTCGGCATGCTGAAATCGGCTCTGAAGGCCACGGGGTCGGTGCCGCCCGAGTTCCTGGATCTGCACGCCCACATGTTGCTGGCGGCCATCAACGAGAGCGTCCTCCTGGTGGCCAGGGGCGGCGACCGCGCCGCCGCCGAGGCCGCCGTCGAGGAATTCCTCCGCCGCCTCCTCCATCACGCCTGACCCACGCCACCGCCGTCACCCGCCCCGGCGTCTCCGGCCAGCCGCGTAAACAAGCCCTGCCCGGCGCGGAGCACGCGCCGGGCAGGGCAAAGGCAAAGGTCAGGCCGCGGCCGTGGCCATCTTGCGGAGGCGGGCCAAGGCGTCGCGTTCGATGCGGCGGGCGCGGTCACGGCCGATGCCGTACCGTTCGCCCACCTCTGTCAGCGTGTGCTCGCGCCCGTCCACCAGCCCATACCGCCACCGCAGCATCTCGCTGGTCGCGCCCTCGAGCCCGGTCAGCCACTGGTCCAGTCGCTCCCGCTCCAGGATGTCGATGGCCTGCTGCTCGGGATCGGCCCACGTCTCGTCGGCGATCATGTCGCCGAGCTCGGTCTCGTCCTCGTCCCCGACCCCCAGCTGGAGCGAGACGGGATCGGACGCCCACCGCCGCAGCTCCCGCACCCGCTCGATCGGCAGCTCGAGGATCGCGGCGAGATCGTCGTCGGTCGGCTCGGCGTCGAACTCGGCCAGCATGTCCCGCCGCACCCGCATCAGCCGGGTCATCTGCTCACCCGCGTGCGTGGGCAACCGCACCGGCCGCGCCTGCTCGTGGATGGCCCGCCCCACCGACTGCCGGATCCACCACGTCGCGTACGTCGAGAACTTGTATCCCCGCCGGTAGTCGAACTTCTCCACTGCACGAACAAGGCCCAGGTTCCCCTCCTGGACCAGGTCGATGAGCGGCATCCCCCGACCCGAATATTTCCTGGCCACCGCCACCACAAGGCGCAGGTTGGCCTGGATGAACTCGTCTTTGGCCCGCTGGCCGGAAATGGCCAGGCGCTCCAGCTCCTCGTCGGCCGCGTCCCCGATACGCGGCTCCGAGCCCCCGCTGTCGAGCAACTGCTCCGCGAAGAGGCCCGCCTCGATCCGCTTGGCGAGCTCCACTTCTTCCTCCGCCGTAAGCAGCGGGACGCGGCCGATCTCGGCCAGATACGTCCCCAGCAGATCGCGATCCGCGACGTGCTGCTCCTGCGTGCGACTCCCCGTAGGCCTTGCCATCCCCAGGCACCTCGTTCCGCAGCTGCGTTCTATACCCGGCCAACGTCCGGCCAGATGCAAAGATTCCCTAAAGCACTACGTCCGAGGGAGGGTTCTGGATGTCCTACTCAAGGAGGAGACCTTCCTGAAACACCTGGTGAACGAGGGGTACGCCCGGCCGGTAGGCCAGATGGACGTAGGACGGGGCGTCGAGCACGACGAGGTCCGCGCGGGCTCCGGGCCGCAACCAGCCTACGTCCGCACGCCGTAGCGCGCGTGCCCCGCCGTACGTCGCCGCCCTGATCGCCTCCAGCGGCGTCATCCGCATCTCGCGCACGGCCAGCGCCACGCAGAACGCCATCGACGACGTGTACGACGACCCCGGGTTGCAGTCGGTGGCCAGCGCCACGGTGACCCCGGCGTCGATCAGCCGCCTGGCGTCGGGGTAGGGCGACCGCGTCGAGAACTCCGCCCCCGGCAGCAGCGTCGCCACCGTCTCCGAGGCGGCCAGCGCGTCCACGTCGGCCGCCGTGAGGTGGGTGCAGTGATCGGCCGAGGCCGCGCCCAGCTCGCAGGCGATCCGCACTCCCGGGCCCTCGCCGAGCTGGCCGGCGTGCACCCGCGCCCCCAGCCCCGCCTTCAGCCCGGCGCTCAGGATCTCCCGCGTCTGGTCCCCGTCGAAGGCCCCACGCTCGCAGAACACGTCCACCCACTTCGCGTACGGGGCGCACGCCTCCAGCATCTCCCCGGCCACGAGCCGCACGTACGAGTCGGCGTCCATGTCCGCGGGCACCACGTGCGCCCCCAGGAACGTGGTCTCGCCGGTCAGCCCGCCGGCGATCTCCAGCGAACGCCGTTCGTCCTCGACGGACAGCCCGTAGCCGCTCTTGATCTCCACGGTGGTCGTGCCCTGGGCGCGCATCTCGCCGACCAGCGCCCGGGCGCGGCCGGCCAGTTCGGCGTAGCCGGCCTGCCGGGTGGCGGCGACCGTGGTCCTGATGCCGCCGCCGGTGTACGGCTCGCCGGACATGCGGGCCTGGAACTCGGCCGTGCGGTCGCCGGCGAAGATCAGGTGCGCGTGGCTGTCGACGAAACCGGGGATGACGGCCCGGCCCGCCGCGTCCACCCGCTCGTCGGCGTCCGGGGCCCCGGCGGCAGGACCTGCCCAGGCGACCAGCCCGTCCTCCAGCACCAGCGCCGCGTCCGCGATCTCCTCGCGCTCGGGGTCGCCGGTGTAGAGCAGCCCGATCCCGTCGATCAGCGTCGTCGTCATCGCAAGGCTCCTATCGCCTCAGCCAGCAGGGGACCGACGTCGCCGAGCCGGTGCCGCCCGTCCTCGGCCACGCGGCGCCCGCCGGAGATCACCGAATGCACATCCGCCGCCGTGGCCGCGAACACCACGGCCTCCAGCCCTTTCGCGCCCGCCGTACGCACCGAGTCGAGGCGTACCGACACCAGGTCGGCCCACGCGCCGGGCACGAGCATGCCCGCGTCCGGGAAGCCGAGCGAGGCCTGGCCGGTGCAGGTGGCGGCGGCGAGCAGGTCGGCGGCGGGCCAGTGGCCGCGTTTCCCGCTGGCCCGCCGCTCGTCCAGCTCGACCGCGCGGGCCTCCTCGAACAGGTCGATCACGGCGTGGCTGTCGGAGCCGAGCGTGATCGGCGCGCCCCGGTCGGCGAGGGTCCTGGCCGGGCCGATGCCGTCGGCGAGGTCGCGCTCGGTGGTGGGGCACATGCAGATGTACGTGCCCGAGTGCGCGAGCAGCTCCATGTCCACGTCGGTCAGGTGGGTGGCGTGCACGGCGGTCGAGCGCGGTCCGAGTGCCCCGTGCTCGTGCAGGAGCTGGACGGGGGTGGCCGCGTACATCTCCACGCAGGCCGCGTTCTCGGCCGGCTGCTCCGAGACGTGCGCGTGCAGGGGCGCGGCGTGGTGGTGGGAGAACTCGGCGACGACCGGCAGTTGCTCGGGCGGCACCGCGCGGACCGAGTGGACGGCCGCGCCGATCTCCACGTCGGCCTGGCCCTGGTAGGCGGCGGCGAGGTCATCGGTCCGGGCGGCCCAGCGCTCGGCGTCGCCGTCGCCGAAGCGCACCTGGGCGCCGGCCAGGGGCTTGCCCATGCCGCCGGACAGATAACAGGTGTCGAGCAGCGCGATGCGCAGCCCGGCGTCGCGGGCGGCCTGGACGAGAGCGTGGCCCATGGCGTTCGGGTCGTCGTACGGGCTGCCGTCCGGCGCGTGGTGCAGGTAGTGGAACTCGCCCACGCACGTCACCCCGGCCAGCGCCATCTCCGCGTAGACGGCCCTGGCCAGCCGCAGGTAACCGTCGGGGTCGAGCCGGGCGGCCACCTCGTACATGCGCTCGCGCCAGGTCCAGAAGTCGCCCTTGCCCTCCTGGGCGGCGCCCCTGAGCGCGCGGTGGAAAGCGTGGGAATGGGAGTTGGCCAGGCCTGGGACGGTGAGCCCTGGCAGCCGCTCGGCGGAGGGTGGCGGCGGGCCCTGGCCGATCCTGGCGATCCTGTCGCCGTCGACCACGACGAGCACGTCGTCCGCGACGCCGTCGGGCAGCCATGCCTGCTCGCACCAGTACGTCAGCGACACAGATCCTCCAGCACGTCCGCCAGCGCCAGGACTCCCGCCTCGCAGTCTGCCTGCTCGGCGTGCTCATCGGGGGAATGGGACACGCCGGTGGGGTTCCTGACGAACAACATGCCGGTCGGCACGCCCGCCGCGGCCAGGATTCCCGCGTCGTGCCCGGCTCCGGTCGGCAGGATCGGCGCGGGCGTGTCGCCGCCGGTCACCCTGGCCAGCCGGTCCCTGAGCGCCGGGTCGAAGCCGACCACCGGCGTCCACGACTCCTCGCGTACGTCGAGCCCTTCTGCCAGCTCCGCCACCAGGTCCCGCACGTCCCGCTCCTCCGGCCCTCGGGCGTCCAGCCAGGCCGTCACCAGGCCGGGGACGGCGTTGGCGTTGCCCGGCGAGACGCGTACCTTGCCGACCGTGGCCACCAGGCCACGGCGCTCGGCGCCCGCGCGGGCGGCCAGCACCATGCGGGCGAACGGCAGCATCGGGTCGTCGCGGTCGGCCAGCCTGGTGGTGCCCGCGTGGTCCGCCCGGCCGCGGAAGTCGAACCGCCAGCGCCCGTGCGGCCAGATCGCGCTCGCCACGCCCACCGGCCTGTCCTGGTCGACGAGCCCGCGGCCCTGCTCCACGTGGAGCTCCACGAACGTGCCGATCGTGGCCAGCGTCTCGTCGTCCCGCCCGATCCCGTACGGCTTCCTCCCGGCCCTCGTCATGACGTCGGCCAGCGTGTCCCCGTCGTCGTCGGTGAGCGCGAGCGCCCTGTCCGGCTGGATCGCGCCCGTGAGCAGGCGCGACCCCATGCACGGCACGCCGAACCTGGCGCCCTCCTCGTCGGTGAAGCAGGCCACGCCCACGGGCCTTCCGGGCGTCACGCCGCGGGTCTTCAGCAGGTCCAGGGCGGCGAAGGCGGACACGACGCCGAGCGGGCCGTCGTACGCGCCGCCCTGGCGTACGGAGTCGAGGTGGCTGCCGGTCACCACGCCCGGACGTCGCGAGGGGTCGCCCCACCAGGCCCAGAGGTTGCCGTTGCGGTCCTCACGCAGGTCGAGGCCGCGTTGCGCCGCCTCCCCCGCGAACCACTCCCGTAGCTCCATGTCGGCCTCCGACCAGGCGTCCCTGACGTAGCCACCGGTCGCCGGGTCCCGTCCTATGCGTGTGAGTGGTTCCAGCATGGACCCACTGTAGTGAATGGATCCATTCAGCGGTTTCGCCGGGCCCAAGGCCCGGAGCGCTGAACGGATGTCCTCACTCCGTTGCGGATCCGTTCAGCTGGGAGGACCGGCCGCCGGGCGGAGGGTGAGCTCGGTGAGGTGGGCGTCCGGTCCGGCGTTGAGCGCGGCCAGGACGGCCTGCGCCACGCTCTCCGGCCGCAGGTACTTCTCCGGCTCGAACGCGCCGCCCTCGTACCTGCGCACCTCGTGCTGCATGTCGGTGGCCGTCCGGCCGGGGTAGACGGTGGTGACCCTGAGGTCGCGCTCCTCCAGTCGCAGCGCGTCGGCGAACGCCTTCAGCGCGAACTTGCTGGCCGCGTAGGCGGCCCAGTCCGGATTGGCGCGCTGGCCGGAGCCGGAGTTGACGCACACGACGTGGCCGCGGGCGCGCCGGAGGGCGGGCAGGAGCAGCCTGGTGAGCTCGGCGACCGCGACGACGTTCACCTCCATCATCCGGAGCCAGGCGTCGGCGGGGAGGTCGGCGATGCGGCCGAGCCTGGCGACCCCCGCGCTGTGCACGAGCACGTCGAGCCGCTCGACGCCCGCGACGTCCGCCTCGGTGACCCGCGTCAGCTCCACGGGCCAGGGCCGGGCGTCGGGCAGCTCGGCCGCCACTTCGGCGAGCGCTTCTTCGTCCCTGCCGCCCAGGACGACGTGATGGGTCGGCCCGAGGGCCCGGGCGACGGCCGCGCCGACACCCCGCGAGGCGCCGGTGACCAGCGCCGTTGGTCGTTCAGTCATGGCGATCAGCTTATTGAGGTTGACGAAGTAATCAAATTTGAGTACAAACTTGAGTATGTCATCGATGCGCGTCCTGATCCTCGGCGTCCTGCTCGACGACCCCATGAACGGCTACGGCGTCCGCAGGCGACTGGAGGCGATGAGCGCCGACGTCTGGGCCAGCATCGCCTACGGCTCGATCTACCACGGGCTCGGCAAGATGGCCGACGAGGGCCTGCTGGAGATCGTCGAGGGGGCCAAGGGCGGCAAGGGCGTCTACGCGATCACGGACGCGGGCCGGCAGGAGTTCCACCGGCTGCTCCTGAAAGCCTGGCACGAGGTCAAGCCCATCATCGACCCGTTCCAGGTGGCGATGACGTTCATGGACAAGCTGAAAAAGCAGGAGCTTCTGGACGCCCTGTATGGCAGGATGACGCAGCTCAAGATGAGCGTCGAGACCATGGGCCACATCGTTGACCTCAAACACCACCACGGCGCTCCAGATCACATCCGCGAGAACCTGCTGCTGACGCGGGCCATGCTCCAGGCCCAGCTCGACTGGGTCGAGAAGGCCGTCGCGCGGGTCGAGGCGGACGAATTGCCATGAGATCACCTTCGAGGGAGCCTGATGATCATTGAGGCACGCGACTTAAGGAAGACGTTCACCACCAGGAGCCGCAAGGGCCCGCAGACCGTGGAGGCGGTGCGGGGCGTCGGCCTGGAGGTCGAGAAAGGAGAGATCTTCGGAGTGCTCGGGCCCAACGGCGCGGGCAAGACGACCACGATCAGGATGCTCGCCACGTTGATCGGGCCCGACGCGGGCACGGCCACGATCGCGGGACACGACCTGTTGAAGGAGCCCGCCGCCGTCCGGCGCAAGCTCGGCTACGTCAGCCAGGCCGGCGGGGTCGAGGACACCACGTCCGCCAGGGCCCAGATCATGATGGCCGCCAAGATCCACGCCATCGCGGATCCCCAGCGGGCCACGGCCGAGGTGCTGGAGCGCTTCGACCTCACCGAGATCGCCGACCGCCCCAGCCGTACGCTGTCCGGCGGCCAGAAGCGGCGGGTCGCCATCGCGATCGGGCTGGTGCACAACCCACCGCTGCTGTTCCTCGACGAGCCGACCACCGGCCTGGACCCGCAGAACCGGGCGAACCTGTGGGATCGCATCGCCGAGCTGCGCGAGTCCGGCACGAGCGTGCTGCTCAGCACCCACTACCTGGACGAGGCCGACGCGCTGTGCGATCGGCTGGTGATCGTCGACCACGGCCGGATCGTGGCCGAGGGCACCCCGGCCGCGCTCAAGCGCGAGGTCTCCGGCGACGTGATCACGCTCAGGGTCGACGAGCCCGCGCGGGCCGCCGAGACGCTGGAGCCGCTCGCCCGCGAGACCCGGCTCGACGAGGACGTGCTGCGCGTCTACGTGGACGACGGCGAGCACACGCTGCCCGCGCTGCTGCGGGCGCTGGAGGAGCAGGGCATCAAGCTGAGCTCCATCGCGCTCGACCGTTCCACGCTGGACGACGTGTTCCTGGCCAAGACCGGCCGTTCCCTGCGCGACACCGGAGCCGACGCATGATCCGCCACACCGCCCTCTTCACCGGCTACGAGTTGAAGAAGTCGTTCAGCAACCCGATCTGGCCGCTGTTCGGCATCCTGCAGCCGGTGCTCTACCTGGTGATGTTCGCGCCGCTGCTGAAGACCATGACGCCCGGCGGCACGACGGAGGACGCGCTGCGCATGTTCACCCCGGCGGCGATGATGATGATCGCCGTCTTCGGGTCGATGTTCTCCGGATTCGGGCTGATCGCCGAGGTGCGCAACGGCTCGATCGAACGGTATGCCGTCAGCCCCGCGTGGCGCCCGGCCATCGTGCTCGGGCGGGTGGCCAAGGACATGGTCATGCTGGTGTTCCAGGCGATCCTGGTGCTGATCGTGGCGATCGTGATGGGCGTGCGCATCGGGGCCGTCGAGCTGGTGCTCGTGCTGTTGCTCATGGCCGCGACCGGCCTGTTCGCCTCCAGCCTGTCGCAAGGGCTGGCGCTGACCATCCGGGACGAGAACGGCATGTCGCAGACGCTCAACCTGTTCATGTTGCCGATCATGCTGCTGGCCGGGCTCTTCGTGCCGATCTCCTTCGCGCCCGATTGGATGAAGGCGATCGCGCCGGTCAATCCGCTCTACCACGCGGTGGAGGCGGGGCGGGCGCTGTTCGCCGGGCAGCTGTCGAACTCCTCGATCCCGATCGCGTTCGCGGTGTTCATCGTGCTGGCGGTGCTGACCACGATCTGGTCCATGCGGGCGCTAAGCAAGATCGCCGGGTAGGAACGCACCGGTCTCGTCGGTCATCCGCTCGTACTCCTCGAGCCGCGCCTGCGTACGCAGCGGCGCCGCGTCCGCCATGGCCTCGACCAGGGCCATGGCGATGGCCAGCGGCGCCGCGTGGGAGTCGAACACGAGCCGGTCGCCGACAGGCGCGTCCAGCACCACCTCGGCCGGGAAATCCGGCTTATCCGTAATCGCCGCCACCCTGAGCCCCAGCTTCTCCGCGTACTCCAGCGCCTGCACGGCCTCCCTGGGATAGCGCGGCAGCACCACGGCCACCAGCCACTCCGCCCCGGCCCTGCGGGCGGCGTGCAACCCGTCGACCAGCTCCGACCCGCCATGCGTGAGAAGCCGCACGTCGGGGTGGATGCGGCGGGCGTAGTAGGCGAACGTGGTGGCCAGCCCGCACGACACGCGCAGCCCCAGGATGGGCAGGGGCTCGGTGGCGGCCAGCTGCTCGCCCAGTTCCTTGAGCGGGAACGCCGTCAGACGGTCGCGCACCACGGCCAGGTTGCGGATCTCGCAGTCGATGGCGGTGCGCAGCAGGCTCTCCTGCGGCTGCCCCGCCCCCGCGCCGCCCAGCACCAGAGGCCGCAACGCCTGCCGGAGCTCGGGGTATCCGGCGAACCCCAGGACCACGGCGAATCTGGTCACCGAGGGCTGGCTGACCCCCGCCCGTTCGGCCAGCTCCACGCTGGACAGGAAGATCGCCTCATCCAGGTGCTCACTGAGGTAGTGCGCGATCCTCCGCTGCACGGGCGACAGCCTCCGGCCATCCAGCAGCACATTCAGCCCACCGTGATATCCGTCCGCCACGCCACCTCCAACGCCGCCGACCCGCCATTCTCATCCCTCGCCCCAGCACCACGGCCTTCGGGGATACGGTCAGGACTCGCGCATGGGGATGCGGACCCCGCGCTCGGCCGCCACCTCGGCGGCCTTGTCGTAGCCGGCGTCCACGTGGCGCATGACCCCCGTCCCGGGGTCGTTCGTCAGCACGCGGCTCAGCTTCTCCCGTCCCAGGGCGGTCCCGTCGGCCACCGTGACCTGCCCGGCGTGGATGGACCGCCCGATCCCCACCCCGCCCCCATGGTGGATCGACACCCAGGCGGCCCCCGAGGCCGTGTTGAGCATGGCGTTCAGCAGCGGCCAGTCCGCGATCGCGTCCGACCCGTCCGCCATCGCCTCCGTCTCCCGGTACGGCGACGCCACGGACCCGCTGTCGAGATGATCACGCCCGATCACGACAGGCGCCTGGAGCTCCCCGGACGCCACCATGTCGTTGAAGCGCTCCCCGGCGACGTTCCGCTCCCCGTATCCCAGCCAGCAGATCCGCGCGGGCAGCCCCTGGAAGTGCACCTTCTCCCCGGCCTTCCTGATCCACCGCGCGAGCGCCTCGTTCTCGGGAAAGAGCTCCAGGATCGCCCGGTCGGTGGCGGCGATGTCGGCGGGATCGCCGCTGAGCGCCGCCCACCGGAACGGCCCCTTCCCTTCGCAGAACAGCGGCCGTATGTAAGCAGGCACGAACCCGGGGAAGTCGAAGGCCCGCGCGTATCCCGCCAGCCGCGCCTCACCCCTGATCGAGTTGCCGTAGTCGAACACCTCGGCCCCCGCGTCCCGGAACCCGACCATGGCCTCCACATGCCGCGCCATCGAGGTCCGCGCCCGCTCGGTGAACCCCGCGGGGTCCTTGTCCCGCTCAGCGGCCATGTCCTCGAAGGCCACGCCCAGCGGCAGGTACATCAGCGGATCGTGGGCGGACGTCTGGTCCGTGACGATGTCGATCTCGGCCCCGCTCGCCAGCAGCCCGGGGACGACCTCGGCCGCGTTCCCCACGAGCCCGATCGACAGGGCCCGCCGCGCGTCGCGCGCCTCGTACGCCAGCCGCAGCGCGTCCTCCACGGACGCGGCCTCCACGTCCAGATAGCCATGGGAGATGCGCCGGGCGACCGAGCGCGGGTCGCAGTCGACGCAGAGGGCCACCCCGCCGTTCATGGTGACGGCCAGCGGCTGGGCGCCGCCCATCCCGCCCAGGCCCGCCGTCAGCGTGATCGTCCCGGCCAGCGACCCGCCGAAGCGTTCGGCGGCCACCGCCGCGAACGTCTCGTACGTGCCCTGCAGGATGCCCTGCGTGCCGATGTAGATCCAGGACCCGGCGGTCATCTGCCCGTACATGGTGAGCCCGGCGGCCTCCAGCCGCCGGAACTCCTCCCAGTTGGCCCAGTCAGGCACCAGGTTGGAGTTGGCGATGAGCACCCGGGGCGCCCACTCGTGGGTGCGGAACACCCCCACGGGGCGCCCCGACTGCACCAGGAGGGTCTCGTCGCCCTCGAGCGTCGTGAGGGTCCTGACGAGCGCGTCGTAGGACGCCCAGTCACGTGCGGCCCGGCCGGAGCCGCCGTAGACGACCAGTTGCTCGGGGTGCTCGGCGACCTCCGGGTCCAGGTTGTTCTGGAGCATCCGGAGCGCGGCCTCCTGCGGCCATCCCTTGGCGGTGATCGTCGTGCCTCGCGGCGCGCGCACGCTGCGACCCATTGTGACCCTCCTGAATGAAGACATTCATCCATGTCACCCGCAGACTACAACGGCTCGCCGACCAAGAACTGGGTGGCGGCCAGCTCCCGGTAGAGGTCGTCCGCGCCGACCAGCTCGTCGTGCGTCCCCACCGCCCGTACGCCGCCCGCCTCCATGACCACGATCCGGTCGGCGTTGGTGACCGTGGACAGCCGGTGGGCGATGACCAGCACGGTCGTCTCCCTGGCGACCTCTGCGATGACCTCGCGCAGCCGCAGCTCGTTGACCGCGTCGAGCTGGGAGGTGGCCTCGTCGAGCAGCAGCAGCCTGGGCTTGCGCAGCAGGGCCCGGGCGATGGCGACGCGCTGCCGCTCGCCGCCCGACAACAGCACGCCACGGTGGCCGACCGGCGTCTCCAGCCCTTCGGGCAGCCTGGCCACCAGGTCGTCGAGCCTGGTGCGGGCGATGGCGCGGCGCAGCTCCTCCTCGGTGGCGTCCTGGGCGGCGAACAGCAGGTTCTCCCGCAGGGAGCCGGCCAGCACGGGGGCGTCCTGCTCGACGTACCCGAGTGCGGCCCGCAGCTCGCCCAGCGGCCAGTCGCGGATGTCGCGCCCGCCGATCGAGATCCGCCCGTCCTGGTGGTCGTAGAAGCGTTCGAGCAGGGCGAACACGGTGGACTTGCCCGCCCCCGACGGCCCCACCAGCGCGGTCAGCCCACCGGGCGGCACCTCGAAGCTGGCCCCGTCGTGCACGAGGGGCCGGTCCTCGCCATAGCGGAACACCACGTCCTCGAACGTCACCCCGATCGGCGCCCCGCTCGATTCCGGGTCGCCCGTGACGGCGACCGGCTCGGCGGGCTCGGCCGGCAGCTCCTCGATCTCCTTGATCCGCTTCAACGCGGCCAGCCCCTGCTGGAGCTGGACACCGCCCTGGACGAGCTGCCCGATCGGCGGCACCAGGTAGAACAGGTACAGCAGGAACGCGATCAGCGACGAGACCTCCAGCGTGCCGGAGGCGACCCTGGCCCCGCCGACGGCCAGTACGCACAGGAACGCGATCTGCACCGCCATCCACGTCGCCACTCCGGCCAGCGACGTCCACCCGGCGACCTGCAGCCCCCGGTCGCGGGCGCGCTCGGCCGCGTCGCCGACCACGGCGATCTCCCGCTCCTCGGCACCGCTCGCCTTGACGGTCCGGTACGCCTGCAGCGCCCGGTCGAGCACGGCCCCCATCTCGCCCACGGCCTCCTGGGCCTGTGACTGCGCACGCTGGATCTTCGGCATGATGAGCGCCACCAGCCCGCCGATCACCACGACCACGAGCAGCGTGACCAGCAGCAGCACGCCGTCCATGGTCGCCATCATGACGATGGCCCCGACCAGCATGAACGCCGCGCTGACCGACTCGACGATGCCGTTGGTCAGCACCGCGCGCAGCAGCGTCGTGTCACCGGTCACCCGCGACAGCAGATCGCCGGGCTTGAGCCGGTCCACGTCCGCGACCTTGAGGCGGAGCATCCGGTCGACGAGCTTGCGCCGGGCGCTGAGCACGATGCCCTCGCCGGTGCGTTCCATCAGATAATTCCCCGCGGCGGACACGACCGCGCCCACCAGCACCGCCACGGCGAGCCCTGACAGCGGCCCGGCCATCGACCCGTTCTGGCCGAAGGCGTCCACGACGTACTTGGCCAGCAGCGGCATCGCGAGCCCCGCCACCGAGCCGATCAAGCCCAGCAGCCCGCCCAGGAAAAGGACCTTCCGGTGCGGACGGACGTAGGCGAGTAACTCTTTGACCACCACATCCCCCTTTACGACATTTCTCGACTTGCCAACGAACGGGCCGACGAGATCGGCACCACCGCGACAGGGTCAACCTAAATTGACGACCTAAGTATGTCAACTTTGGTTGACCTCTCCTTCTTGAGGAGGAGACGACATCCGGAGGCCGCCCGCGGACGAATAGGGCGTCGAGGAACCCGGCCGGAACCTCGTAGGACCGAACAGTCATCCGAAAGGACTGAAAATGGAGCTCCGGATCAACCGGCGCGCTCTAGTCGGACTTGGCCTCGTCGCAGCGGTAGCCGCGTCGTCGTTGGCCGTGCTCCGTACCGACTCCGGCATCGCTTCCTCGCACCGTGAGGCCCCCAAGACCGCGGCCATGCCGCAGATCGACAACACCGACGTCTACGCGTTCGTCAGCCCGGACAAGGCCGACACGGTGACGCTGCTGGCCAACTGGAACGGATTCCAGGAGCCCAACGGTGGCCCCAACTTCTACCCCTGGGACACCGGCGCGCGGTACAACATCAAGATCGACAACGACGGTGACGCCAAGACCGACATCACCTACCAGTGGACGTTCCGCGACGAGGACAAGCGCGGCACCACCACGTTCCTGTACAACAACGGGCCCGTCACCTCGCTGGACGACCCCAACCTGCTCTTCCGCCAGCGCTACACGCTCAAGCGCATCACGCCGGACGACACCAAGACGCTGGTCTCGGACGGCATCGCCGCGCCGAGCAACGTCGGCCGGGCCTCCATGCCGGACTACGGCACCCTGCGCGCCCAGTCCATCAAGAACGTGCCGGGCGGCGGCAAGACGTTCGCCGGACAGTCGGACGAGGCGTTCTTCCTGGACCTGCGCATATTCGACCTGGTCTACGGCGGTGACCTGTCCGAGGTCGGCCAGGACACCACCAGGGGCTACAACGTCAACACGATCGGCCTCCAGGTGCCCGCGTCGGACCTGGCGCTCAAGGGCGACGCCAAGCGCAACCCCGTGATCGGCGTGTGCTCGACGACCGACAAGTCCAACGGCGACAAGTACGTCCAGGTCTCACGCCTGTGCAACCCGCTGGTGAACGAGGTCGTCTCGTCCGCCGGGATCAAGGACGCCTACAACGCGCTGGACCCGTCGAAGGACGCCGACGTCGCCGCGCTGGTCGCACGGGTCACCGATCCAGAGGTGCCGAGGCTGCTCGAGACCTTCTACGGCATCAAGGCCCCCGCGACCCCGCGCAACGACCTGGTCGAGATCTTCCTGACCGGCATCGCCAAGCAGAACGGCCCGATCAAGGCCGATCTGAACTCGCAGGTGCTCAACAAGGACGCGGGCAAGCTGCGTCCCTCCGAGCAGCTGAGGCTCAACATGTCGATCCCGCCGTCGAAGGACCCGAACAGGCTCGGCGTGCTGGCCGGTGACCTGCAGGGCTTCCCGAACGGCCGCCGGCTCCTCGACGACGTCGTGGACATCGAACTGCAGGCGCTGGCCGGCGCCGCGCAGAGCGGCAAGCTGGTGCCCGGTCTGACGGACAAGGTGGACAAGAACGACAAGGCCTTCGGGCAGTCGTTCCCGTACATCCCGCTGCCGAGCAACGTGGCAGTGAACCAGCGCTAGACCACGACCGGCCGGTCCCTCTCCAAACCGGCCGGTCCACCCCCGGCGGCAGACCCTCGTCTCCCATCGTCTGCCGCCAGAGAGAGGGCCGGCCGGCCGTGCTCCCCGTCACGGCCGGCCGGCCCGACCACCCAGCTCTGGAGTCTTCGACATGCGCACGTTCGCGATATTCGCCGGATTAGCCCTCGTAGGGGCAATGATCTTTACGATCTTCTCCTTCTCCGCGGCGCCCGCCGAGCAGCAGGCGGCGGCCGAGCCCGTCACCGAGACGCTCCAGGAGCGTCTCAAGCGCCTGCCTGGCGACTACCGCAGCTGGGCCGAGCTCGCCTCCCAGTACGTGGACCAGGCCCGGATCACCGGCGACCCGTCGTACTACGCCAAGGCGGAGGGCGCGCTCGACACCGCCGCCAAGCTGAAGGCGGACGACGACGCGGTGCTCACCGGCCAGGCGGCGCTGGCCGCGGGCCGCCACGAGTTCACCGACGCGGTACGGCTTGCCGAACGCGCCATCGACGCCAACCCGTACGGCGCCAATGCCTACGGCGTGCTGGCCGATGCGAAGACGCAGCTCGGGGACCTGCGCGACGCCGAGCGTGCGGTGACCAAGATGCTGGACCTGCGCCCGGGAGTGGCGGCGTTCGCCCGCGCCTCCTACGCCGCCGAGCTGCGCGGCGACCAGAACGGGGCCCGTAAATACCTGGAGCTGGCGCACAAGGACGCCTGGCAACCGGCCGACAGCGCTTACACCCGCTACTACCTGGGCGAGCTGGCGCTGCACGCCGGCGACCTGGCCACGGCGCAGGACTGGTACACCAAGGCTCTGCAGGCCTACCCCGCCTACACGCCGGCCCTCGCGGGCCAGGCCAGGGTGGCGGCGCTCGGCGGCCGCCTGACCGAGGCGCTCGACATCTACGAGCGAGTGGTCGAACGGCTCCCGCTCCCCCAGTACCTCATCGAGCAGGGCGAGACCAAGCTCAAGGCCGGGCAGCAGGCCGACTGGACGCTGCTCAAGGCGCAGCGCACGCTGTTCGAGGCCGCGGGCGTGCGGGACGACCTGACGTGGGCCGAGTTCGAGGCCGACCACGGGAATCCGGCTCAGGCGGTCAAGCACGCCAGGGCCGAGTACGACCGCAACCCCAACCTCGTCGCCGCCGACGCCCTGGCCTGGGCGCTGTGCAAGGCCGGCAAGCCGGCCGAGGCGCTGCCGTACGCGAAGAAGGCCACCTCCACCGGCTGGCGCAACCCGCTGCTCGCCTACCACCGCGCCGTGATCGAGCGGGCGCTCGGCCGACCGGCACGCGTCGACCCCGCCTTCGATCCGTCCCTGCCCGCCCTGGCGAGGTTCTCATGAGAACGGTCCGGCTCGGCCTGCTGTCCGCCCTGGCGGCCCTCCTGCTGTCGCTCCTGCTCGCGGACCCGGCACAGGCGTCGGCGGCGCACCCGAACGGCAGGTTCACCGTCAACCACTACAACGGCCTGCGGTTCACCCCGTCCGAGGTGCGCAACCTCGCCGTCGTGGACCTGGCCGAGCTGCCGACCCTGCAGGCCAGGCCGCAGGTCGACGCCGGGTACCCGGCCCGCCGCTGTGCCGCCCTGGCCGCCGCGCAGCCGCTCAAGGTCGCGGGCAAGGCGGTGCCGTGGCGGGTGGCGGGCTCCGAGTTCGCCTACACCCCCGGCGAAGGGGGTCTTCAGACCAGCCGCCTGACCTGCCGGCTCGTGGCCGGAGTCCGCGCCGCGGGCGCCGTGGAGTTCACCGACGGGTTCGAGCAGGACAGGATCGGCTGGCGCGAGATCACCGCCGTCGGAGACGGGGTACGCCTGATCGGCTCCTCGGTTCCCGCCGTGAGCGTTAGCCGGGAGCTGCGGGCGTACCCCGACGACCTGCTGGCCGACCCGCTCGACCAGCGCACCGCCACGATGACCGTGTCCGGACCGGGCGGCGGCCTGGCCGCGTCCGGCGGGCCGGGCACGGGCGGCGCCGCCGCGCCCGGCGGGATCGGGATCGGCGGGCCCATCGGTGACGCGCTGGCCGCCCTGGATCGGACGTTCACGGAGCTGGTCGGCTCGGACTCGCTGACGGTGCCGCTCGGGCTGCTGGCCGTCGGGCTGGCCATGGTGCTGGGGGCCGGGCACGCGCTGATCCCCGGGCACGGCAAGACGATCATGGCGGCGTACCTGGCCGGGCGGCGCGGGCGCCCCCGCGACGCGCTCGTGGTGGGCGCGACGGTGACGGCCACGCACACGGCCGGGGTGCTCGTGGTGGGGCTGCTGCTGACGGTGTTCACGACGCTGGCCGGGGAGTCGGTGCTGTCCTGGCTTGGCGTCGTCAGCGGCGTCCTGATCGCCGTCATCGGCCTCCGCCTCCTGCTGAACGCCCGCCGCGGCTCCCTCCACGACCGCCGCCACGACCACGGGCATGGGCACGGGCATGGGCATGGGCATGGGCACGGGCACGGGCACGGGCACGGGCACGGGCACGGGCACGGGCACGGGCACGGGCACGTCGGTGAGAACAAGCGTGGCGGCCTGGTGGGTCTCGGCGTGGCGGGGGGCCTCGTCCCCAGCCCGTCAGCCCTGATCGTCCTCCTCGGCGCCATCGCGCTCGGCCGCACCTGGTTCGGCGTGGCACTGGTCACCGCCTACGGAATCGGCATGGCCGCCACCCTGACCGTCACAGGCCTGCTCCTGGTCAAGCTCGTCGACCGCCTGGAACAGCGCGCCTCGGCGGGCCGCCGCCTGGCCGCCAGGGTGTCCGGCCTGGCCCCGTTGGGAACGGCCGCGATGGTGGTGCTGCTGGGCACGGGCCTGGTCCTCCGCTCGGTGGCTGCCCTATAGTCATGTCCATGATTACTCACGGACATGACTAGCGAATGGCCCTCCGACACGCCGTCCTCGCCGCTCTCCTCGACGGCGAGTACAGCGGCTACCAGCTCACCAAGATCTTCGACGTGGGTGTCTCCAATTTCTGGTACGCCGCCCCGCAGCAGCTCTACGCCGAGCTGACCAGGCTGGAGACGGACGGCCTGGTGGCGGGCCGCGAGGTGGTCCAGCACGGCCGCCCCAACAAGCGGGTCTTCAAGGTCACCGAAACCGGCGTGGAAGAGCTGACGGCCTTCGCCGCGGCCCCGCCCAAGCCGCTGCTCATCCGCGACGACCTGGCCGTCCGCGTCCACGCCGTCGACCGGCTCGACCCCGCCCCCGTGATCGCCCAGCTCCACGAGCGGGCGGAGGCGGCGGCGGCCAAGCTCGCCCTGTTCGAGAAGATGCTCATCCGCCTGCGCGGCGACCTCGACGAGAAGACGTTCCTGCGCGAGGGGGACCGCGTCGGCCCGTACCTGTCCTGCCTGGCCGGATGCCGGCTGGAGCGGGAGATGCGCGATTGGTGCCTGCGGACGGCGCGGACGCTGAGCGAGCGCACCGCCGCCCATGCCGGAAGGGAGCTGCCCTGATGTACGCCCGTTACGTCGCGCTCGGCGACAGCCAGACGGAGGGCCTCGGCGACGGCGACGACGTCCGCGGCCACCGCGGCTGGGCCGACCGCCTCGCCGAGCACCTGGCCCGTGCCAACCCCGGCCTGCTCTACGCCAACCTCGCGGTCCGGGGCCGCCGGGCCGTCCAGATCCGCGACGAGCAGCTGCCGGTCGCCCTGGAGCTGCGTCCCGACCTGGCCACGGTCATGGCGGGCATGAACGACCTGATCCGGCCGGGTTTCGACGCCGCCGCGGTGAGCGCGGTGCTGGAGGAGATGTACGAGGCACTGACCGGCGCGGGTACGCAGGTGATCACCGTGACCTTCCCCGACATCGGCGCGATCGCGCCCCTGGCCCGCCGGTTCCGGCCCAGGGTGCTCGACCTCAACGCCCGCATCCGGGACGCCGCCGCGCGCCATGGCGTCACGTTGATCGACACGTACCCGCTCGCGTACGTCACCGACGCCAGGATGTGGAGCGTGGACCGGCTGCACGCCAGCCCGGAGGGTCACGACCGCTTCGCCGCCGGGGTCGCGCACGCGCTGGGTCTGCCGGGCAGCGACGACACGTGGATGGCCCCGCTCCCGGCGCTTCCCACGCCTTCCGCCTGGCGGGCGACGGCGACGGAGGTGCGGTGGCTGGCCACGTTCGCGGGCCCGTGGATCGGCCGCCGCCTGCTGGGCCGCTCCTCAGGCGACGGACGCACCGCCAAGCGCCCGCTGCTCACGCCGGTGATAGGCGAAGATCAATCGATATCGGGCACGTCATCGGCGTCGTAGTCCACGTCTCCGTCATCGGCCCGCCGCAGCTTGATGTCCGCTGCCCATCCCTGGGCGAACCGGCGGATCTCCTTGATCTGCGTCTCGACGACGCCATATGCCTCGAACGCTTCGTCGTCCATGAGATCGACATATTCCAGCCGCGTGAGTAGCTCATGTATCGAGAAGTAGTCGTGGTGCATGGCGGCGAGCTGCTCGAGCTCGCGGTAGGAGTACAGGTGCGACACGGAGGCGATGTCGATGATGTCACGAGCGAGACTACGCTCGTGCACGGCCCGCATTTTCAGCCCGACAGCGTCGTCCAGACCGAGCACTTTCAGCGAGCCACATGTGATCGGCGCCTGCTGAAGCGCCTCGCGAAGGAGGTCGAACTCGCAGGTTTCCCCGGTCGCCATGTCCTCAACCATCAGACGGCCCATACGTGGCGTGACTTCGATGATCGACGCCTCTAAGTCGGCTTTTTGGAACGCTCCAACAACCCCAGCGGCCACGTCGGGCAGCGGCGTCTCCTTGGCAGTGGCGAAGTCGAGGTCCTTGCTCGGCCGGTCGGTGAAGCCGTGGGCCTTGATCGCGTAGCCACCCGCAAGCACCAGGCCGTAGCGCTCGCAAACAGGCAACACGGCATGCAGCAGCCGCTCTTGGAAGGGCGGAAAGTGCATCAGGCGGATGTCTCCCGTGGCAGCGAGAGCTTCTTCTCCCAGGCATGACGGTAGCCCGGTCCGAGTCCTCTCCTCAGCACCAGCCAGTCGGCGGTGAGGTGACCCGCGTTCAAATACGTCTCATAGTCGGCCCGCTGGCCAGTGGTGATCACTGTGCGATACATCTCCATCCGAATCCCGGGCTTGGACAGGTCAAACTCAGTCAACCCGGACCATGCCAGGTGCAGCGGCAGAGCCACCACGCCTTCAGCCGGGCCGTGGAGATCGTCCAGAGAGTCGGGAACCTTCTCTTCCAGCCCCTCATAGATCGAAGGAAGTGCCATGCCTCAAGTATGCCGACGGCTACGCCGCGTGGAAGGCAGATCATGACGCCCGGAGAGAAACTCCTGGAAGGCGATCTTGACCCGGATCACCGGCCGCCGCCAGCGTTCCTCACGATGGATCGCCCGGGCCATCTTCCGAGGCGACCGCTTGGCGAAGAACCAGTGAGCCCACGGCGACCCTGGCCGTGCGAGCCGGATCGCGCCGACCAGGAGCATCGGGGGCACGAAGAGCCCGGCCATGCCGGTCCAGATCTTGCCCTTGAGCAGCGTGATCACGGCCAGCGCCAGATTCGCCACGATGAGCGCGGCCGGGCTGACCCAGGTGCCGTAGTCCCACGTCAGAGGGCGCAGGCCGATGAGGAGCAGGCCCGTCACGGCGACCGCGATGAACACCGCGTCGACGGACGTCCGCCCCTCCTCCTCCCAGTACACGTCGTGCAGATGCAGGATCAGTGCGAACTCGTCCAGCACTAAGGCCGACCCGACACCGAAGACGCACGCCGCGACCGCGTATCCGGCCTGCGAGGCGGACGAGACGATGAGCCCGGTCACGCCTCCGACCAGCATCAGCACCACGCCGAACACCACGTGGTGGATGTGCATCTCGCCCACGTTCACGTTCCTGAACCAGCCGATCTTCGCCCTGATCAGGCGGACGTTGATGCGGGTGGCGACGAAGGCCAGGATGAGCGTGACGAAGTAACAGAACAGCGGTAGCCGTCCTGTGGCGATGATGTTGTGCTGAAACCAGTTCCCCATAACCCCAAACAAACGATGGCCCCAAAATGATGGTACGGGGCGCTTGCCGGGATCGTGTCAGGACAGGAACGCCCGCAACAGGGCGGCCGTGCCCTCCAGGTGCTCGGTCATCGCGCGGCGGGCCGCGTCCGGGTCGCCGGCGAGGATGGCGTCCACGATGGCCTGGTGCTGCACGGCGGCGTGGTCCAGGTTGACCTGCAGCATCGGGATCGCGTTCAGCAGGTCGCTCACCCGCGATCGTGCGTCCGCGCAGGTCGTGGCCAGCAGGGTCGAGCCGGTCAGCTCGGCGATGGACAGGTGGAAGGCCGTGTCGAGGCGGCGGTAGTCCTCGATCGACGCCTCGTTCAGGTCCGCCAGCCTGCGGACGAGCATGGCCCGCTTCTCCTCCGTGAGCTCGGACGTGGCCAGCACCTGGGCCGCACCGCACTCCACCGCCAGCCGGAACGTGAGGGCGTCCGCGAGGTCGTCCATGCCCATCTCCGCCACCGCCTGGCGCAGGTCGCCGGCGTCCGGCTGCGGCGGCACGTACGTGACGAAGGCTCCCCCGTACCGCCCCCTGCGTACGTCGAGGTAGCCCGCGTCCGACAGGGCCCGGAGCGCCTCGCGGAGCGTCACCCTGCTGATGCCGAGCTGTACGGCCAGCTCCCGCTCCGGGGGGAGCTTGTCGCCCGGCGCCACCACTCCCAGCTTGATGGCCTGGAGCAGCCGCTCCACGGTTTCCTCGAAGGCGTTGCCCGCCCGCACCGGGCGCAACAACGTCATCAAACGCGCCGACTCGTCCAACGTGTCCTCAGGTCTTGACAAGGGATCCCGCCATGCACATCAATGGTCTAAGACTAGCCCAATCAACGGGAAAGTGCGCGAGCCAGATCGGAGCGACGTCACGTGAGAGATGGGTTCCTGACCGTCGGAGAGCTGCGTGACGAGGTGACGGCCGGGCGGATCGACACGGTCCTTCTGGCGATCGCCGACATGCAGGGCAGGTTGCAGGGCAAGAGGCTGTCGGCGCGCTATTTTCTCGACGAGGTGGTGGACCACGGCTCCGAGGGCTGCAACTACCTGCTCGCGGTGGACGTCGACATGAACACCGTGTCCGGATACGCGATGTCGTCCTGGGATCGCGGGTACGGCGACTTCGTCATGAAACCGGATCTCGGCACGCTGCGCCGGGTGCCGTGGCAGGAGGGCACCGCGATGCTGATGGCGGACCTGGCCTGGGAGGGCGGCGGCGACGTGACCGCCTCGCCCCGCCAGATCCTGCGCAGGCAGCTCGCCCGCCTGTCCGAGCGGGGCCTGGTCGCGTACGTCGGCACCGAGCTGGAGTTCATCGTCTACGAGGACAGCTACGAGGACGCATGGAAGCGGGCATACCGCGATATGTCGCCCGCGAACCTCTACAACGTCGACTACTCCCTCCTCGGCACCGCCCGCATCGAGCCGCTCCTGCGCCGCATCAGGCTCGGCATGGAGGGCGCCGGCCTGTACGTCGAGTCCGCCAAGGGCGAGTGCAACCTGGGCCAGCACGAGATCGCCTTCCGCTACGACGAGGCGCTCAAGTCCTGCGACAACCACTCGATCTACAAGAACGGAGCCAAGGAGATCGCCGCCCAGGAGGGCAAGTCGATCACCTTCATGGCCAAGCCGAACCACCGCGAGGGCAACTCCTGCCACATCCACATCTCCGTCCGCAGCCAGGACGGGGATCCCGTGATGGCCGGCGAGGGGCCGTTCGGGTTGTCGCCGCTCGGCGCCCGCTTCATCGCCGGGCAGCAGGCCTGCCTGCGCGAGCTCACCCTCATGTACGCCCCCAACGTCAACTCCTACAAGCGCTACGTCCCCGGCAGCTTCGCCCCGACGGCCGTCAAGTGGGGCGTCGACAACCGCACCTGCGCGCTCCGGCTCGTCGGCCACGGGCACTCGCTGCGCGTGGAGAACCGCGTGCCGGGCGGCGACGTCAACCCGTACCTGGCGGTGTCCGCGCTGGTGGCGGCCGGGCTGCACGGGATCGACAACGAGCTGCCGCTGGAGGACCCCTACGAGGGCAACGCCTACGCCTCGGGCGCCGAGACCGTGCCGCACACGCTGCGCGACGCGCTCGCCCTCTTCGAAGGCTCGAAGCTGGCCCGCGAGGCGTTCGGCGAGGACGTGGTGGAGCACTACGCCAACAACGCGCGGGTGGAGCTGGCCGCGTTCGACGCGGCGGTGACGGATTGGGAGTTGTTCCGTGGTTTCGAACGGATGTGAGCATGAAGATCGTTAATCCGGCGACCGAAGAGGTGCTCGCCGACGTCGAGCTCGCCGACGCGGCCGAGATCGACCGGGCCGTGGAGCGTGCCAGGAAGGCGTACCCGGCCTGGCGCGACGTGGCCCCGGGCGACCGGGCGCGGCTGCTGCGGCGCTTCGCCGACCTGGTGGGCGAGCACGGCGAGGAACTGGCGCGGCTGGAGCTGGCCAACGCCGGGCACACCATCGGGAACGCCCGCTGGGAGGCCGGCGCCGTACGCGACGTCCTGCATTTCTACGCCGCCGCTCCCGAGCGCAACCACGGCAAGCAGATCCCGGTGCCCGGTGGCGTGGACATCACGTTCCAGGAACCCCTGGGCGTGGTGGGCGTCATCGTGCCGTGGAACTTCCCCATGCTGATCATGTCATGGGGCCTGGCCCCCGCGCTTGCGGCCGGTAACACCGTGATCGTCAAGCCTGCGGAATGGACTCCGCTGACCGCGCTGAGGCTGGCCGAGCTGGCCCTGGCGGCGGGCCTCCCCGAGGGGGTGCTCCAGGTCCTGCCTGGGGCAGGGGAGGTCGCGGGGGCCCGATTGGTCGAGCACCCGGACGTGGCCAAGATCGTGTTCACCGGCTCGACCGAGGTCGGCAAGGAGATCGCCGCCAAGGCGGCGGCCCACGTCAAGCGCATCACGCTCGAACTCGGCGGCAAGTCGGCGAACATCGTCTTCGCGGACGCGGATCTGGAGAAGGCGGCAAAGGCCGCTCCCTACTCCGTGTTCGACAACGCGGGCCAGGACTGCTGCGCCCGCTCCAGGCTGCTGGTCCAGGCCGACGTGTACGACGAGTTCATGGCGCTGCTCACGCCCGCCGTCCAGGCGGTCAAGGTCGGCGACCCTCTCGACGAGAGCACCGAGATGGGCCCGCTGATCAGCGCCGAGCACCTGGAACGGGTACGCGGCTTCGTCCAGGACCCCTACCTGCAGGGATCCTGCCCGCAGGGCAAGGGCTTCTGGTTCCCGGCGACCGTGCTGACCCCCGACGTCACCGACCGGGCGTTCACCGAGGAGATCTTCGGGCCCGTGGTGTCGGTGGCCGCGTTCAAGGACGAGGCGGACGCCGTGCGGATCGCCAACGACACCCCGTACGGCCTGAGCGGCTCCATCTGGACCCGCGACGTCGGGCGGGCGCTCCGCGTGGCCAGGGCGGTCGAGTCGGGCGCGCTCTCGGTGAACTCCAACTCGTCGGTGCGCTACTGGACCCCGTTCGGCGGATTCAAGCAATCCGGCCTTGGCAGGGAGCTCGGCCCGGACGCCCTGGCGGCGTTCACCGAGACAAAGAACGTCTTCATCTCCTGGGAGTGAACCCGACGCAGTGAGCGGAGTGAAGGCCCGACGGAGGAGGGACTTCGCGAAGCGAATGAGGAGTGGTGAACGACCCAATGAGCAGGGAGTGAACCCGACGCACTTCGCGAAGCGAATGAGGAGTGGTGAACGACCAAATGAGCAGGGAGTGAAATCAGTGCAGAGGTTGCAGGATCGGGTGGCGGTCATCACCGGCGCGGGCAGCGGCATCGGGCTGGCCACGGCCCGTAGGTTCGCCGGCGAAGGCGCCAAGGTCGTCTGCGTGGACGTCGACGAGGAGGCGGGCAACAAGGCCGCGGCCGAGGTCGGCGGCCGCTTCGTCAAGGCCGATGTGACCAGCGAGGACGACGTCGTCCGGATGTACGAGACGGCGCACGACGCGTACGGGAGCGTCGACATCGCCTTCAACAACGCCGGCATCTCGCCGCCCGACGACGACTCGATCCTGGAGACCGGCATCGACGCCTGGCGCCGCGTCCAGGAGGTCAATCTGACCAGCGTCTACCTGTGCTGCAAGCACGTCATCCCGTACATGCGGCGGCAGGGCAAGGGCTCGATCATCAACACCGCGTCCTTCGTGGCCGTCATGGGGTCGGCGACGTCGCAGATCTCCTACACCGCCTCCAAGGGCGGGGTGCTGGCGATGTCGCGCGAGCTGGGCGTGCAGTTCGCCAGGGAGGGCATCCGGGTGAACGCCCTGTGCCCGGGGCCGGTGAACACGCCCCTGCTGCAGGAGCTGTTCGCGAAGGACCCGGAGCGGGCGCAGCGGCGGCTCGTGCACGTTCCCGTGGGGCGCTTCGCCGAGGCCACGGAGATCGCGGCGGCGGTGGCGTTCCTGGCCAGCGACGACGCCTCGTTCATCACCGCCAGCGAATTCCTGGTGGACGGAGGCATCTCCGGCGCCTACGTGACGCCGCTCTAGGAGGAATCATGCGTCCGGTCATCGGCATCACGTGTTACGTCGAGCCCGCCACATTCACGGTGTGGGAGGACATGACCGTCGCGCTGCTGCCGTACATGTACGTGGAGCAGGTCGCACGCGCCGGCGGGCAGCCCGTCGTGCTGCCGCCGGCCGGCGATCCCGCGCGGCTGGTGGAGCGGCTGGACGGGCTCATCCTGGCCGGCGGTGGCGACATCGACCCGGCCAGGTACGGGGAAATGCCACACGAAAAGTCCGGATATGTCCGCAAATTTCGCGATGAGGCGGAGTTTGCGGTGCTGGCCGCGGCGCTCGACGCCGAGCTGCCCTACCTGGGGATCTGCCGCGGCCTGCAGGTGCTCAACGTCGCCCTCGGCGGCACGCTGCACCAGCACCTCCCCGACGTGGTCGGGCACGCGGGCCACGCCCCCGCGCCCGGCCGCTTCGGCCCGCTGCCCGTCATCCCCGTGCCCGGCACCCGCCTGGCCAAGACGCTGGGCACGGAACCGGTGACGGTCCCGCACTACCACCACCAGGCCGTCGACCGCCTCGCCGACGGACTCACGGTCTCCGCCACCGCCGAGGACGGCACGATCGAGGCGGTGGAGCTGGACGCCGGACCGTTCACGATGGCCGTCCAGTGGCACCCGGAGGCGGCCGAGGACTGCGCCCTCTTCGAGGCCCTCGTGGCAGCCTGCTGAGCTATCCGACCGGCTTCAGCACGCTGTCGAACACCACGACGCCCTTGCCGTATTTCTCGTCCGTCCTGCGGCGCAGGTCGTCGGTCGCCAGCCAGACCTCCACTTCCACCCGGTTCCGCGTCACGCTGGACGACGCCGAGAGGAACCCGTCGCCCACGTCCTTGACGACCTGTTCCTGGGTCTTCTGCAACTCGCCCTCGCTCCGTTGCGCGCCGCTGATGCACAGCGCGCCGCCCCACACTTCGCGAATCCACTCCTCGCGGTCCGCCAGATCGCCGGTGAACTTGAGGTTCAGCACCAGCCGCTTCGGGTCGTTGCCCTGCTTCTCCATCTCCTCACGGGTCGTCGGAGGCGGGCCGGGGTAGTTCTGGTCGAGCCACGCTCCGGCGAACTCCGCGACCGTGCCGGCCCGCGCGATCGCCTTCTCCATGGCCTTCAGCGTGGCCTTGGCGGGATCGACGGGTCGCCAGCCGCCCGCGGGCTCGGGACACGGGCTCGCGAAGCCGTCCTCGCCCGTAGGCTGCTCCTGGCCCTTCACCGGCGCCCCCGGCGGCTCCGTCAGCGTCAGCCTGGCTCCGTCCCAGGTGCCGACGACCCGGTACGAGCCCCACTTCACACCCGCCCGCGACTCGTGCTCCACCTTGCTCCAGTCCCAGCCGACGACATCAGGGCCACCGCACTGCGGCGGGTCCGACGTCTGGACCGTCCCGCACAGCTGCGGCCCGTGCCCACCGCCTTCGAGCACCGTCAGGCTCGCCTCGTAGCGAGGTGGCGGCGCGGGGGAAGCGGCCTCCTGGGTGCCGCAGGACGTGACCGTCAGGGCGGCCGCCAGGCCGAGAGCCGCTGTTCGCCGATTCATACCCTATCGACGTCATAGTTCCCCGAGCGGTTCATGGAAGATCC
Organism: Nonomuraea sp. NPDC049480; assembly: GCF_044465905.1. Taxonomy (NCBI): domain Bacteria; kingdom Bacillati; phylum Actinomycetota; class Actinomycetes; order Streptosporangiales; family Streptosporangiaceae; genus Nonomuraea; species Nonomuraea sp. NPDC049480. Next base: position 178,568 of record NZ_JBITMD010000001.1, read on the forward strand.
GCACGCGACAAGACGCCCATGTCGGCACTAGGCTGACGGACATCACCGACGAAACCGTGCGGGAGAGCACTCTGACAGCCGGTCAGGGTCCCTGAAGGAGCAAGCCCTCCCCGCGAACCTCTCAAGGCAAAGGACCGCACGGACGTCGAATGAGAAATCTGCCGAGTGGACTGCCGCTACGGTCGTGCCGCACACGACGGTAGGGCGACAGTCCGCCTGAGCCGGGTTTCTTGTTCGAAGGTGTCCTCTGGAAAGCAGGCCCGTGGGCCTCGCCGAAGGTGAAAGTCCGGCAAAACTCGGGCGAAGCTCTCAGGCATCGATGACAGAGGGGGAGGATGCTGGCATCCGACCCTGTCCTGAGGTGCGACAAATGTCCCGACCGACACCGCTACGAGACGTTCACGAGAGCCTCGGCGCCACGCTCACCGACTTCGCGGGGTGGCTCATGCCCCTGCGGTACGGCAGCGAGTCCGCGGAGCACAACGCCGTCCGCGGGGCGGCCGGGCTGTTCGACCTCTCGCACATGGGCGAGATCTTCCTGACGGGGCCGCAGGCCGGGGAGGCGCTGGACTACGCGCTGGTCGGCCACCTGTCGGCGCTGGTGCCCGGACGGGCCAGATACACCATGATCGTGAACGAGCGGGGCGGGGTGCTCGACGACCTCATCGTCTACCGGCTCGGGGACGAGGAGTTCATGGTGGTGGCGAACGCCTCGAACTACGAGATGGTCGGAAATGAGCTAAAAAATCGCGTGAAGGCGTACAACGCGGTCGTCGAAGATCGCTCCGACCAGTACGCGCTCATCGCCGTCCAGGGGCCGCGCTCCCAGGAGATCCTCGCCACGCTCACCGACGCCGACCTCGGCGGGCTGAAGTACTACACGGGTCTCCCCGGCCTGGTGGACGGCCGGCAGGCGCTCATCGCCCGCACCGGCTACACCGGCGAGGACGGCTTCGAGCTCTTCGTCGCCAACCAGGACGCGGTGCCCCTCTGGAACGCCCTCATGGCGGCCGGCGAGCCGTACGGCCTCAAGCCCGCGGGCCTGTCCGCCCGCGACACGCTCCGGCTGGAGGCCGGCATGCCGCTGTACGGCAACGAGCTCACCGCCGAACTCACTCCGTTCGACGCGGGACTGGGCAGAGTGGTGAAATTCGACAAGCCCGGCGACTTCGTCGGCAAGTCGGCGCTCGAGGCGGTCAAGGACGACACGCCGCGGCGCCGCCTCGTCGGCCTGGTCGCGCAGGGCCGCCGGGTGCCGCGCCACGGTTACCCGGTCACCAAAGACGGCGCCGTCGTCGGCGAGGTCACCAGCGGTGCGCCTTCCCAGACCCTGGGCAAGCCCATCGCGATGGCCTACGTCGACACCGGCGTCGAAGCAGGCCTGGCTGTGGACATCCGGGGCAGCCATGAACCTATGGACCTGGTTGAGCTGCCCTTTTACAGGAGGAAGAAGTGAGCAACATCCCTGACGAGCTGAGCTACACCAAGGAGCACGAGTGGGTGGCCGGGGTCGACGACGGGCTGACCGTGACCGTCGGCATCACCGACTACGCCGCCGAGGCCCTTGGTGACGTCGTCTTCGTGCAGCTCCCCGAGGTCGGTTCGGTCGTCGAGGCCGGCGACTCCATCGGCGAGGTGGAGTCCACCAAGTCCGTGAGCGAGATCTACACGCCGGTCGGCGGTGAGATCGTCGAGGTCAACCAGACCGTCGCGGACGACCCGTCGATCGTCAACAGCGACCCGTACGGCGAGGGCTGGATGTTCCGCGTCCGTATGGAAGGTGACCCGGAGGACCTGCTGTCCGCCGAGGAGTACAAGGCGCTCACCTCCGGCGAGTCCTAAAGATTCCCGCCGGGGCCCGGCACCGGGCCCCGGCCTTGCGATGAAGGGCGCACATCAATGGCGATCAGCGTCTTCGACCTCTTCAAAATAGGCATCGGCCCCTCCAGCTCCCACACGGGCGGCCCGATGGCGGCCGCGCACAAGTTCGCCCGTGGCCTGCACGACGACGGCCTCCTGCCGCGCGTGGCGCGCGTCGAGGCGATCCTGTACGGCTCCCTCGGCCTCACCGGCAAGGGCCACGGCAGCGACAAGGCCGTCCTGCTGGGCCTGTCGGGTGAGAAGCCCGAGCTCGTGGACGTGGAAACGATCGAGGACCGTCTGGCCGCGATGCGCGCGTCGGGCACGGTCAAGCTGTACGGCGTCCGCGAGATCCCCTTCGTCGTGGGCGAGGACCTCGTCTTCGAACGCAAGATCTCGCTCCCCGAGCACCCCAACGGCATGCGCTTCACCGCGTACACCTCGGAAGGCGAGAAGCTCCGGGAGAAGGTCTACTTCTCGGTCGGCGGCGGCTTCGTCGTGGACGAGAAGGCCACCGGCGCCGACCGCATCAAGCCGGACGACACCGTGCTCCCCCACCCCTTCACCACCGGCGAGGAGCTGCTCAAGCACTGCTCCAACACGGGCCTGTCGATCTCCGCCCTGATGCTGGAGAACGAGAAGGCCTTCGGCCGCACTGAAGAGGAGATCCGCGCGGGGATCCTCAACCTGTGGCGCGTCATGTCGGAATGCGTGCGGCGCGGAATCGCCAAGGAGGGCGTGCTCCCCGGCGGCCTCAAGGTCAAGCGCCGCGCCAACCAGCTCTACCGCCGCCTGCAGTCGGAACCGGCCGAGAAGGACCCGTTGCAGGCCATGGACTGGGTGACGTTGTTCGCACTGGCGGTCAACGAGGAGAACGCGGCGGGCGGCCGCATCGTCACCGCCCCCACCAACGGCGCCGCCGGCATCATCCCCTCCGTCCTCTCGTACTACACCCGTTTCGTCCCCCACGCCGACGACGACGGCGTGGTCCGCTTCTTCCTGACGGCCGCCGCGATCGGCGTCCTGTTCAAGGAGAACGCCTCGATCTCGGGCGCCGAGGTCGGCTGCCAGGGCGAGGTCGGCTCCGCCTGCTCGATGGCCTCCGCCGGCCTCACGGAGGTCCTCGGCGGCACGCCTGAGCAGGTGGAGAACGCCGCCGAGATCGGTATCGAACACAACCTGGGCCTGACCTGCGACCCGATCGGCGGCCTGGTCCAGATCCCGTGCATCGAACGCAACGCCGTCGCCTCCAACAAGGCGATCACGGCGGCCAGGATCGCCCTTCGCGGCGACGGCCGGCATTTCGTGGCGCTTGACAAAGCGATCAAGACGATGCGCGACACCGGCCGGGACATGCTCGACAAGTACAAGGAGACCTCGCGCGGCGGCCTGGCCGTCAACGTCATCGAATGCTGAACGGCAGAGGAATACGAAGCCCTCCGGGAGACGGCCTATCTGCTCCGCTCCCCCGTCAACGCACGCCGGTTGATCGAGTCCTACCAGGAGGCGGTCGAAGGACGCCATGAGCGGCACGAGCTGCTGGGCGACGAGGATGCTCGGTGAAAGTCGCGTTCACCGATCAGGGCCGGGAGGACTACGTTCACTGGCAGACAGCTGACCGGCAGATCCTCAAGCGCATCAACCGGCTCATTGAGGACACCCTGCGTGATCCTTACGAGGGCATCGGCAAGCCCGAGCCGCTCAAACACGCATTGGCGGGTGCGTGGTCGCGGCACATCACTGATGAGCATCGCCTGGTGTACCTTGCCGCGAACGACGAGATCATCATCTTGCAGGCCCGCTACTCCTACGAGAGACAGCGGATCTCCGTGTGAGAGGCATGGTTGGACAAGGCCATCAAGACCATGAGGGACACCGGCCGAGACATGCGGGACAAGTACAAGGAGACGTCGCACGGGGGTCTCGCGGTCAACGTGATCGAGTGCTGAACCGTCGTCAGGAAGAGAATCGTCTCCAAGCGAACACGCGCCGACGTATCGAGTCCTACCAGGAGGCAGCCGATGGCGTCGGGAACGGTGGACATCGGCTGGCCGGTGCCGCTCGAATACGCGTAGATGAGCGCGTGGTCGCGGTGTGTCACGGACGCAAACGCGCCCACCGCGAATCTCGTGGGCATCTCATCTTCGCTTGCTCCCCGTGCCCGCACAGGGCGCTAAACTGTTTCAGGCCCGCATCGGCGGGGACAGCGCGGGCGTGGCGAAATGGCATACGCGGCAGGTTTAGGTCTTGTTGGTGGAGACACCGTGGGGGTTCGAGTCCCCCCGCCCGCACGTCTATACACCGGTCCGGTGCCTGGTTTCGCCCGGCGAATGTCGCCGTTTGCGAGTGGCAGTTCGGGCACAGCAACCGCAGGTTTTGCCGGCGATTGTCGAGCAGGTCGCGTTGATGTGGTCCACCTCCACTGTCAGTGGCGCTCCTCGCCAGACTTCACCGGCCCCGCACTTCACACAGGCGACCGGCACCCCGATTTCACCCAGCGCGCGTCGCAGGGCTGCGCCCGGGGTGTGGCTCGTACCAGGGGGACGTCGCACGAGAAGGGCTGTGGGGTCTCTGCGTGGTTCGGTCATCACCACGCTGGTGAGCCTGCGCTCGAAGTGGGATGTGTCGATGCTGTGTCGCGCGATGCAACGCAGGAGACGTCGCCGGTTCGGCTCGCTGACTGGCAACCCGAGACGGCGCATCATCGACGCCAACGAACGTGACTCCGCCGCTGCGGACCTGATTTCGTCTCCTCCGAGCTGTAGGCGCTGGAAGCCGGTGGGCTCGGGCAACCCGAAGACACGGAGCTGACAGCGGACTTCTTTCCTGGATGTCCCGGATTCTGCCACTCCAAGACGCCGCAGAATTTCCCGCATGCTCCTCGCATCCCCGGCCGCCGCTTCGAGAGTGCCACGATCGAACTGCTGCCGAGGACTCGCCCTCCGGCCAGGAACATGAGAAAAGTGCGATATATCAATATTGAAGGCCTTGATACGGCGGCTGATTATGGGAATGCGATCCACCGCTGCGCGGCTATTTTCCGCCTCATGCCCGCGCGGCGACCGCCCGAGTTTTCAGGCCGGGCATCGATAGGAGCTCCGACATCGAGCGAGCCTGGCTCACGTATCGGGCCGGCTCTTGCGAGGTGGGATCGGCGTACAACATGGCCACAGCCTACGAACGCCGATCGACAGTTTTTCGAAACGGATCAGCGCTTCAGCCGCCCGCCGTTTCCTGAAATAAACCACTATCTCGCATTAAACGGCACGCCCACACTTAACCGGTGCTCGTGGGTTCCACATCGGGCACCCGGAACGCCGGGGGCGGCGGCACCACGCATTCGACGCCCTCTCCGGCCGGATGACAGGACCGATCCAGGCGTTCGGGGAACATGCGCGGCTGCATGGGCTCCCAGCCGCCATGTATCCAGACGCCGTGCCTGTCGTGCCGATCGTCCATGTTGCTCACCACCGCCACTGCGGTGCCACCGAGCAGAGCCCCTGCGAAGAGGCCGATCAAGCCGGCGCCGATGATCTGGGCGGGCTTCTGCCGGACGAAGTCCCTGAAGGACCCGGAGCGCTGCTGGGACGAATCCGAGCCGCCCCGGCCGGGCATGGTGTGCGCGGTGGGTGGGTAGTCCGGGGAACCCGGGGGGATCTCTCCGTACTTCAGATTGGACTGGGTGGGGTAGACATCAGTGTCGCGCTCGTTCGGAGAGGCCGTGGTCTCGTCCGGGTCAGGGTCGCGCGGCGCTTCCTCTTCACCGCGCGACCCGGCGTCGCGATCATGATCCGCCATCACGATCTCCCTTTACTCGCCCCACAGAAGGGGCGCTCCCGGTATAGAGGATGCCCAATCGCCCGTAAGCCCCGCGTAAGACCCTCGTCATGTGCGACCTGGGTCGTACACGTACTTCCACCTGAAGGCGGACCAATGCCGCATCAGCGCTGCATATCGTGATGATGTGTTCGGCAGGGTACGGGCGTGGTCCAGACGCCATGAGAAGCTGGGGGGCGCCCTCCGGGTCGCTCCTCTCGCCGCGCTGTGCGCGATCCTCGCGGTCCCGTTCATGACCAACATTCCGCCGGGCGGCGGCCAGTATCTCGGCCTGGCCGGCTACGTGGGGCTGTCCGCGATGCTGCTGGCGCCGCTGCTGTGGCGGGATCGGCCGCTCGCCGCGTTCTCGGTGATCGCGCTGGTCTGCTTCGGTCAGTGGCTGGCGGGCGAGCACCTGCTGCCGGCCAACTTCGCGGTGCTTGTCGCGCTGTGGGCGGTGGCCTACCAGTGCTCGTTCCGCTGGGCCCTGGCCGCGTGCCTGGTGGCGGAACTGGGCATTTTCATGGCGCTGGTCAACTGGGACATGCCCACGTTCGGCATGTTCTTCAGCGGCTCGATCTTCGTGGTCACCGTCTGGCTGGCCGGCCTGTACGCCAACACCCGCCGGCGCTACCTGGAGGGCTTGGAGGAGCGCGCCGAGCGGGCCGAACGCGAGCGGGACCAGCAGGCCAGGATGGCCGCCGCGGCCGAACGCGCCAGGATCGCCAGGGAGCTGCACGACGTCATCGCCCACAACGTCAGCGTGATGGTGGTGCAGGCCGACGGCGCCGGCTACGCGTTGGACAGCGACCCGGAAGCGGCCCGCCAGGCCGTCAGGAACATCTCCAAGACCGGTCGCGCCGCACTCGCCGAGATGCGCAGGCTGGTCGGCGTGCTGCGCGAGAACGAGCTCGGCGACACCGACTACACCCCGCAGCCGGGGCTGGGCCAGCTGGAGGAGCTGGTGCGCGGCTCCGCCGTGCCCGCCAGGCTGCGCGTCGCCGGCGCGCCCGGTGACCTGCCGGAGGGCCAGCAGCTCGCGATCTACCGCATCGTCCAGGAGGCTCTCACGAACGCGCTCAAACACGGCGGCCCGGGCGTCCAGGCGGTTGTGGAGATCGAGTACGGCGGTCCTGAGCTGGTCGTGCGCGTGACCGACGACGGCAGGGGCGCGGCGGCGCCGAGCAGCTCCGACGGACACGGGCTGATCGGCATGCGTGAGCGGGTCGGCATGTACGGCGGCGCCGTGTGGGCCGGCCCCCGGCAGGGCGGCGGCTTCGAGGTGCTCGCCAGGTTGCCCATGGTCAAAGCGGCGTAGGAGGAGGCGGCCCGGTGATACGCGTGATGCTGGTCGACGATCAGGAGCTGTTACGTGCCGGATTCCGAATGGTGCTGGGGGCACAGCCGGACATCGAGGTGGTGGCGGAGGCCGGCGACGGGGCCGGGGCCCTGGAGGTGCTGAAGACCACCGAGGTGGACGTCGTCCTCATGGACGTGCGCATGCCGAAAATGGACGGCGTCGAGGCCACCAGGCGGATCGACGGCCCGAAGGTGCTGATCTTGACCACGTTCGACCTCGACGAGTACGCCTTCGCCGCGGTCAAGGCGGGCGCGGCCGGGTTCCTGCTGAAGGACGTGCCGCCGGCCGACCTGGTCAGCGCCATCCGGCACGTGCACGCCGGTGACGCCGTGGTGGCGCCGAGCACGCTGCGGCGGATGCTCGACAAGTTCGCCGCGCAACTGCCGTCGGGTGAGCCGATGCCGGGGGCCGACCTGACGCCGCGCGAGCGGGAGGTGCTGCTCATGGTGGCGCGCGGCCTGTCCAACATGGAGATCGCGAACCGCCTGGAGGTCGCGGAGGCGACCGTGAAGACGCACCTCGGACGGGTGCTGGCCAAGCTGGGGCTGCGGGACCGGTCGCAGGTGGTGGTGTACGCGTACGAGGCCGGGCTGATCGTGCCGTCCCATCGACCGAAAGTCTGACGGGGGTCATCTGGAGTCCTACGCGAAGTCCCTCCTCAAGGCCCAGAGATCAAGCAATTTCCACTCCTAGCGTGGTTCGCGTTGTTGGGATCGCGACGAGGAGTGAATGTGACGCTCACCCAGGCCCCGCCTGCCGCGGTGGCCACGAATCTGACCAAGATGTACGGCCAGGGCGACGCCGCCGTGCACGCCCTCTGCGGCGTGGACGTGGCCTTCCAGACCGGGGCGTTCACCGCCATCATGGGCCCGTCGGGCTCCGGAAAGTCCACGTTGATGCACTGTCTGGCCGGGCTCGACACCGCCACCTCGGGCACCGTGCACATCGGCGACGTGGAGCTGACCGGCTTGACCGACCGGCAGCTCACGCTGCTTCGCCGCGAGCGGATCGGGTTCGTCTTCCAGGCGTTCAACCTGCTGCCCACGCTGACCGCCGAGCAGAACATCCGCCTGCCGCTGGACATCTCCGCCCGCCGGCCCGATCAGGCGCTCTTCGACCGGGTGATCGACACCGTCGGGCTGCGGGACCGGCTCTCCCACCGGCCGACCGAGCTGTCCGGCGGCCAGCAGCAGCGCGTGGCCGTGGCCAGGGCGCTGATCAGCAAGCCTCAGGTGATCTTCGCCGACGAGCCGACCGGGAACCTGGACTCGCGCAGCGGCGCCGAGATCCTGTCGTTCCTGCGCACGTCGGTGCGCGAGCTGCACCAGACCATCGTCATGGTCACGCACGACCCGGTGGCGGCCGCGTACGCCGACCGCGTGGTCTTCCTGCGCGACGGCGAACTGGTCACCGAGATCAGCGCGCCCACGCCGCAGTCCGTCCTGGACACGCTCGTGAAGCTGGAGGCGTGAGGTGCTGAAGACGGCGCTGGCCGGGCTGCGCGCGCACCGGCTCCGGCTGCTGCTCACCTCGCTGGCGATCACGCTGGGGGTGGGGTTCATCGCGGGCACGTTCGTGCTCAACGACACCATCCAGGCCGGGTTCTCCCAGCGGGTCACAGCCGACGCGGACAAGGTCGACGTGGCCGTGCTGCCCGAGAACGCCGACGGTGTGCTGTCCGAGAAGACGCTGGAACGGATCCGCGCCGTCGCGGGCGTGACCGAGGCACAAGGGCTGATCCAGGCGCCCGCGCCGCTGCTCGGCAAGGACGGCAAGGCCGTCGGGAGCGTGCCCACCACGGCCGTGTCGATCGTCCGCGGGCCGCTGGACCGCACGGCGATCGTCTCCGGCAGCGGTCCGGGCACCGACGATCAGGCCGCCGTGCTGGACGAGAACACCGCCAAGGCCGAGGGCTTCCAGATCGGCGACACGATCACCGTGCTCGACGGTGAGCAGGCCGAGCACCGGTTCAAGCTCGTCGGGCTGCTCGACCCCGGCGTGGACCAGGTGCTGGCCTACACCGGCGTCGTCGGCTTCACCGCGGCCACAGCGCAGCGGATGACCGGCGCGAAGGGGTACCGCGAGATCGACGTCGCGGGCGGCTCTCCGGGGCTGAAGCAGGCCGTGGCGGCGGCCGCCGGGGGCGCCGCGGTGGTCAAGACCGGCGACGAGCTGGCCGCCGACCTGGCCAAGGCGGCCGGATTCGAGATGAAGACGCTGACCGTGGGCCTGCTGATGTTCGGCCTCGTGGCGATGATCGTGGCCGCGCTGGTCATCTACAACACCTTCAACATCCTCGTCGCGCAGCGGACCAGGGAGATGGCGTTGCTGCGGTGCATCGGATCCACGCGGGGGCAGGTGTTCGGCTCGATCGTGCTGGAGTCGGTCGCGGTCGGCCTGGTCGCCTCCGCGTTCGGCCTGGCCATCGGGTACGGCCTGGCCGTGCTCGCACTGGCCGTCCTCGCCGCGTTCGACGCCCCGCTGCCCACCGACACGACCGTCACGCTGGCGCCGGCCACGATCGCCGTCGGCCTGGCCGTCGGCCTGGTGGTGACCGTGTGCGCGGCACTGCTGCCGGCGCGGTCGGCCACGCGGGTCCCCCCGGTCGCGGCGCTGCGTGCGCAGGCGGAGGAGCAGACGTACCGCACGGGCGTGCTGCGCTGGATCTTCGCGACACTGTTCCTGCTGGCCGGGACGGGGACGACCGGCTTCGGCGTGTGGGGGATGCAGCCCGGCGAGCCGCCCACGATGTTCGTCGTGATGGCGGGCGGCGCGCTGACGTTCCTGGCCGTGCTGATCCTCGGGCCGGTGCTCGTCAAGCCGCTCGGCGCGGCGGTGGGCTGGATCCCGGCCCGGCTGTTCGGCGTGCCCGGGCGGCTGGCACTGGACAACTCCACACGTAACCCCAGGCGGGCCGCGACCACCACCGTCGCGCTCACGATCGGGGTGACGCTGATGACGCTGATCTCGGTGCTCAGCGCGTCCACCCGGATGACCGTGTGGAACAAGCTCGATGAGCAGTTCCCCGTCGACTACATGCTGGCCGCCCAGGGGCGCGAGGCCGAGGTGCCCCGGTCCGTCGCGGCGGAGCTGCGGGGGAAGCCCGAGCTGGCCTCTGTGCTGCAGATCCGCCAGACCCCGGCCAAGGTGGCGGGCCGGACCTACGACATCGGCACCTTCCACGGGAGCGTCACCCCCGAGGTGGTCTCCGGCTCCATGGCCGGGCTGTCCGAAGGCCAGGTGGCGCTGCTGGACTACGCGGCCGAGGAACTCGGCGTCGGGGTCGGCGGCACCGTGCGGGCCAGGACGGAGCGGGCCGGGACCGTGCCGCTGCGCGTGGTCGCCGTGCTGAACGGCGACAACTCCTGGCTGCCCGCCCTGACCGTCGCCGAGCGGCCGTTCGACACGTACTTCGACCGGCTGCCCGACTCCGGCGTGATGATCAACATCCGCGACGGCGTGCCCGCTGACCGGGCCCGCGCGGTGGTGGAGGCCGCCATCGCCGCCTACCCGACCGTCCAGCTGGCGAGCTCCACCGAGGTACGCGGCCAGTTCGACGAGACCCTGGACATGCTGCTCATGATCATCACCGGGCTGCTGGGGCTGGCGATCCTGATCTCGTTGCTGGGCATCGCGAACACTCTGTCGTTGTCGGTTTACGAACGCACCAGGGAGTCCGCGCTGCTGCGGGCACTCGGGCTGACCCGGCCGCAGCTGCGCCGGATGTTGTCGATCGAGGCGCTGGTGCTCGGGCTGATCGGGGCGCTTGTCGGGGTCGCGCTCGGCCTCGTGTACGGGTGGGCCGCCGTGATGGCGATGATCGACGGGGCCGTGCTGTCGGTTCCGGTGCCGCAGATCGCGCTGTTCGTGGTGCTGTCGGGGCTGGCGGGCGTGGTGGCCGCCGTTCTGCCGGCCCGGCGGGCGGCGCGGGCCTCGATCGTCGGTGCCCTCGCCACCGGCTGACCCGGACGAAAGCCCATAAGACGAATAAAACCGAAAAACTCGGATAGAGGGAACCTTATCCTCCGGCGGGCTGCTCCAGCACGTCGTCCCATGCAGCCCGCGCGGAGAGGGTCGGGCGTCTTATGGGGGCGGCGCCCGGCCCTTTCGTCAACGGTGCTTGGGCGTCATCGGGGCATGGGGCCCGGCCACAGCTCGGCGATCGTCTCCGGGTCGAGCAGCGGCCGGGCCACCACCTCGCCGGTGGTCCGGTCGATCATGATGCACCCGCCGCCCACCGTCTCCGGCAGCCTGCCGGGATCGTCGGGATCGAGTTCCCGCACCCAGGCGACATATCCGTCATGGAACCCGAAGATACCCACCGGAAGGGCCTCGTCCGGCGGTCGTACCCCGTTGAAGTACTCCTCAGCCAGCGCCCTGGCCTGATCCAGGTTCATCGTGGCCGCCCTTGCCGGTCGAGTATCACGCAGAACACCCCGGTCACCGTCGTATAGGGGGGCTCGACGGACATGTGCCCCCGCTGTGCGTCGATCCAGATCACCTCGCCGTCGGCGTTGACGGCGTTCCAGGCGTGGGTGCCGCCTCCCGGCCAGCGCACCACGATGACGGCGCCCGCCCCGTGCCCTGCCTCGAGCAGCCGCCGCGCGATCATCGGGTACGCGTGCCGGCCCTGGCCGGCGTACTCCAGACGCTGCCCGACCCACCGCTCGATCCTGGCCGTGCTGCCCCGCTCGCCGGTCAGCAGCGGCCGGCCGATCCTGTCGTACTCCGGCATCCTGGGTGCGGCCGTCGCGGGCTCGCCGTGCCAGGTGGACAGGACGGCCAGCGCGCAGTCGGCCGCGTTGGACGACCTGAACGGGTCGTCGGCGGGCCCGCCGACGTTGATCAAGCGGATCCACGTGCCGCGCGGGTCGGGGAAACGCGCACCGGGCGGCAGCGCCTCGATCAGGTCTCGCTCCCCCTGAGGGTCCGGTTGCGCGAGCCCGCCCGGCACCCCGTAGGGCCGGCACTCGGTCAGCCTCGGCGGCCGATGCGGCCGATCGAACCAGTCGCCCTCGACGGCCCGCTCAGCGGGTGCGTCGAGCACGCCCAGCACGTCGAGCACATCGAACCGCCGCTCGCCGCCCGCGACGGCACCGTCGTCCCTCGAAGGGACCGGAGTGGATTCGACATGTGGCGTCCCGCCGGCCTCGGCGGGCGGAACCACGCTGGACTCCGCCCCTGTACGGGATTCGGCCGGCGGCGCCGCGCTGGACTGGGCCGGCGGTGCCGCCGTATCGCCAGGTCTCCCTGTGCCGGGCGCGTTCACGGGCTCCGGCACGGCCAGAGGCTCTAAGGTCGTCGAGGCATGGGGACCCTCGCGGTCCGGCATGGACACGGTGTCCATCTCGGCGGCCCGCTCGTAGTCGAGCCACCGCACCCCTTCCCCGACGACGGGGTTGTACTGCCCTTCTGGAAGGACCCACCGGACACTCGGCTTGCGCTCGCGGTACACGGCCTGCCTCCTGTCATCCTCGATGACCGATCGTAGAGGCGTCGTTACGCTCCGGAGGCGAAGTCGGGAAGATTGCCGTCAGGACGACTCGCCGTACATGCGCAAACGTGCCTGAATCCGGCTGTCAGGCCAGGCCCAGCTTCTTCTTCAACGAGGCCACGTGCCCCGTCGCCTTCACGTTGTAGAGCGCCTGCTCGACCTTCCCGTCCCCATCGATGACGAACGTCGAGCGGATGACCCCCACGACCTCCTTGCCGTACAGCTTCTTGGTGCCGTACACCCCATATGCCTGGTGGACCGCCAGGTCGGGGTCCGCCAACAGGGGAAAGGTCAGCGCGTCGCGCTCGACGAACTTCGCCAGCTTTTCCGGCTTGTCCTTCGACACGCCGAGCACCACGAAACCCTCCGCCGTCAGCTGGGCCAGGTTGTCGCGGAAATCGCAGGCCTGCTTGGTGCAGCCGGGCGTCATCGCGGCAGGGTAGAAATAGAGGATCACCCGCTTGCCGCGGTAGGTGTCGAGAGAGACGGTGCCGCCGTCGGCGGTGGGTAGCGTGAACTCGGGCGCGGCGTCGCCGGGCGCGAGCTTGGTTTCTGGCTGCTTGGTTTCGGTCACGGGGCCTCCTGAGTTCTTCCCGCAAACTTACCGGCCCTGCCGCCGTGCCGTACGGTGCGGCGACCTGACAGACTGATCACGACCAGAGCGGGCAGCGCGGCCACGCGAAACGGTCGAGAGGAGAGCCATGGCTGACACCGATCCTGACGAGCTGGAGCGGCGGATCGCGCGCACGCGCGCGGAGTTGGCGCAGACGGTCGACGCCATTGCCGACCGGGTGAGCCCCAAGCGGGTCGCCGAGCGCAGGATGGCCGACGTAAAGAGCAGGGCCGAGCACTTCGTGGCATCCGTGGGGGATGCCCTCGGAGTCACGCCGAAGCCGGTCGAGTACGCCGAGGACCCCGACCGGGTGTGGGAGGAGGAGCGGCCCAACCTGGCGCCGGTGCTGATCGGAGTCGGCGCGGTGCTGGCCGTGGGGGCGGCCATCGTCCTTTGGCGGCGCCGCCGGAGCCGCTGACCGTCACAGGAAGGTCTGGCCTTCGCCCCGGTATGTCCGCACGGACTCCACGAGGGCGTCGCCCTCGACGAGGTGCAGGGCGTCGAAGCGCTCGCACAGCTCGCCTGCCTTGGCGTGCCTGAACCACACCCGGTCCCCGATGCGCAGGTCCTCGGCCGCCTGGCCGAGCAGCGGCGTCTGCACCTCGCCCGCCCCTTCGTCGGGCGCGTAGCGCAGGCCTGCGGGCAGGTACGGCTGCGGCAGCCGGCTCGGTCCCGCCGGTCCGGAGGCCAGGTAACCCCCGCCGAGGACCGTCACCGTGTCCGGGTTCGGCCGGCGCACCACCGGCAGCGCGAACAACGCGGCCGGGTGGCCGGTGAAGCGGCGGTAGAAGTCGAACAACCGTGGATGGAACAGGCCGGAGCCGGCGGCGACCTCCGTGACCGCCTTCTCGCGCACGGTCCGCTCGAGTGAGCCGGTGCCGCCGCCGTTGACGAACTCGAGGTCGGCGATCTGGCGGACGGCGTTCACGATGCGGCCGCGCCGCAGCACGAGCTCCCGCGCGGAGCGCGCCTGCATGAGCCGGATGGCGCGGGCGTAGGCGGCGTTCCCCGGCGGGGCGTCGCCGACGCCGGCGATCTGACCTTCGTACGCCATCAGTCCCACCAGCCGGAAGCCGGGCCGCTTGGCGATGGCTGCGGCCAGGCCGGCGGCCTGGTCGGGCTCACGGATCGGCGATCGGAGAGCTCCCGCCCGGAACCTCCCGCCGAAAGCGACAAATCCGGCGTCGAGGTCGATGCAGAGCCGGATCTCCGCCCGCGGGCGCGCCCCCGCCACGGCCGCCTCGATGAAGTCCAGGTGAGCGGTGGAATCGATGGTCACGGTGATCTGCGCGGCCGCGTGGGGGTCGCCGGCCAGCGCGGCGAGCGCATGCCGGTCGGCGGTCGGGTAGGCCACCAGGATGTCGGTGAAGCCGTGGCCGGCCAGCCACAGCGCCTCCGGCAGCGTGAAGGCCATGATCCCTTGGAAGCCGTCCATGGCCAGGACGCGTTCGAGGACCGGGCGGCTGCGTATCGACTTGCTCGCCACCCGGATCGGCTTGCCTGCCGCCCGCCGTACGAGCTCGGCCACGTTGGCACGCATAGCCGCCAGATCGAGGATCGCGAACGGCGGCTCCAGTGCCGCTGTGGCGCGGTCGTAGCGCTGGCGGTCGTCCATATGAGCAGCGTATCGGCATAAAGGGCAAATGAATATGAGCGTGGTTCATATTAGTTCGGCTCCCCGTAATGTTCGGGCAAATCGGCGGCGAGGGCGCGGTTCAGGCCATGCGGACCCATGTACGTCTGTCGTTGTGATGACCACGCTTCAGCAGCTAAAGCCCGGCGCCCCCGCCACCGCGCAGCACACCGGCTTGCGCCGGGCGAGCAGGGTCCTCAGGCCGGCTCGCACGCTCCCGGGCGCCGTCGTGTCGCTCACGCTCGCGGCCGGGCTGGGGGCGACCTCGGCGGAGGTGGTGTCGGCACTGCTCGGACACCCGCTCGGCTGGGTCCCCGTGAACGAGCTCGTCGAGCTCGCGAGCCGGAGCACGTGGCCGGAGGCGTCCACAGCCGCCGTCGCGGCGGCGGGCGCGGGTGCGCTGATGCTGCTGCTCGCCGTCGTGCCCGGCCGCTGCCGCCTGGTGCCCGTGCGGACCTCCGACCCACTGATCGTCATCGGCATCACCCGCTCCGGCCTCCGCCGCACCCTCCGCGCCGCCGCCCAGCAGGTGCCGGGCGTCGAGAAGGCACGCGTACGCCTGCGCAGACGAACCATCGAGGTCAACGTCGTGACCGGCGCGGAGAGCTCGGGCTCGATGCTCAGGCAGGTCGGCACCGCGGTCGGCGACCGCCTGGCCGGTGTGGGCAGCCTCGGCACGGGCGAGGTCGTGGTACGCCTGCGCGGAAAGGGCTTGTGATGCGTCAGTACGCCGGCAACCGCGTCGGCCTGGCCGTCGTCGGCGGCACGCTGGTGACCATGGGCGCGTACGCCTGGCTCCGGGGCCACGACCGCCTCTTCGGCCTGCCCCCGAACGCCAAGATCCTCCCGCCCCAGGCGTCCCGCGCCCTGGCCGCCGAGCCCTGGCCGCTGTGGGCCGTGGCCCTGGCCCTGCTCCTGCTGTCCCTGGCCGCTCTCCGCTGGCTGCTGCTCTGCCTCGGCTGGGGCCGCCGCGGCGCCCGCGACGGCACGGGCACCGCCATGCTGCTCGTCGGGCTCAAGGGCGTGGAAGGGCTTGGCCGCTCCGGGGTGCGGGTCGGTGCGGACGGCGTGCGGATCAGCCTGACCTGCCCCGCGTCGGCCGACGTGGGGGCAGTGGTGAGCAAGCTGGACCAGGACATCGCCGGCAAGATCCGGCGTGAGGTCCGCGACGACGAGACCGCCACGGTCGTCCGCCTGCACGTACGCCGGTAGCCCCGCCGACCGGCCTAAGCCACGCTCACCGTGAGGGTGTGCCAGCCGGTCGCGCCGTCCGGGGCGGGCGGGGCCGCCTGCTCGGTCTGGGTACGCCCGGCGGCGTCGGTCGCGCGGACCTGGAGCGTGTGCCGGCCCGGGGTGGCGTCCCAGTCCATCGACCACTGCCGCCACGTGTCGGGGCCGGGGACCTCGGCCAGCCGGGCCTCGCGCCACTCGCCGCCGTCCACCCGTACCTCCACGGCGTCGATCCCCGTGTGCTGAGCCCACGCCACGCCGGCGATCGTGGTGCGACCGGCCTTCAGTGAGCCGTCCTGCTTGGGCACGTCGATACGGGACTGGGTCTTGATCGGGCCCTTGGCCGACCAGCCGCGTGGCGTCCAGTACGCCTCGTCCCTGTCGAACCTGGTCACCTTGATGTCCACGACCCACTTGGTGGCCGACACGTAGCCGTACAGGCCCGGCACCACCTGGCGCACCGGGAAGCCGTGGTCCACGGGGAGGACCTCACCGTTCATCGCCACCGCGAACAGCGCGTCGCGGCCGTCCATGACCACGTCGACCGGGGTGCCGCAGGTGAAGCCGTCGGCCGAGGTGGACAGGAGCATGTCGGCGTCCGCCTGGAGGCCGGCCTGGCGCAGGACGTCGGCCATGCGGGCGCCGAGCCAGCGGGCGTTGCCGACGAGGTCGCCGCCGACCTCGTTGGAGACGCAGGCCAGCGTGACGTCGGCCTCGGTGAGCGGCAGGCGCAGCAGGTCCGCGTAGGTCAGCTCGATGGGCCGGTCGACCATGCCGTGGATGCGGAGCATCCAGTCGTTCGGGTCGACCTGGGGGGCGATGAGGGCGGTGTCGATCTTATAGAAGTCCTCATTTTTCGTGATGAAAGAGGACAAGCCACTGATGCGAAGGTCGGCGCCGGCCGGGAGGGGTTTGGCCGGGGTCGCGGGCCTGGGAAGGGCCGTGCCCACGCGGGCGGCGTGCACCGTCTGCCGCTCGCCGAACTGCCGCCCGAGCAGCGCGGCCGCTCCCGCGACCACCACACCCCCGGCGACCCCGGTCAGCAGCCGCCTCCGATCGAACGCCACCGGCTCCGCCCTGACGAGCTGCGACTTCGCCCCGGCGGCCGGCGACTCGGTGCCGGCGCCCCGCGACGCCGCCCCGGCGAGCCGCGACTCCGCTCCAGGCCGCGGCACGGCCGGCCGCCCCAGATCACCGCGGTTCTGGCCCACCTGATCCGGGGCACTGCCACGGCCGCCGCCGGAGGTCTGGTCGGTGACGCCACTTGGGCGCGCAGTGTCGCCCTGGTCCGAGCTGACGCCCTGGTCCGAGCTGACGCCCTGGTCCGAGCTGACGCCCTGGTCCGAGCGGGTGGCCTGGTCGGTCGTGTGGTCTTGGTGGCGGGTGGTGGGCCGGCCGGCGGCGCCGCGTGCGCCACCGGCCCGCCGTACCAGCCAGGAGAGCACCCACATGCCGGCGGCCACCCCGACCAGGGTCGGGAGCACGTCCAGGGTCCCGGTGTCCGGCCGGGTCAGCACGGCGAGCAGACCGATCGCCCCGAACCCCGCCAGCCCCAGGAACCCGTACGCGAGCCGCCGTCTGGCCAGCACCCCGATGACGGCCGCGACCCCCGCGAGCACCACCAGCACCCCTCCGATGAGGACCGGCTTGTCGTACACGCCGAATGTCTCTTTGGCGAATTCCACCACCGGGGGCGGCGACAGGTCGACCGTGGCGTCGCCCACGGCGAGGACGGGAAACGCCTCCGGCCGTACGAGCCCGGCCACCAGCTGTGCGATCCCGAGGGCCACGCCCCCGGCCGCCAATCCCGCCAAGGCACCAGCCCAGGCGGGCACCATCTCATTCCTCTGCACAATGCGAAGGTACGTCGTCCGGGGCCACGGGGTTCTTACGCGATGGTTACGAGGTCACCAGCTCGCGCACGATCGGCGCGAGCGCGCGGAAGGCCCGCCCCCGATGGCTGATGGCGTCCTTCTCGTCCGGCGACATCTCCGCCGTGGTGCGGTCGTGGCCGTCGGGCACGAAGATCGGGTCGTACCCGAAGCCGTTGGAGCCGCGCGGCGTGGGGACGAGGCGGCCCGGCAGCGTGCCCTCGACCACGCGGGAATCGCCGGAGGGCAGCGCCAGCGCGGCGACGCAGGCGAAGTGGGCGGTCAGCCTGTCCGAGGGCACGTCGGAGAGCTGGGCGAGCAGCAGGTCGAGGTTGGCCTGGTCGTCGCCGTGCCGCCCCGACCAGCGGGCGGAGAAGACGCCCGGCATGCCGCCCAGCACGTCGACGCAGAGCCCGGAGTCGTCGGCGACCGCGGGCAGCCCTGAGCCCTGCGCGACGGCGTGCGCCTTGAGCAGGGCGTTGTCCTCGAACGTGACCCCCGTCTCGGCGACCTCGCCGATCGAGGGGAACTCCTCGAGGCCGACGATGTCGAAGCCGGACAGGATGCGGCGCAACTCCGCGATCTTGCCCGCGTTGCGGGTGGCCAGCACGATCCTCATGACTCCAGGGCCTCCTGCTGGATCAGCGTCAACTCCTCACAACCCGCCACGGCCAGGTCGAGGAGCTGGTCGAGCACGGCGCGGTCGAACGGGGCGCCCTCGGCGGTGCCCTGCACCTCCACGAAGCTGCCCTCCCCCGTCATGACGACGTTCATGTCGGTCTCGGCGGCGACGTCCTCGCTGTAGCAGAGGTCGAGCAGCGGCACCGCGCCGACCACGCCGACGGAGACGGCCGAGACGGAGTCGATCAGCGGGTCTCCCGGGCACATGCGGCGCTCGCGCATCCAGGCCACCGCGTCGGCCAGCGCGACGTAGGCGCCGGTGATCGCGGCGGTCCTGGTGCCGCCGTCGGCCTGCAGGACGTCACAGTCCAGCAGAATGGAGTTTTCGCCCAACGCCTTGTAATCGACGCACGCCCGCAGGGAACGGCCGATCAGCCGCGAAATCTCGTGAGTCCTGCCGCCGATTTTGCCGCGGACCGATTCGCGATCGTTACGAGTATTGGTCGCCCGCGGAAGCATGGCATATTCGGCCGTAACCCAGCCCTGGCCGCTGCCCCTTCGCCAGCGCGGCACGCTGTCCTGGACCGAGGCCGCGCACAACACCTTGGTGCCGCCGAATTCGACCAGCACCGAGCCCTCGGCGTGCGCCAGCCAATGTCTGGTGATGGTAATGGGGCGGAGCTGGTCAGGGTTGCGGCCATCCTGTCTGGACATGCAGATCACCCTATCTCCGCGCCCCAATGCTCTTGACCAAATGTGTCCGACACATGGATCCTTACGCAATGACAACGGGGGTGTTGCGAAACCCTGACTTCCTCCGCTTCCTCAGCTCGCACCTCGCCAACGAACTCGGGGCGAATATCTCCCGTGTGGCGCTCCCACTGGTGGCCGTGATGGCGCTGCACGCCGGCCCCGTGGAAGTCGGCCTGCTGGCGTCGCTGCAGACGGCCGCGTACCTGCTGATCGGCCTGCCCGCGGGGGTGTGGGTCGACAGGCTGCGCAGGCGGCAGGTGATGGTGGTGTCCGACCTGGCGAGGTTCGTGCTGCTCGGAAGCATCCCGCTGGCGGCCGAACTGGGTGTGTTGTCGATCGAGATGATGTTCGCGGTGGCCCTGCTGGCGGGCACGGCGCAGGTCTTCAACGACGTGGCGGACCAGACATACCTTCCCAAGCTGATCAACAGCAGGCAGCTCACCGACGGCAACGCGAAGATGGAGGTCGCGCGCGCGGCGGCGGTCCTGACGGGACCGGGCCTGGGCGGCGCCCTGGTGCAGTTGCTCGGCGCCTCGCGGACGCTGTTCGCCACCGCGCTGAGCGCGCTCGCCTCGGTGCTCTTCCTGAACTCGATCAAGACGCCGGACAAGCCGCCCAAGGACGCCGAGCACCCGCCACTCCTGCGCGGGATGGCCGAAGGGCTGGCGTACGTGTGGCACGACCGGCTGATGCGCATGTTCGTGACCTCTTCGGCGATCGGCAACCTCTGCGTCAGCGGCGTGGTCGGCCTGTCGGTGCTGTTCCTGGCCGATGAGGTAGAGCTGGCGCCCGGCCTCATCGGCCTGCTCCTCATGTCGGGCGGTATCGGCGGGCTGATCGGCGGCTTGACCGGAGGGTGGCTGTCCAGGAGATATGGCACGGCCAGAATGACGTGGCTGGCCGTGACGGTGGGCGCGCCGTTCGCCCTGCTGCTGCCGATGACGCAGGCCGACTGGCGGGCGGTGTGCTTCGCGATCACCTCGATCATGATCTCGTGGAGCGCTGTGCTCTCGAACGTGGGCCAGATGACCTACCGGCAGTCGGTGACCCCCGAGCACCTGCTCGGCCGGGTCAACGCCTCGGTGAGGTTCGTGTCCTGGGCCACGATGCCGCTGGGCGCGCTGCTCGGCGGCATCGTCGCCCAGCAGATCGGGGTACGTCAGGCGCTGTGGGTGTTCCTGGCGGGCCGGGCACTGGCGTTCGTGCCGCTGTTGTTCTCGCCGCTGCCCCGCATGCGGGACTTCACCGAGATTCAGGCCAGGTCGTAGACCGCGCCGCTGCGCGCCAGCTCGACGGGCCCGTGGTAGCCGCCCTTGGAGGCGTCGTCGAGCACGGTGGCCTGGTCGTTCCATGGGACGAGATGGGTGAGCACGAGCCTGCCGACGTCGGCCTTGGCGGCGTGCTCGGCGGCCTGGCGACCGGTGAGGTGCAGGTCGGTGGGCAGGTCGGGCTGCTCGATGAAAGACGCCTCGCACAGCAGGAGGTCTGTGCCCGAGGCCAGCCTCACCAGCTCGTCGCACTCGCCGGTGTCGCCGGAGTAGGCCACGGACTTGCCGCCGCTCGCGACGCGGAAGCCGTACGCCTCGACCGGGTGGTTGACCAGGCCCGCGGTGAGCGTGAACGGCCCGATCTCGAACGAGCCGGGGGTCAGGGGCACGAAGTCGAACGCGGTCTCCAGGCCGGGCTCGTCCGGCATCCCGTACGCGGCCGACAGCCGGACGGGGGCGTTGGCGGGCGCGTAGACGGGCACCTTGGGGTACGGCGCCGCGGGCCCGTACGTCCGCGCCACGTGATATCCGCACATGTCCAGGCAGTGGTCAGCGTGCAAGTGGGACAGGCAGATCGCGTCCACGTCGTACAGGCCGATGTGGCGCTGGAGCGCGCCGAGCGACCCGCTGCCGAAATCGAGCAACATCCTGAACCCGTCCGCCTCGAGGAGGTAACAGGACGCTGGGCTGTCGGGACCCGGGTAGCTGCCCGAGCATCCGACGATGGTCACCTTCATGTGGGCCTCCCGTTAGAGGTAGTACCCCCCACTGGAGCGACTTCGACCACATCGATCTCCGGGCCCAGGAAGCGTCGCCCGAGCCGGGCGAAGAGCAGGGAGTCGCCGGTGGCGCGGAAGCGGTGCCGGGGGGTGGCCTCACTTCCCGCCGCCAGTTCGCGGTCGTGCAGGATCCGGTAGACGTCCTTGGCCGTCTCGTCCGCGCTGGAGACCAGCGTGACCTCGTCACCGGCGACGTACGAGATCGCGCCGGTGAGCAGCGGATAGTGGGTGCAGCCGAGGATGAGAGTGTCGCACCCGGCGGCCCTGATGGGCTCCAGGTAGTCGCGCACGACCTCGATGAGTTCGTCGCTCATCGTCTCGCCTCGTTCGACGTACTCCACCAGGCGTGGGGCGGCCACGCCGGTGAGCTGTACGTCGGGAGCCGCGGTGAAGGCGTCGTGATACGCCATGGACTCGATGGTGGCCCTGGTGGCGATCACGCCGACCCTGCCGTTGCGGGTGGCCCGCACCGCGCGCCTGGTCGCGGGCTGGATCACCTCGACGACGGGCACGTCGTAGCGCTCGCGGGCGTCGCGCAGCACGGCGGCACTGGCGCTGTTGCACGCGATCACGAGCATCTTGACGTCGTGCTCGACGAGGTGGTCCATCACCTCCAGGGCGTGGGCGCGGACCTCCGCGATGCGCTTGGGCCCGTACGGCTGTCGGGCCGTGTCGGCCACGTAGATGATGGACTCATGGGGCAACTGGTCGATGATCGCGCGGGCGACCGTCAGGCCGCCGACCCCACTGTCGAAGATCCCAATACTCGTGTCCGGCACGCTTCAGAGCGTAAGCGACCTGCACGATCAACACTGCGTAAGAATCCTCACACCTGGTACGCCTGGGCCTGATGCGGTGTTGTCTTGCTCACATCAGCCTCTGCCGACGCGTGCGAGCTGGCGTGACTGGGCGATCAGACGGCCGGTGGAGTCGCGTACCTCGACCTCCTCGTCGAACCACCCGTCGGAGACGAGCCGGCCGCTGCCGAGCAGCGTGAGCCAGCCGGGCGCGGGCAGCGCGCGCAGGTGCCAGGTGAGGTCCACGGTCGGCGCCCAGCCGCGCTGACCGGCCGAGAACACCACGGGCGGCAGCGCGTCCACGGCCAGCGCCAGCACGTACGGATCCGGGTCCTGGGGCTCGGCCATCCTGAAGTACGCCCGCGACTCGGGCCGGCCGGTGGGCGCGCCGGTCAGCCAGCCGATCGTGGGCGGGTCGAAGAGCAGCTCCATCTGGCCGTTCAGGTTCATGCCGGACTCGGGCTTGGGGTCGGGGAGCTTGGCGCAGTCGTCGAGAGACGGCATGTCATAAGCCGCTTTTTCCGCATAAATCGGCTCGACGTCGTTCAGCGTGGCCGTCGTGATCAAGCTCTCGATCTGCGCCACGCCGTCCTGGACGAGCGTGGCCCTGGCGAACGCGGCCGTCCTGCCCGCCTTCAGCGGCTCGACCCTGACGTGCGCGGGCCCGGCCACCGGCGCCTTGAGGAACTGCGCGGTCGTGCTCACCGGATGCTCGAACGGCGAGGCGTCCACGGCCGCCCGCAGGATCACCGCCATGAGGTAGCCGCCGTTCAACGGCCCGCCGATCGCGTAGCCGGGATCGAGACACACGTCATAGGTGCCGTCGTCGACCTTGATCGCCTGCGTGGCCTCGTCGAACTTGGTCATCCGCCCCTACCTCAAGCTGGAACTATATTCTGTTAGCCACTCACTTTAGAGCATTCCCCCATCAGCGCGCCTACCTGCGGAAACGCAACCAAGCTGAGACGGTTTGATCATGACAACTGTTACCGAACTCATAGGTCAGTCCGTCTGGGACGCCAATGGGGTGTGGGTCGGTCACGTCGTCGACATCCGAGTGGTCAAGCACAAGGGAGAGCTCCAGCAGAGCCACACCGTCTACGGCCTCGTCGTGTCGAGCCTGCGCGCCCCGCTCCTGCTCGGACTCACCCGCGACCGTGAGGGACGCTCGACCTGGCTGACCCGCGCGCTGGCGCGCGTGGTCTACGCCGGGTGCACGTTCGTGCCGTGGGCGGGCATCACCGACTACGGCGACGGCGAGGTCCACATCGCCATGCTCAGGAAGGAGCTCACCAGAGCCTGAATCTCAACTTCAGCACTTTGCAAGCGCCTGACAAGCAACATCCATTAGCTTCGGTGTGGCCAAAAGTCCACATTGTGAGTTGAGTGATGTCTGCGAATAATCCCCCATACGGCCAGGATCCTGACCGGACCACGGCGTACAACTGGAACCAGGGGCAGCCGTACCCGCCTCAGCAGCCCTATGGCCAGCAGCCCCAGCAGGGGCAGCAGGGGTCTTATGGTCAGCAGCAGCCGTACAACCCGCAGCAGGCGTACGAGCAGCAGCCCGCCTACGGGGCGCCCCAAGGGCAGCAGCACGGCCAGCCCGGCTACCAGCAGCAACCGCAACAGGGTGGCTGGCAGCAGGAGCAGGTGCAGCAGGGCGGTTGGAACCAGGAGCAGGGCTGGCAGCAGCAGGGCCAGTACGCGCAGCAAGGTTGGCAGCAGCAGGGCCCCGAGGGCTACGGCCCCTCTGAGCCGGCCAAGAAGGGCCGCAAGACCTGGATCATCGCGGCCGCGGCGGCGCTCGCGGTGATCTTGCTGGGCGGCGGCGCGGTGTGGGCCGTTGGCGCGATCGGCGGCGGCGGCACGCAGCCGGACGAGGTCCTGCCGGCCAATTCCATCGCCTACGCCCGCCTGGACCTGGACCCGGCGGCGAACCAGAAGCTCGCGCTCTTCCAGCTGGCCAGGAAGTTCACGGTCACGAAGGACTCCTTCACGGGCGAGGACCCGCGCAAGGCGCTGTTCGACACGATCAACAAGGACTCAGACGACAAGATTGACTTCGCCAAGGACGTCGACCCGTGGCTGGGCAGCAGGATCGGCTTCGCCGCCGTCCCCTCCGGCAAGGAGGAGCCCGACTTCGCCGTCGCCGTCCAGGTCAAGGACGAGGCGCAGGCCAAGGCCGGCATCGCCAAGCTCATGGACGGCGACAAGTACGGCATCGCCTTCCGCGAGGACTACGCCCTCCTCACGCCCACCCAGGCGCTGGCCGACAAGTACGCCCAGGCCGGGGACAGCCTCGCGGACAACGCCGAGTTCAGCGACGACATGGGTGCGGTCGGCGAGCAGGGTGTGCTTTCGTTCTGGGCCGACATGGGCGGCCTCATGGAGCTGGCCAAGAAGGAGCTCCCCGCCGACCAGCAGGCGGCTCTCGACCAGGTCAAGGACGCCAGGTTCGCCGGCGCCCTCCGCTTCGACAGCGCCTACGTCGAGCTCGCCGGCACGGTGCGCGGCGCCAAGGGCATGAACCCCGAGGGCGACCTGCCCAAGGCCGACCTGGGCACCCTGCCCGCCACCACAGCCGGCGCCCTGTCGTTCTCCGGCCTGGACCAGATGGTCACCAAGCAGTGGCCCGAGATCGAGAAGCAAGCGGGGGTCTCGCAGCTCATCCAGCAGGCCAAGACCCAGTTCGGCCTGGAGCTGCCCGCTGACCTGGCCACCGTGTTCGGCAAGAACTTCACGCTCGCGGTGGACGGCGAGGGCCTGGACACCAACCAGATCAAGGGCGGCGTGCGGATCGCCACCGACCCGGCCAAGGCGCAGGCCATCCTCCGACAAGATCCAGAAGGCGATGGCCTCCAGCGGCCAGCCGGCTCCGCAGATCGCCAAGGTCGCCGGCGACGGCGTGTTCACGGTGGCGACGACGGACGAGTACGCCAAGAAGCTGGCCGGGGAGGGCACGCTGGGCGACTCGGAGACGTTCCAGACGGCGATCCCCAACGCCGGCGACGCGACGTCCGCGCTCTTCGTCGACCTGGACAAGGTCGAGAACCTCTACCTGAAGTCCATGCAGGGCGACGATAAGGCCAACCTGCAGGTGCTGAAGGCCATCGGGGTCAGCGGCACGCAGACCGACACCGAGGCGACGTTCTCGATGCGGGTCCTGTTCAACTGACCCCAGCGAAAAGGGGCGGCCGGTTCGGTGAACCGGCCGCCCTTTCGTGTTGAGTCACGTCCGCGACGATGAGCCGTTGGGCCTGGGTCAGGCCCAGAGCTGGCCTTCGAGGCGCTCTTCCGCCTCCTCCAGGGTGCCCTCGTAGGCGCCCGTGGACAGGTATTTCCAACCGCCGTCGGCCACCACGAACACGACGTCGGCGCGCTCGCCCGCCTTGACCGCCTTCCTGGCCACCCCGAGCGCCGCGTGCAGCGCGGCCCCGGTCGAGACCCCGGCGAAGATGCCCTCCGCGGCCAGCAGCTCGCGGGTGCGCCGCAGCGCATCCGCGGAGCCGACCGAGAAGCGGGTGGTCAGCACCGACTCGTCGTAGAGTTCGGGGATGAAACCCTCGTCCACGTTGCGCAGGCCGTAGACCAGCTCGCCGTAACGCGGCTCGGCGGCGACGATCTGCACGCCCGGCACCCGCTCGCGCAGGAACCGCCCCACCCCCATCAGCGTCCCCGTCGTGCCCAGCCCGGCCACGAAGTGCGTGACGGTGGGCAGATCCTCGAGGATCTCGGGACCGGTGGTCTCATAGTGCGAGCGCCAGTTGGCCGGGTTGCCGTACTGGTAGAGCATCACCCAGGACGGGTTCTGCGCCGCGAGCTCCTTGGCGACGCGTACGGCCTCGTTGGAGCCGCCGGCCGCCGGCGAGGAGATGATCTTCGCGCCCCACATGCGCAGGAGCTGCCGCCGCTCCTCCGAGGTGTTCTCCGGCATGACGCAGATCAGCTTGTAGCCCTTGAGCTTGGCCGACATCGCCAGCGAGATGCCGGTGTTGCCGCTGGTGGGCTCCAGGATCGTGCAGCCGGGCGTGAGCAGGCCGTCCTTCTCGGCCTGCTCGACCATCCACAGCGCGGGCCGGTCCTTGATCGAGCCGGTCGGGTTGCGGTCCTCCAGCTTGGCCCACACGCGTACGTCGGCGGACGGCGACAACCTCGGCAGGCCGACGAGCGGAGTCCGCCCCACCGAGTCGATCAGCGATTCGAAGCGCATGTCATCCGCCGGCGACGGCAGGGAGCACGGTCACCGTGTCGCCGTCGGACACCGGGGTGCCGAGACCGCCGAGGAAGCGCACGTCCTCGTCGTTGAGATAGACGTTGACGAAGCGGCGCAGGCCGCCCGCGTCGTCGATCAGGCGGCCCTTGATGCCCGGGTGGCGGGACTCCAGATTGGTGATCAGCTCGTCGAGGGTGGCGCCCTCGGCGCTCACGGCCTTCGCGCCGTCGGTGTAGTTGCGCAGAATGGTCGGAATGCGAACCTCGATGGCCATCGCGGTCAGTCTCCTCAGGTCATGTCGTCGTCCCATCGGCATGCAACGCCGACGGCTGAATCCGGATTCCACGGAAGCTTCCGATGAGAAACCTGCTCGTGAGACTGCCGCCTACTGTCGCGCCCGGCTGGGACCGTAGCGGCAGTGGGGCGGCAGTTTTCTCATGGGACAGTCGTAAACGACGACAGCCGGAGTGTGTGCGAAGAGGAAGCTCTGCACCGGCCGGACCATCATGGGAGAAACCTTACCTCCTCCTCCGTGACCACTCCTTCGAGGATCCGGTACGAGCGGAACTCGACCTTGTCCTCCTCCCTGGTGGAGACCAGGACGTAGTGCGCGTTGGGCTCGGAGGCGTAGGAGACGTCGGTGCGCGACGGGTACGCCTCGGTGGCGGTGTGAGAGTGGTAGATCACGACGGGTTCCTCGTCGAGGTCGTCCATCTCGCGCCAGACGCGCAGCTGCTCCATGGAGTCGAAACGGTAGAAGGTGGGCGAGCGCTCGGCGTTCTCCATCGGGACGAACCGCTCCGGCACGCCGTTCTTGCCCGCGATCACGCCGCACGCCTCATCGGGGTGGTCGGCGCGGGCATGGGCGACGATCTTGTCAGCCAGTTCCTGCGAGATCGAGAGCATGCCCGGAAATTACCAGAGCGCCCGGACCAGGCTGTCCTGGAGGTAGGTCAGCCAGTCGTAGGTGACGTAGGCCGGATATCGGGGGTCGTCCTCGGACATCATGGCGATCTCGTCGTGGACCTCCTCGGTCACCTCCAGCTTGATGCCGAGCGTGAGGCGTATGTCGTTGAGCGCGCGCAGCCACGCCTGGGCCTGCTCGGGCGTGAGATCGGCGTGCCCGGACCTGGCCGTGTCGAGGACGGTCTGCGCGTCGGCGCGCTTGCCGTCGCGCAGGGTGGCCTCGGTGTAACGGCGGAACTCCGCCGCGTCCTTGTCGTCCTCGTACGCCGACGGGAACAGGCGCGCCAGCACCGGGTCGGTCGGAACCTCGCTTGCCCCGATGCCCAGCGCGCGCTCGAGCGGATCGTCGCTCGTCTCCCCCGGCGACACGAGCCCGAGCATCATCGACACGAGCGAGCGCAGCAGCGAAACCTCCGCGGCCTCGAACCGCGCGACGACTCCGCCGCCCTTGCCCGGCGAGAACCCCGAACTCACAGGCACCTCTTCACGTGGCCTACTTGACCGAATCCGGCTGGAGCGTCGCCCACAGACCGTAGGAGTGGAGAATCTGCACATCGCGTTCCATCTCTTCGCGCGTGCCGCTGGACACGACCGCCTTGCCTTTGTGGTGTACGTCCAGCATGAGCTTCTCGGCCTTCTCCTTGGTGTAGCCGAAGACCGTTTGGAAAACGTAGGTCACGTAGGACATGAGGTTGACCGGGTCGTTCCAGACGATGGTTACCCAGGGCAGATCGGGCCGGACGTCCGATGACGGACGCTCGACGGCGAATGGAGCGGTGGTACCCACATCCCCGAGTCTGCCCTATCCGGGCCGTAGTCTTCGAGTCGTGACAATGACCATGAGCACTGCGTTGCTCACAGATCACTATGAGCTGACAATGCTGCAGGCGGCCCTGCGGAGCGGTGCGGCGCACCGGCGCGCGGTCTTCGAGGTGTTCGCCCGGCACCTGCCGGGCGGGCGGCGCTACGGGGTTGTCGCCGGGACGGGACGTGTCCTCGACGAGCTCGAACGCTTCCGTTTCGGTGACGAGGAACTCACCTATCTGCGCGAGCACCGGGTCGTTGACGAGGCCACTCTGGCATTTCTGGCCGATTACCGGTTTTCCGGGAGCATCTACGGCTACCGCGAGGGCGACCTCTATTTCCCCGCCTCCCCCATCATGATCGTGGAGGGCACGTTCGCCGAAGCCGTGTTGCTGGAGACGCTGACGCTGTCGATCCTGAACCACGACTGCGCGATGGCCTCCGCCGCCTCCCGCATGACCAACGCGGCGGGCAAGCGCCCGATCATCGAGATGGGCTCGCGCCGGACGCACGAGAGCGCGGCGGTGGCCGCCGCGCGGGCCGCGTACATCGCCGGGTTCGCCTCGACCTCCAACCTGATGGCCGGGCGCGTGTACGGCATCCCCACGGCCGGCACGGCGGCCCACGCGTTCACGTTGCTGCACGACTCGGAGCGGGCCGCGTTCGAGGCCCAGATCGCCTCGCTCGGCCCCGAGACCACGCTGCTCGTGGACACGTACGACGTGCCGGGCGCCGTGCGCACGGCGGTGGAGGTGGCCGGTCCGAAGCTGGGCGCGGTCCGCATCGACTCGGGAGACCTGGCCGCGGCGGCGCAGGAGGTGCGTGAGCAGCTCGACGCGCTGGGCGCGTTCAACACCCGCATCCTGGTCACCTCCGACCTGGACGAGTACGCCATCGCCGCGCTCGCCGCCGCCCCCGTGGACGGCTACGGCGTCGGGACCTCGCTGGTGACCGGGTCGGGGGTGCCGACGGCGGCGCTGGTGTACAAGCTGGTGGCGCGTGAGACGGCCACCGGGAAGCTGGAACCCGTGGCCAAGCGCTCGGTGGGCAAGCCGTCGCGGGGCGGCCGCAAGGAGGCGTACCGGCTGCTGGACGACTCCGGCCACCTCGAGACCGAGCTGATCACCACTGGCGGCGTGGTCCCGGAGGGCGGCATCCCGCTGCTGCACGAGCTGGTGCGCGACGGCGAGGTCGTCGGAGGGGAGCCGCTGTCCGCCGCCCGCGAACGCCACGCCCTCGCGGTCGCCACGCTGCCGCTGGAGGCCCTCCACCTCGGCCGGGGGTACGCGGCCGTCCCCACCGAATTCGCATGACATATCGTGCTGTTTATGGGCTCAGCGCTGATCATCGTCGATGTGCAGAACGATTTCTGTGAAGGTGGCAGCCTGCCGGTCGCGGGTGGGTCCGCGGTGGCGGCGGCGATCACCCGCCACGTGGCCGAGCACGGCTATGACCACGTGGTGGCGACCCGCGACTACCACGTCTCCCCCGGCAGCCACTTCTCGGAGACGCCCGACTACGTCTCCACCTGGCCGCCCCACTGCGTGGCGGGCACGCCAGGGGCCGACTTCCATCCGTCCTTCGACGTCTCCGCGGTGGAGGAGGTCTTCAGCAAAGGGGCCTACACGGCGGCGTACAGCGGCTTCGAGGGCACGTCCGGCGACGGGGTGACGCTGGCCGAGTGGCTGAATGAGCGCCGGGTGCACCAGGTCGACGTGGTGGGCATCGCCACCGACTACTGCGTGCGCGCCACCGCGCTGGACGCGGTCAAGCACGGGCTGGCGGTCCGAGTGCTGCTGGACCTCACGGCGGGAGTCTCCCCGGGCACTGCCGAGTCGGCGATGGCCGAGCTGACGGACGCGGGCGCCACCCTGCGAGGCGCGCCCGCCGTGGGCTGACCGTCGATAACGAAGCGTACGCGGTGGGCAACGCTGAGGTGATGTGGTATCCAAGAGGACGAACCCTCTCCGCATCTGAAGCAGTACGGAGAGTAACACGTCGTCCTCGTCGTGGGAGGTCTCCCCATGCTGGCCCTCTCCTTAGGTGTGGCCTGGCTGCTCCTCGCACCCCTCAGCCTGTGGCTCCTCGTCAAGGGCAGCGCCGGTGAGCGCGTGGCCGCGATCCTCACCCTGGTTCTGCTGGAAGGCGGGACGATCGCCATGGATCACATCCGCCGGCACCCCATCCCCGACGCCTCCGTCGTGTCCCACGACGTTTCACCACCGCCCGCCTGCGACCCTCGCACCCCGGCTCCCGGGTCCGCGAGGGTCGGCAGGGCTCTCGTCCTGACCTGGGCCGCCGATCGGCACGAATGCGAGACGGCCGAGGTCTGGGTCCGCACCGAAGGGAGACGGCTGCTGATCTGGGTGCGGACGGGCCGGGGTTCCGGCGGCCCCGCGGTGCCCGTACGAGTCAAAGGGGACACCGCCGCGGTCACGGTCCCGCTACCGGAGAAATCGGGCCGTGTCCCGGTGGACGGCCGCAACGGCCGCCGGATCCCGGAGGCTGACCGGCCGGGCTAGGGCGGGGCCACGGCCAGCCGCAACGCGTCGTCGAACTTGGCGAAGACCTCGAACGCATGCCGCAGCCCGGTGATCGACAGCACCCTGGCCATGACCCCCTGAACCCCCCCGAGCAGCAACCTGGTCCCCCGGGCCTCGCACCGCTGCATGACGCTGATGAGCTCGTTCATCCCTATCGAGTCGCAGAACGTCACCTCGGCGAGGTCCAGGATCAGGAACGGGT
Organism: Nonomuraea sp. NPDC049480; assembly: GCF_044465905.1. Taxonomy (NCBI): domain Bacteria; kingdom Bacillati; phylum Actinomycetota; class Actinomycetes; order Streptosporangiales; family Streptosporangiaceae; genus Nonomuraea; species Nonomuraea sp. NPDC049480. The sequence continues at coordinate 209,394 of NZ_JBITMD010000001.1, forward strand.
GCGGGGGCAGATCCCAGATGGGCTGCATGTGCTCACGCAGGACGGGCACCGCGTTGACGTCGAGCTCGCCCTCGAGCCTGATGATGACAGCGTTGCGCGAGAGGCCTGAAGTGACGCTGAGCGTCGACTTGCGGTAGGCCTCAGATGACATGGGTGAAGTCCTTCTGCACATCTCAAGACGAGCCAAGAGAGGTTGTTGCCGCTTCCGCTGGGCTTCTAACAGGAGGTCACTGCTCTGTGTCCAAATGCATAGGTGCCCGGCGGGAGCGGGGGGGCGTACCTGGACGCGCGCAGCGCTGGGGGGCGATGCGCCGCGCGCGACGACACCTTCAGCCCGGGCTGAAGGTGATCAGGTAGGCGAGGAGAAGAACGGCGAGGATCACGAGCAGGACGCCGGTACCGCTGATCATCACGATGATCCGGGTCCGCCGGGCCACCCAGCGGATCGCCGCCACCACCAGCGTGATCATGACGGCCAGGATGAGGAGGGACACGCTCTTGGCGTCGGCCGAAGGGGGCATTGCCACCGCGAGGTGGAGGGCTAGAGTCGTCTTCATAGGTTTTCCCTGGTGCGGAGACGCGCTGTGACAGAAACCTTGCTTCGCGGACACCTCCGGTGATGATTGGCCTCGTCATGGGGGTGTCCGTCGTCTGTTCTGCGTGGGGTGCCGGCACTTTGAGACCGGACAAAGTTTCCATTGGCGTCCGGCTATCTCATTGTGCGATCGCATCGCAAGGCCTGACAAGCAAAAACCATTCATATCGACAGTTTCATGTGAAGTGTAGGTCGATACGCTGATCAGCGGTTTTTTGCTGAGGTCCGAAGAACTTCAGAAGACTTTGACAATGGTTCCGTATTTCGAAACTTAAGATACGGGACCGTGACCCAGTCGGCTTGATCTCTCCACCATCGAAACGGGGGGACCACATGGCCCTGCTGAAGTTCAGCGTGCTTCACTGAATACATGAGTTCGACACGGAGGAGCATCGTCCGACTCGCTCACCCCTCCTGTCAGGCCCGGATCTGCTCGCACGGGCTCTGGCGAGGTGAACGCCCGCTCTGCCTCGACGTGGACACTCAGGTGATGTTAACTGAAGACTTGAAGTACAGGTCATGGAGGCGTGAAGGTGGAAGACGCTCTTCCGGAGGCCCTGGCACGCCGGCTACGCGACCTACGCAAGAATCACTGGCCGGGTATGGAAATCACCCAGGCACGATTGCATGAGGCCATGGGGATCAGCCCCACCTTGATCTCGTCCTGGGAATCCACCAAGAAGCCCACCATCCCGCCCCAGCACAGGCTCGAGATGTACGCGGCGTTCTTCGCCACCAAGCGGTCGATCGAAAACGATGTGGCACGCGTGCTTTCGCCTTCCGAACTGACCAAGGACGAACTGCACCAGCGCCGCATCCTGCTGGATGAGTTGCTCCGGCTACGCGGTGCGGCATTGCGCTCTCGGAGCACCGACCCGATCCCGGAACCCCGTTCCGCGCAGAACCTTCCGTTCCAGGATCCCTGGCACTTCACCGACGGCAATCGGATCACGATCATCTGCTCCCAGCTACCGAAAGAGGACCTCGCCAAGATCCCGAACGCCGATCCCGCCGCCCCCAACTACGTCGAGTTCTACAAGTATTCTGATCTGGACTCGTTGTTCGAACTGTGGGGTCACCTTCGTGCCATGAACCCACATAGCCGAGTCACCCTGCGCACCGCCGAAGATCTACGCTCAGAGGACCTCTCGACCCACCTGGTGCTGCTGGGCGGGATCGACTACAACCGGATCACCGCCTCCATGCTTGAGAGAATCAAGCTACCAGTCCGCCAGGTAGCTGACTGGGGCGGCGAGAAGGGACCTTATTTCGAGGTGGACGATGGCGGCGACACACACAGATACTATCCCGTAATCCACGGCTCCCAGGATAAGCAATTACTCGAGGACGTTGGATTCTACTATCGCGGCATCAACCCAGCCAATGTCAGGAGGACCCTGACGATCTGCAACGGGATGTACGCCCGAGGGGTGTACGGTGCCGTCCGGGCGCTGACCGACGAACAGTTCCGCGAGAGGAACGCGGCCTACCTGCATACCCGTTTCGACACCGCCACGTCGTACAGCATTCTCACTCGCGTCGCGATGGAAGGACGGATCACTCTTACTCCGGATTGGACCATCGATGCGTCCCGGTTACACGAATGGCCGGAGCCCGGTGATGGAGGCTGAAATCGCACAGATCATGGCGGGTCACCACCACGACTCCCACAGGCATCTAGTAGACGAACACTCCGTCGGACGCGTAGTCGCGGAACCCGGGACCATCGATGCCATCGTCGTCCCCACCATACGGCATCCGAAGTGGCTGGCACATGTAATCCACCTGGCGGCCGAACTCGACTGCCCGCTCGTGACGCTGCATAGCGGTAAATGGAGTAAAGCAGAGCTCGCGGCACTTCTGATGCCGGCGAACGTCAAGTTCATCGCGATCGACATCGATAATCCGACTTTCCTGAACCTACCGGATTTCAAAACGACGGCCCTGCTGAAGAACACACCGTTCGCCCGCGCGACAGACCTCGGCGCAAAACGTAACATGGGCCTGCTGCTGGCCCGGCTCATGGGTTGGGAACGTATTGTCTTCCTCGACGACGACATTGAGGTGAGCAGTCCCGAAGAAGTCTCGCGAGCGGCGACTCTGCTCGACACCTACGACGCAGTAGGCATGTATATCGGCGGCTACCCGGACAATTCGGTGGTCTGCCACGCTCACCGGCTCTCAGGAGGATGCCAGGACTCCTTCGTGGGCGGCGGCGCCTTGGCCATCGAGACGACGCGCAACCCCTCATTCTTTCCCAATATCTACAACGAGGATTGGTTCTATCTGCTGGGCGAGAAGTCACTACGTCCGCTCGCGGTCACCGGAACGGTCGCACAACGCCCGTACGACCCATTCGACCGACCCATTCGCGCACGGGACCAGGAACTCGGCGACGTGCTGGCGGAGGGCGTGTACTGGCTCCTCGACGGGAAGGAGGGGACGGGATGGGAGGCCGCGACCGACCCGGCACACTGGAGGAGGTTCCTCGCCGAGCGCAAGGTGTTCATCAATGATGTGCACCGGCGCGTCAAGCGACTCCCGGCGTGCTTGGCGGCGAACCCGCAGGCCATGGTGAGTTCACTGCAAGCCGCGCTCGGCCGCCTCGACCTCATCAACGAGCAACTCTGCGTCTCCTACCTCAAGGCCTGGATGGAAGACCGCCGTCAATGGGCCGATTACTTGGCCGAGACCCCGCAACTGAAGTCCTTGGCCGCCGACGCGATTAAATGGCTGACCAGGGACGGGATGCCGAAATTGCGTTGGTGGATGTCCATGCAGCGGCATGACATACCAGCTGATTCCCGAACAACTCACAAAGTACAGCATGCACGCAAAATGCATCCACTCCATCCTCGACGACATAGTGCACGATAAGGGATCCGCAACCGATCCACGTCACTGGCCCGATTCTCTACGCAGGGACAGGACCTTCATGAAGATATCCCGTGCCGGGTCGATCGGTTACTTCCAAACGAGTAGCCATGGTCAAGTCCGTTTCCACTTACCGTTCTCGGCCGCTCAGCCAGCATCAATCCCGGAACCCGTCTCGACACATCGCAACCCGCGCAGCACAACCAATACAAGCGGATCGATCAACTTGGATATCATTGCGTATAGGCCATCATACGGCGGCTCGGACAGGGTCAGTATTTCATCGAAAGCCTAGCTCGCAAGCCACGGGCGCGGGTTCCTACGGGGCTGACCGGCAGCGGCACGCGGCCGTGGGAATGTCTACGTCTGGTAGGCGCCGCCGAGGAGCAAGAGTTGCGGGCACACCTAGCGAATGTCGCCCTGCCGGCACATCTTGAGGTCGTTCCCTCGCGCCCCGATCAAAGCATCGGAGGCATGCTCCTACTGGCCACCGAGAAAGCGACTCTTCGCGGTCGGGCACACGCAGGTCGCCCTTGGGCGAGGCTGGACAATGATGGCACATAGCGCCTGCACAGATGCCAGGCTACGAGGAGTGGCCGCATGGCGAGGCGGCCACGACAGAGGTCGTTTACCACCACGGCAGGCATGAGTTCCGGCCGGAAGTATGCCGGATCATGGTCATGCAGCTCGGCCAGAATATCCATGGGATTGTGACTTCGAACGGACGGAATACGATCAACCATAGTCTTCGTAATGGCAGCTCCTATTTCATCCTCGACCGGCTTCCCCCGGCCACTCGTGCAGCCGGAACCTATCAATAGTCCAGTCCGGTGTGAGGACGACTGTGCCTTGGACCCCGACCCGCATGAGAATGCTGTACGACTCGGCGGTGCCGAAACGCGACCGAATATAGCCGGCGTTCCGCTCGTGGAATCGAATGTCGGTCAGCGCTCGTACCGCCCCGTACACGCCTCTGGCGTACATCCCATTGCATATGGTCAACGTGCGTTCGACGTTGTAGGGGTTGACTCCGCGATAGAAAAAGGCGACGTCCTCCAGCAGCCGTAGGTTATCGCCGGCCCCCTCCGTGACCGGATAGTGCCGGCGCGTGTCGTCACCCTCTTTGACCTCGAAATACGGTCCCCTCTCGCCTTCCCAGTCCGGGACCTGCCGCACCGGGAGCTCGATGCGGGCGAGCGTGGACGCGGTGACCGCGTTGTAGTCCACCCCGCCCAGGAGCGCCACGTGCGTGGTCAGATCGTCGGAGTTCAGGTCGTCCGTGGTGCGGATCGCCGTCGGGCTGAACGGGTTCGCGGCCCGCACGCTGCCCCACAGCTCGACCAGGGAGTCCAGGTCCGAGTACTTGTAGAACTCGATGTAGTTGGCGTTCATGGGATCCGGGTTCGGGATCTTGGCGCGGTCCTCTTCGGGGATGCGCGAACAGATGATCGTGATCGGCTCGCCCGGGAGGAAGTGCCAGGGGCCCCGGGCGTAGCCGTCGTCGATCGGCTCGGACTCGGCGGCGTCTCCGGCGCTTTGGTGCCGCAACGTGCTCTGGCGGAGCCGGGTCAGCTCGGCGAGGAGCCTCTTGCGCTCGTCGCGTTCGTCCGCGGTCAGCTCGGTCAGCGGGAGCACGCGCGCCTTGCCGTTGTCGATCGATCGTTTGGTCGCGAAGAACGTGGCGTACTTCTCCAGCCGGTGTAACGGCGGGATCTTGATCGCCGAGGTCGACTCCCAGGACGAGATCAGCGGAACGCTGATCCCGAACGCGTCGCGCAGCTGGGCCTGGGTGACCCGCACGTCAGGCCATCGGCTGTCGCGGAGCTCGCGCAGGCGCCGCGCGAGCGCGGTCCGCGCGGAATCGTCACCGCTCATCCCAGCCTCACTCGTGTGAACTTCACTAATTTCTAGTGAACGCCCATTCGAGCGGCGGAGTCGATGGAGAATCCGCAGCTAGGCCGTAACGGAACGGTCTACGCGTGAGAACCGTACGCACATCCCAGCCCTCGCCTCACCTCACCACACTTGCTCGGCTGCGCCCATAATTATCCGGATACATACAAAGTTGCAATATTTGGTTAAGTAAAGTGAATGGAGGCGAGGCGGTTCATGTCACGGACCCCATGAGCTCTAGCCACGGGAATGGACCAGGATAGAAAGATGTCGGACGCCTCCACGCGCTGGCATGTACCAAGCACCCCCGCGCTGCTTCGCCCGAGCGCAGACGGGAATCTGTCGTTCCGTGGGGACACCCGACATACGCCAAGCCGTCCGTGCGGATCTCCGTGCCGTCGTCCGCTCCTTCGGCCAGGAAACCTATTTCCGCGACCGGCTCTCCAAGCAGGAAGCGGGGCACGGGGTCCTCCTCGTCGCCTGGGAGCGGGATGTGGCGGTGGGCGACGTGTACGTGTGGCTGGCGCCCGCCGAGGAACCGGAGCTGCGGACCCACTTACCCGGCGTCGCGCTGCTCACCCATCTGGAGGTCGTGGCCGGGCGGCGTAATCAGGGAATCGGGACGATGCTGCTGTGGGCGGCCGAGGACCGCCTCTTCGCCACCGGCCACCGGCAGGTCGCCCTGGGGGTGGGACTGGACAATCTCGACGCCCAGCGGCTGTACCGCCGGCGGGGGTTCGTGGAGTGGCCTCATGGGCAGGTGGCCACGACAGAGGTCGTTTACCACGCGGACGGCAGGAGGGAACGGCGGCCGGAGGTGTGCCGCATCATGGTCCGGCAACTGGGCCCCAACCGCTTCACATGAGCCGGCTCTCCCGCGCCCCACCGCACGACCTCGCCGCGGCGCGGCGGGCGGCCGGGACCTCGCGTGGCTGGAGGAAGCCGGAATTCACCCCCTGGGCCGCTCCAGGGCCGTCCGGAGACGCCCCTCGAACGGCGCCGGGAGCCGTTCAGCGGCGCTGGGTGGCCCAGCGGCGGATCATGTCGATGCGTTCCTGGATCTGCTCGGCCGTGGCCTGGGCGATCGGCGGGCCGCCACACGCGCGCCGCAGCTCCGAATGGATCACCCCATGGGGTTGCCCCGTGCGGTGGTTCCAGGCGCCGACCAGGCCGTTGAGCTCCCGCCGCAACTCCGCGATCTGCTCGTGCGGCGCCAGCGTCTCACTCGGCTGGTCGGCCGACGTCTGCTGCTTCCGCTTGGCGGCCTGCTGGTCCGACTGCCGCTTGCGCAGGAGCGTGGCCACCTGGTCGGGCTCCAGCAGGCCGGGCAGGCCGATGAAGTCCTCCTCCTCGGCGGAGCCGATCTCCGCTCCCGTGCCGAACTCTCCGCCGTCGAACAGGACCCGGTCGAACGTGGCCGACGTCTCCATCGTCTCGAACGGCAGCTCATCCCCGAGGACGTCAGGATTGTCCTTCTTGCGGTTGGCCTGCTCCAGGAGGCTGTCGTCGAGGCCGTCCTCAGGTGGCCGCTTGTTGAGTACGTGGTCGCGCTCCACCTCCATCTCGTTGGCCAGGCCCATGAGCGTGGGCACCGAGGGGAGGAAGACCGAGGCCATCTCGCCGCGCTTGCGGGCGCGCACGAAACGGCCCACCGCCTGGGCGAAGAAGAGCGGGGTCGAGGTCGAGGTGGCGTAGACGCCCACGCACAGCCGGGGGATGTCGACGCCCTCCGAGACCATGCGCACGGCGACCAGCCAGCGGTCCTGCGAGGCGGCGAACTGCTTGATCTTCTTCGAGGCGCCGGGGTCGTCGGAGAGGACCACGGTGGCGCCCTCGCCGGTGATGTTGCGCAGGTGGCGGGCGTAGGCGCGGGCGGTCTCGTGGTCGGTCGCGATGACCAGGCCGCCCGCGTCGGGAACGCCTCGGCGCACCTCGGTGAGGCGGCGGTCGGCGGCCTGCATGACCTGGCGGATCCAGTCGCCCTTGGGGTCGAGCGCGGCCCGCCACGCCTGCGAGAGCTGGTCCTTGGTGAGCGGGGTGCCGAGCGTCGCGGCGAGCTCGTCGCCGGCGCGCGTTCGCCACTTCATCTCCCCGGAGTAGGCCAGGAAGATCACCGGGCGCACGACCCCGTCGTCGAGGGCGGGGCCGTAGCCGTAGGAGTAGTCGGCGACGCTGCGCTTGAAGCCCTCGGCGTCCTCCTCGTAGCCGACGAACGGGATCGGGTTGTCGTCCGACCTGAACGGCGTCCCGGTGAGCTGCAACCGGCGAGCGGCGGGCTCGAACGCCTCCCGCACGCCGTCGCCCCACGACTTGGCGTCGCCCGCGTGGTGGATCTCGTCGAAGATGATCAGCGTCTTGCGCGCCTCGGTGCGCGCCCTGTGCAGGGCGGGGTGCATGGCGACCTGCGCGTACGTCACGGCGACCCCGGTGTAGTCCCGGGACGTCGTGCCCTGGCTGTTCTTGAACTCGGGGTCGATGCCGATGCCGACCTTCCCGGCGGCGTCGGCCCACTGGCGCTTGAGGTGCTCGGTCGGGGTCACGATGGTGATCGCCCTGATCACCCCGCGGGAGAGCAGCTCGCTGGCGATGCGCAGGGCGTAGGTCGTCTTGCCCGCGCCCGGCGTCGCCACGGTGAGGAAGTCACGCGGCTCGCGCGTGAAGTAGAGGTCGAAGGCCTCCTGCTGCCACGCGCGCAGCTTGGGGGCGGTGCCCCATGCGGCCCGGTCTGGATAGGAAGGCGAAAGATGGGACGCGGCGAAGGTGCTCACCGCATCACCCCTGGGGTTCGTGTGCTTCGCTCTCTCACAGTGACCCAAGAGTAATCGGGCCCACCGACAAGACGTGCCGTGAGCCGTGGATTCTGGCCAAGGTTCTCCTCACGTGCTATGTGGCTTATCTGAGCCTCGCCATGACCGCGTCCAGGGCCTGCCGGCGTGCGGTTTCCTCGGGTTGGAGCAGCCCGAGGAGGAGTACGGCCTGCTCGCCACGAGTGATCAGCATCACTCTCAGGAACGCGGGCCGGTTGACCACGTCCCGGTATTCCGCCCGCAGCGCCCGCGTGTGTCCCCCGGGGATCTCCTTGTCCTCGACGATGCTCACGCGATCCCCTTTGAGCAGGAGCCTGGAGTACAGCTCCGCCGCCTCCGCCGTGGCCTTCTCGGCGTTCTCCACGGGCCCGGGCACCGGTCTGGCCATGACCAGACCCCCTCCCCCGTCCCTGGCGACCGACGTGAACCCCGTCACGGGCGCCACCGCCCCCACGCGCCACCCCTGCGGCAACGTCGCCGACACCCCGGCCAGCCCGTCGGTCAGCCGCCCCGTCTCGATCGGCGGCGCGGTGATCCGTAAGACCACCGTGGTCGCCCCCGCCACGAGCCCCGCGCCGGCCAGCAACGCCGCCAGCACGCCCGCCCACCGCCGCCACACGCGCCCTCCCGCGCGTCTGCGCGCTCCCGGGTCCACCGGGGTGCCGTACAGCCGGGCGGAGGGAGGGAGCGAATCCCAGGACGGCGAGGACGGCTCATCGGGGTCCAGATCACGGGCCGGGCCGCGGACCCGCGGCCACGCCGGATCCGGCTCCGGGGGCCACTCCCCCTGGGGTGGCCATTCGGGCTCGTCGTCGGGCTCACGTTCCACGGTCCTGCGGATCCGGGGGTTCCACGGCTCATCGAGGTCCTCGATCTCCGCCGGGCCGAGGTCCAGCGGGTGGGGCCGCCGAGAACTCGCGTGTTCGCGCCGGCCCCGTCCCGGCTCCTCCTCAGGGCGCGCCGGAGCTCGGCCCCACACGGGCTCCGTGTCCTCTGGAGGAGTACGGCGATGCCTGGCCCCCGGCAGCGGCGGCCAGACACGGTGATCACCCTCCATGACACCTCCTTGTCCGCTGTCCTATCACTCCTCGCCACGAGGTTCCGGCGATCCGTGATCGCTGTGACGGGAGTGACGGAATTCAGCGGATGCGGCCGGCGAGCACGACGGCGCTCAGCCCGACGACCGCCATGAGGAGGCAGATGACGAGGAATCCGGTGGCGATCTGGGCGGAGGAGTGCCCGATCAGGTTGATCAGCGCCCCGCCGATCCCGATCGCCAGCGCGGACCCGAGCATGTCCGTCACCGTCAGCGCCGCCGAGTTCGCGCCCTGCTCGTTCACCGGCGACTGCTTGAGCGCCGTGACGCTGATGGTCGCCATCCCGAGCCCCATCCCGAACCCGGCCACGATCCACGCGGGCACCGCGACCCAGCCGGTCATCCAGGGGAGCACGGCGAACAGGGACAGCAGGATCCCCGCGGTGACGCCCGCTGCCGCGAGCCTGATCCTCCGGTGCGGCTCCGCGGTCCGCCGGCTCTGCAGGAACGACCCCGCCGACCAGCCCAGCGCCCCGGTCGTCAGCGCGATCCCCGCCTCCTCCAGCCTGAACCCCTTCACGTCCTGCAGCGCCAGCGGGATGAAGGAGTTCACTCCGAAGAAGGCGGCGGTGAACAACCCGCGCATCAGCACGGTCGTGGGCAGCCCGCGCACGAAGCGCAGCGAGCCTTGCGGCAGCAGCCGGTACAGCCCGTAGATCACGAAGCACAGCCCGGCCACCGTCTCGGCGGCGCCGATCGCCGGCGCGAGATGCAGCCGGTCCACTCCGTGCAGCAGCACCCCGGCGCCGCCGGCCGTGGCGGCCGCGGCCAGCGTCATCGCCAGCGGTCTTGAGCGCGGCCCCTCCGAAGGCGCCTCGTCGGAGGTGGCGGGCCTGCGCAGCGCGGGGACGAGCATCACCAGCGCGGGCACGACGAGCGGGATGATCCCGTAGAAGACGTACCGCCACCCCCAGTTCCCCGCCACGAAGCCCGCGACGGCCGGACCGACCATGGACGGCACCACCCAGGCGGCGGAGATCGCCGCGAACGCCTTGGGCCGCATCTCGGCCGGATAGACCCGGGCGATCATCACGAACAGCGCCACGAACGAGGCTCCCGCGCCCAGCCCTTGCACGGCCCGGGCCGCCAGGAACATCACCGCCGTCTGCGCCGCCCCGGCCAGCCCCATTCCGGTCACGAACAGCGCCAGCCCGGCCAGGAACGGCACCGCGTACCCGCGCCGGTCCGACCAGAGCCCCGCCACCACATTCGCGAACAGGCTGGAGACGAGAAAGGCCGAGAAGCTCAGCCCGTAGAGGTCGAGGGCGTGCAGCTCGCGGGCGAGGTCGGGCATGACCACTCCGACCGACATGCCCTCGAATGCGATCAGCGTGACGACCAGCAGGATGCCGAGACTGGCGGTGCGGTAGGCGGGGCCGAAGATTCGGGGAGGTACGTGGGGAGCGTCGAGTGCCTTTGGTGCTGTCACCCACTCATCGTAATTTGTCGCACGATCTAGGCATCTGCGCTGTGCCGGTACGCCGCCCACATCTCGTGCATGCGCTCGGCCTGTCCCCGCGTGAACTCCGACATGCACCGGTCGTGGGCGTAGTCCATGAAGTTGCGCGTGGGGTCGTGCCCCGGCTCCGCGCAGGTGTCCTTCTGCACCGGGCACGCCTCGGTCGGTTTGGCCTCGGCCGGGGTGTCGTCGATGCCGTCGCCGGGCTCCTCGCAGCCGTTCTCGAACGTGTGGAACAGGCCGAGCCAGTGCCCGATCTCGTGCACGCCGGTGAGGCCCCGGTTGTAGTCGGTCATCGGACCGCCGGGCAGGCTGCGCCAGTCGATCACGACGCCGTCGAGCCGGGGAGCGTCCGCGTACCAGTAGGGGTAGCTGGCGAAGCCCAGCATCATCTCGCTGAGCTGGGCGATGTAGAGGTTGAGCGTGCCGGCCCCGCCCCTGTGCAACGCGGTCTTCATGGCCCGCTCGTGCCCGACCGGGTCGGCGAACCAGGAGCCGTTCTCCTGGACGGAGATGCCGTCGAGCCGGAAGCGCACGCCGGTGTCCACGCCGCCGAAGGCACCGCCGTACGCGGAGTTGAGCACCGCGATCTGGCTCTTGATCGCCTGCTCGGAGACCGGCCGGCCGCCTCGGGTGATGACGTGCACGCGGGTGGGCACGGTGATCGTGCCGGGCGGTGTGATCCCGGACAGCCGCCGCCCGAGTTCGGCCATGACCTTGGCCACGTCCTGGGGTCGGGGCGAGCGCGGCCCCGGCGTGCTCCGGTGCGGGCTCCGGGCGCAGGCGGCGGCCCAGGCGGCGTCGAGCCGGAGCGGTGGCGCGATCCCCACTGTGAGCAGGCATGCCAACGAGACGGCGGTCACGCGCCGGGCCATGCGATCCCCCATGACGGTATGAGCTGGTCTGGGTACTGACCGTAGCCCTACCTGGGGAGATTACCTCTGAGCAACACTCACTGCTTGTTGTCGCCCTGGTCGCCGCCACCCACGGGCAGACCTTCGTAGATCTCCTTGCACTCCGGGCAGACGGGATATTTCTTGGGGTCACGACTGGGGACCCAGATCTTGCCGCACAGCGCGCGGATGGGGGTGCCCGTGACCATGCTCTCGGTGATCTTGTGCTTGTCCGCGTAGTGCGCGAACCGCTCGTGATCACCGTCGCCGTGCGACGTCTGCGGCGTGGTCTTCTGCTCTGGGAGGATCTTCGTGCTCACCCCATCGATTTTATGCCCGCCCGGACAGCGGTACGGCCCCCGCCGCGCGGCGGGGGCCGTACACACACGCCGGAGGCTCAGCCCACGTGGACCGGCGCGTTCTCGGTCTTGCGGCCCGCCTTCACGAACAGGGTCAGGGCCGCGGTCAGCACCGCGATGCCGGTGCTCACCAGGAAGGCCACGTGCATGCCGTCCATGAAGGAGTTGTGCACGGCGTCGACGACCGCCTGCGGCAGCCCGGGCGGCGCCGCGCCGAACGCGGCAGCCTTCTCCAGCCCCGCCAGCTGGGCGGCCGGGATGGCCTGGGCCGCCGGGCCGAGGTGGCCGGGCAGCGTGCTGGAGATCTCGGCGGCCATCACGGCGCCCAGGATCGCGGTGCCGAGAGCGCCGCCGACCTGCATGGCCGACTGCTGCACACCGCCGGCGACCCCGCTCATCTCCACCGGGGCGTTGCCCACGATGATCTCGGTGGCGCCCACGAAGACCGGCGAGAGGCCGAAGGCCAGCAGCAGGAACGGGATGCCGCTCTCGATGAACGACGCGTCGATGCTGAGCTGGGACATGAGGAACATGGAGAGTGCGGTGATCAGCAGACCGGCCGCCATCGTGATCTTCGGGCCCAGCTTGCCGATCGCCATGCCCGCCAGCGGCGAGGCGAAGATCATGCCGGCGCTCATCGGCAGCATGCGCAGGCCGGCCTCCAGCGGGGACAGGCCGTGCACGCCCTGGAAGAAGAAGCCCAGGAAGAACATCGCGCCGAACATCGCGAACGCGACCATCATCATGAGCACGGTGCCGATGGAGATCGAAAGGTTCCTGAACAGCGAGAGCGGGACCAGCGGTTGCCTGTTCATCTTCTGGGCCTTGCTCTGCCAGAAGATGAAGGCGGCGATGAGCACCGCGAACACGGCCACGAAGGTCAGGGTCGTGCTGTCGCCCCAGCCCCAGTCGGGCGCCTTGATGATCGTCCAGACGAGGGAGAACATCGCACCGGACAGCAGCAGGACGCCGAGCCAGTCGATCCGCGCCAGCGTCTGCGCGCGAGTGTCCTTGATCAGGAAGATGCCCATGACCAGGGCGACGAGGCCGACGGGCGCGTTGATGAAGAAGACGGTCTCCCAGCTCGCGTTCTCGACCAGCAGGCCGCCCACGATCGGGCCGGCGGCGCTGGACAGGCCGATGATGGCGCCCCAGGCCCCCATCGCCTGGTTCAGCTTCTCACCGGGGAACGCGCTGCGCAGCAGCGCCAGCGCGGCGGGCTGGAGCAACGCGCCGAACAGGCCCTGCAGCACCCGCAGCCCGATCAGCGCGCCGACCGGCGTGACGCCGGGAATGATGTCGGCCAGCTCGGCGCTGAGTCCGATGCCCACCGAGGAGAGGGCGAAGCCGGCCACGCCGATCAGGAAGACGCGCTTGTGACCGAACAGGTCGCCCAGCTTGCCCGCGGTGATCAGGAAGACCGCCAGAGCCAGGAGGTAGCCGCTGGTCACCCACTGCAGGTCGGACAGGGACGCCTTGAGGTCATGCTGAATCGACGGGTTCGCGATGCCCACGACCGTGCCGTCGAGCATCACCATGATGACGCCCAGGCTGACCGCCAGCAGCACGAGCCACGGATTGCCCCCGGTCCCCGTCTTCGCAGGGCCGGGCGAGGACGGTACGTCAACCGCCTTCGCTTGAGCCATGAAGTCCCCCTCAATACGCAATACGCCCAGGACACGGGCATAGATCTCGTAAGCCTCAGGTAATGTATGTCAGTCCATGACAGATGACAACTGACTTTTAATAGGCACCAGGTGACTTATGGCACACTGTGACAGAAAGATGTCGAGGGAGTGACCACGGTGGGTCTACGGGAACGCAAGAAGGAGAAGACGCGCCTGGCGATCCTTGACGCGGCGCTCGACCTTTTCCTCGAACAAGGATACGAGTCGACCACGGTGGAGCAGATCTCAGGGGTCGTCGACGTCTCCCCTCGCACCTTCTTCCGTTATTTCACCAGCAAGGATGATCTGGTGCTGTGGTTCCACGACCATGGCGAGGAGATCATGCTGGACACCCTCGCGTCCCGCCCGGAGGACGAGTCCCCGTTCACCGCCCTCATGTACGCGCTGCGCGCGGTGTTGAGCGATATGGAGGACTCAACGCCGGAGGAGTCCGGGAGGTTCCTCAAGCTGCGCCGAATCCTGGACGAGAATCCGCGTCTGATCGGCCAGTCGGTGGCCAGGGGCGCGGAGACCGAGCGCCGGCTGGCCGAGCTTGTGGCCGCGCGCCGGGGCGCCGACCCCGACAACGACCAGCTCTCGCACCTCATCGTGGCGTTCGCCATGTGTACGCTGCGGGTCGGCTTCGAGTGCCCGCGCCGCGACGGGACCCTGCCGGAGGTCACCAGCCGCATGGCGGAGACCATCGCACTGGCCGAACGCTCACTCCGGCCGGGCTGGGACCGCTAGTTCATCGTCGGGTCGTCCGGACACGTGGCCACGAACGCCAACTCGCCGCGCTGCCGGCGCAGCACGTGCCGCCAGAGCGAGCCGGGGTCCGCGTGGAACGTGTCGCCGGCCTCGGAGTCGACGATGTACCAGGCGCCCTCGGCGATCTCGCTCTCCAGTTGCCCCGACGACCAGCCCGCGTACCCCGCGAAGATGCGCATCTGCGCGATCTCGCCCTGCAGGATCTCCGGCGGGGCGTCCAGGTCCACCGTGCCGAGCCGGGATACGGCAGGGGTGCCGGCATGCAGTCTGCGCCAGCCGAGCGGCTCCTCGCCGCTCGGGACCGCAGCCAGCGCGAGCGCGCTGTCGGTCTGCACCGGCCCGCCCTCGAAGAGCACCGACGGCCCGGTCACCAGCGGGTCCCACACAGGGAGCACCTGTGTCACCGAGATGTCGCTCGGCCTGTTGAGCACCACGCCAAGAGTCCCGCCGTCGTGGTCGTGTTCGAGAACCAGCACGACGCTACGCCGAAAGTTGGGGTCGTCGAGAAGCGGCGTCGCCACCAACAAACCGCCGACGTAGATCGCTTCCGCCATACATCCATGATGGACGGTCGAGGGGGGTTCGCGCTCCCCCAGTGGGCTCATGTTACCTTTCATATTCGTCTGAGCACTTTGGGTAGTGGAAATCACGCCTGCCGATTCGGACGGGTGGCAGCGACGCTGCGCAACCAGACCCGTCAGGCCGTCCGCGGTCCCTAGGGGATGAACGCCCCGGCCCGGGCGGCGGCCAACGTGCGCCGCACCGATTGCTCGGCGACCTCGGGCGTCACCGGCTCCCGCGTGACCACGAGGCGGTAGTAGAGCGGGGCCGAGACCGCCCGGATCACCTCCATGGCGTCTGTCCCCCTGGGCAGCTCCCCCCGCTTGACGGCCAGCTCGACGGAGCCGGCCCACTCCTCGACGCGGCGCCGATAGAAGGCCCGCAGGGCGTTGGCCGCCTGCTCGTCGCAGGTGGCCGCGGCGATCATCGCCTGGAACGTGGCCCCGAGCCGCCCGTCGTTGACCGCCTCACACACGGCCAGGGCGTTGGCACGCAGGTCCCCCTCGATCGAGCCGGTGTCGGAGTGCGGCGAGGACTGGTCGGCCAGCTCGGTCATGAGGTCGGTGACCAGGCCCGCCGGGCTCCCCCAGCGCCGGTAGACCGTGGTCTTGCCGACACCCGCCGCGGCGGCCACCTGATCCATGGTGAGACCGTGGAAGCCGTGCTCGACCAGCTCGTCCTGCGTGGCCTGGAGCACGGCCGCGCGTACCCGCGCTGTGCGGCCGCCGGGCCGCACGGTTCCCGCCACGCGGGAAAGTTGTTCCATCAAATCTCCTCAACGCACTACGGCATGCCCAACTAACGGGATGACTATCCCTTTAAGCTCCACGGTGTGGGCGGCGCGGGCTGTTCCTGGGCTCGAGTTGCCGACCGCTTCGTTCGCGAGGTCCGGGCGCTGTGGCTGGAGGAAGCGTTGCCGCCGGCGCAATTGTAAAGCCGGCGGGCCCCGGGACAGCGATGTGGCGACAGCGTTCGGCAATACCGAACTCAACTGCGCTAGGGTTCCGATTGTGGGAGAGACGATTCAGTCGGTCGAGCGGGCCGCCGCCATCCTGCGACTGCTCGCCTCCGGCCCCCGGCAGCTCGGGGTGGCCGAGCTGGCCAGGGCGCTGGGCCTGCCGAAGGGGACGCTGCACGGCATCCTGCGCACGCTGGTCCGCGTCGGGTTCGTCGAGCAGGACCAGGCCACGGGCAAGTACCGCCTCGGCGCCACGCTCCTCCACCTGGGCAGCAGCTACCTCGACGTCAACGAGCTACGCACCCGCGCCATCAACTGGGCCGACGCGCTGGCGGGGCGCAGCAGGGAGAGCGCCTGGATCGGCACCCTGCACGAGGGCCACGTGCTGGTGATCCATCACGTCTTCCGGCCCGACGACAGCATGCAGACGCTGCAGGTGGGCACGTACCTGCCGACACACGCCAGCGCGCTGGGCAAGGTCCTGCTGGCCTGGGACCCGTACGGCGAGGCCATCGCGCGGCCGCTGCAGCCCCACACCAAGAAGACGATCGTCGATCCCGGACATCTCGAGGCGGAGCTCGAGCTTGTCAGGACGCGCGGCTGGGCGGCCGAGATGGAGGAGCTGACCGAGGGCGAGGTGGCCATCGCCGCGCCCATCAAGGACTCGCGCGGCATCGTGGTGGGCGCCATAGGAATCCGCGGCGCGGTCGAGCGGCTGGCGCCGGAAGGACACCTGCACATGGAGTTCGTCTCCTACGTGCGGGACGCGGCCCGCACGATCACGCGCGACCTGGCCCGCTGATGAAAAGAGTTGAACGCCCCCGCGCGACCGAATAATATTTCTCATGTTGTTCGACATTGTCGAACCTGAACCTTGCGAGGAACCCCAGTGCCTCGACCGCACTACGTCGCAGCCATCGACCAGGGCACCACGTCCAGCCGGTGCATCGTCTTCGACCAGGCCGGCAACATCATCTCCGTCGCCCAGCGCGAGCACCGCCAGATCTTCCCCAAGCCGGGCTGGGTGGAGCACGACGCGGAGGAGATCTGGCAGGCCGTGCGGGGTGTGCTGGCCGAAGCCACGGGTGAGCTCGACATCGCCGCGCTCGGCATCACCAACCAGCGGGAGACCACCGTGCTGTGGGACCGGGCGACCGGCCGGCCCGTGTGCCCGGCGATCGTCTGGCAGGACACCCGCACGGCGCCGCTGACGCACGCGCTGGCCGAGCACGAGGGGCTGTTCAAGGAGAAGGCCGGGCTGCCGCTGGCGACCTACTTCTCCGGGCCGAAGATCCGCTGGCTGCTGGACGAGCACCCAGGGCTGCGGGAGCGGGCCGAGCGCGGCGAGGTGCTGTTCGGCACGATGGACAGCTGGCTGCTGTGGAACCTCACCGGCCGCCACGTCACCGACGTCACCAACGCCAGCCGCACGATGCTGATGAACATCCACACGCTGGCCTGGGACGACGAGCTGCTGGCGGCGCTGGGCGTGCCGCGCGCGATGCTGCCGGAGATCCGCCCGTCCGCCGAGGTCTACGGGCGCACGCCGGACGGGATCCCGGTGGCCTCGGCGCTCGGTGACCAGCAGGCGGCGCTGTTCGGGCAGACCTGCTTCGCGCCCGGCGAGACCAAGAGCACCTACGGCTCCGGCAGCTTCCTGCTGATGAACACCGGCCACGAGCCCGTCGTCTCCAAGCACGGCCTGCTGACCACGGTCGGCTACCAGATCGGCGAGACACCGGCCACGTACGCGCTGGAGGGCGCGATCGCGGTCACCGGCTCCCTGGTGCAGTGGCTGCGCGACAACCTCGGCCTGATCTCCAGCGCGGCAGAGATCGAGACGCTGGCCAAGACCGTCGACGACAACGGCGGCTGCTACTTCGTGCCGGCGTTCTCGGGCCTGTTCGCACCGCACTGGCGCTCGGACGCGCGCGGCGTGATCGCGGGGCTGACGGGGTTCGTCACCAAGGGGCACATCGCGCGGGCCGTGCTGGAGGCCACCGCCTGGCAGACGCGCGAGGTCGTGGACGCGATGAACGCCGATTCGGGCCTCGACCTGACCACGCTGCGCGCCGACGGCGGCATGACCGCGAACAACCTGCTCATGCAGACGCTCGCGAACGTGCTCGCGGTGCCCGTGATCCGGCCCATGGTGTCGGAGACCACGGCCCTTGGGGCCGCGTACGCCGCGGGCCTGGCGACCGGCTACTGGCCGGACATCGACAGCCTGCGCGCCAACTGGCACAAGGCCGCCGAATGGCGCCCGGCGATCGACGAGACCGCGCGCGAGCGTGAGTACCGCAACTGGAAGAAGGCCGTGGCCCGCACACTCGACTGGGTGGAGCAATAGATGGAAACCGCGATGGGGACATACCGTGCGGAGATCCGGGAGGAGCTGTCCAGCGCCGCCTTCGACCTGCTCGTGATCGGCGGCGGCATTCTGGGCACGTCCGTGACCTGGATGGCGGCGCAGGCCGGGCTGCGGGTGGCGATGGTGGACGCGGGCGACTTCGCCGGCGCCACCTCCAGCGCCTCGTCCAAGCTCGTCCACGGGGGCCTGCGCTACCTGCAGACCGGCAACGTCAAGCTGGTCGCCGAGAACCACCGCGAGCGCCGCGCGCTGGCCGCCGACATCGCTCCCCACCTGGTCAAGCCGCTGACGTTCCTGGTGCCGATCTACAAGGGCGGGCCGCACGGGGCCGCCAAGCTGGGCGCCGGGGTGTTCCTGTACTCGGCGCTGTCGGTGTTCGGCGACGGCATGGGCAAAGTGATCACCCCGCACCAGGCCATGGCCAGGGTGCCGGCCCTGCGCGGCGAGGGCCTGCGGGCCGCCGCCGTCTACGGCGATCACCAGATGAACGACAGCCGCGTCGCGGTCATGACCGTGCGGGCCGCGGTGGACGCGGGCGCGATCGTGCTCAACCACGCCGAAGTCGTCGGCCTGCGCACGACCGGCGGCACCGTGGCGGGCACCGTGACCGGGGCCGAGCTGCGCGACCGGCTCGACGGGACCGAGTTCGGCGTGTCCGCCCGCCTGGTCCTGAACGCCACCGGGCCGTGGGTGGACCACCTGCGGCGGATGGAGGACCCGGACGCGGCCCCGAGCATCCGGCTCTCCAAGGGCGCGCACCTGGTCCTGCGCCGGCACGAGCCATGGAAGGCGGCGCTGACCACGCCGATCGACAAATACCGCGTGTCGTTCGCCATCCCGTGGGAGGACCACCTGCTGCTGGGCACGACGGACGAGGCGTACGAGGGCGACCCGGCCGAGGTGCGTCCCACCGAGGGCGACATCGCGCAGATCCTGGACGAGGCGGGGCATTCCGTACGCGACTCGCAGCTCAGGCGCGAGGACATCACCTACGCCTTCGCGGGGCTGCGCGTGCTGCCCGGAGGCCCCGGCGACGTGGCGGCGGCCAAGCGGGAGACCGTGCTGACCAGGGGAAAGGGCGGCATGTTGTCGGTGGCGGGCGGCAAGTGGACGACGTACCGGCACATCGGCCGGCACGTCTTCGACATGCTCTCCCGCCTGCCCGGCCGGCCGCTGGGTGACGACCTGGCCGACATCCTGCCCGCCGTGCCCCTACCGGGTCTGGCCAGTCCGGACGCGGTGGCCATGCGGCTGTGGACCGACCGGGAGCGGAGCGCCCGCATGGACCCGCTGGTGGCGCGGCACCTGGCCACGCACTACGGGTCGATCGCGTTCGACCTGGCCAGGCTCATCCGCGAGGTCCCGGCGCTGGGCGAACGCATCCACCCGGACGGGCCCGACATCTGGGCCCAGGCGGTCTACGCGCGCGACCATGAGTGGGCGGCCACGGTGGACGACGTCGTACGCCGCCGCACCACGCTCACGGTCCGGGGCCTCGACACGCCCGAGGTGCGCGCCAGGATCACGGAGCTGCTCGGTGGCTAGACCCCGTACCTGACCACCGCATCGTCCTAGGGGATCGACGCCGCGCGACCGGCCCTCTGCCTCACGCCATGCACGCCGCCGCGGCGGAGTGGAGAGCGGCCGCTGCGGGGACGCTGAGTAGTTCGGCGAGATCGGTGGTCAATCCGCCTGTCGGGGAAGAAGGGAGTCATGCGCACTCCCATGAACGAAGCCCTGATCCGCCACTTCCGCGACCTGCGTGACGGCGTCCACGGCCGGGCCGTCTCCCGGGAGGACAAGGAGCGCCTGTTCGTCATGGCGGTCGAGCTGCTCGACCCCGTGGCACGGCAGGTGCTGGACGAGTTCAACGCCGACCTGCTGCTCGGCACCGGCGAGGTGGTGGCCAGCGGGGTCACCCGGTCCAAGGAGGGCGGGCTCAACGCCATGTGGTCGCTGACGTGGGCGGAGCAGCGCGCGAGCCACGTGCAGCCGATCGCGGTCGTCGCCCACTACGGCGTCGGCTTCCACCACCCGCACCTGCGAGGGAACACGGTCGGGGACTGGCCGATGAACGTCTTCGACGCGGCGGACGCGCGGGCGCAACTCGACATCCTGCGGGTGATCGCCGGCGGCGACGCCCACAACCTGGTCTTCCAGGAAAGCTACCGCCTGATGCCCGCCATCACCCAGTCGGCGGACACGACCCGATAAGGCCCACCGACCCGGGGCGAAAGCGTCCTCCGCAGACGCCACGGCCCACTCCGCACGTACGGGTGACGCGGACCTTCAGGCGCGGGCCGGCAGCGGCCGCGGTTGGCGTGCCCTTGGCCCCCGCCGTAACGAAAAATACCCGGCGGCAACGGACGAACGCATCGCCGCCGCCACGAGGGGGCGCGCTACGCCTCGGTGAAGCCGCGGGCGCGCCCGCCGGCCGATTCGCGCACCGCCGCCGCGACGGCGCTCGCCACGTCCGGGTGGAACACGCTCGGGATGATGTAGTTGGGCCCCAGCTCCTCCGGCGAGACGACGGCGGCCAGGGCGCCCGCCGCGGCCAGCAGCATCTCCTGGGTCACCCCGACGGCCTGCGCGTCCAGCAGTCCACGGAACACCCCCGGGAAGGCCAGCACGTTGTTGATCTGGTTGGGGTAGTCGGAGCGTCCGGTGGCCACCACGGCGGCGTGCTCCCGCGCGTCGTCCGGCGACACCTCGGGCTCCGGGTTGGCCAGCGCGAACACCACCGCGTCCGTGGCCATCGTGGCGATGTCGTCCCCCGTCAGGATGCCCGGCGCGGACACCCCCACGAAGACGTCGGCACCCTTGATCGCCCCTCGCAGATCCCCGGCGTAGCCCTCGGCGTTGGTGTGGTCGGCGATCCAGCGCAGCGACTCGTCGAGGTCGTCGCGGCCCTTGTGCACGGCCCCCAGGTAGTCGCAGACGATCACGTTGCGCGCCCCGGACGCGAGCAGCAGCCGCAGCACGGCGTTTCCGGCCGCCCCCGCGCCCGCCATGGTGATCTTGACGCTCTCGATGCCCTTGTTCACCACCCGCAGCGCGTTGGTCAGCGCCGCCAGCACGCAGATCGCGGTCCCGTGCTGGTCGTCGTGGAAGACGGGGATGTCGAGCAGCTCACGCAGCCGCCGCTCCACCTCGAAGCAGCGCGGGGCGCCGATGTCCTCCAGGTTGATCCCGCCGAACCCGGGCGCGATCACCTGCACGGTGCGCACGATCTCGTCCACGTCCTGCGTGTCCAGGCAGATCGGCCAGGCGTCGATGCCCGCGAACCGTTTGAACAGCGCCGCCTTGCCCTCCATGACAGGCAGCGCCGCCTCGGGGCCGATGTTGCCGAGCCCCAGCACGGCCGAGCCGTCGGTGACGACGGCGACCGAGTTGCGCTTGATCGTCAGACGCCGGGCGTCCTCCTTGTTGCGCGCGATCGCCATCGACACGCGCGCCACGCCCGGGGTGTACGCCATCGAGAGCTCGTCGCGGTTGCGCAGCGGCACCTTCGACTTCATCTCGATCTTGCCGCCGAGGTGCATGAGGAACGTGCGGTCCGACACCTTGTGGATGACGACGCCCTCGACGGCCTCAAGCTGGTCGACGATGGCCTGCGCGTGGTCGGTGTCCCGGGAGGCGCACGTGACGTCGATGCGGATCTTCTCGTGACCGGCGTTGGTGACGTCGAGGGCGGTCACCACGCCTCCAGCCGACTCGACGGCATGGGTGAGCTGGCTGACGGCCTTGCCGCCTGCGGGCACCTCGAGCCGCACGGTGATGGAGTAGGACACACTCGGGACGGTCGCCACGTCAATCGCTCCTTCGGGACTGACCAAGAAGTCCTCCCATGTTAGGGGGCGTCAGGTCAATCCAATGCCTCGGCCGCGGTCACGATGATATCGACGCAGGCAGAGACGGGAATCGTGGTGCTGTCGACGACCAGATGATATTGGCACGGATCCGCCGGATCCGTGCGGTAGAAGGTGCGCCAATAGGCCATCCTGGCGCGGTCGTTGTCGTCGATGATCCGGCGGGCCTCGCGCTCGCTCATCTCGCCCAGCGTGGCCGTCTGCCGGATCCGGCGCTTGACCGGGGCGTCGAGCCTGACGTGCAGCGCGCCGGGATGGTCGGCGAGGACCACGGCGCCGGCCCGGCCCAGGAAGACGCCGCCCTGAATGCGGGCGGTCTCCTTCATCATGCGCTCGGTACGCCGGACGAACTCCTCGGCCGCGAGGGGCATCGCGCCCGGGACGTACATGTCCACGCCCCCGAACGTGACGGTCGGCAGCCGCATCGCCCCTGACAGCAGCCTGCCGAGGCCGTGCTCGGCGCGGTCGTCGTGCGCCAGCGCCTCCTCGAGCGTGCAACCGAGCTCCTGGGCGACGGCGCTGGGGATGGCGCGGTCGACGAACGGCACGCCGAGCCGCTCGGCCACGGCCGGGCCGATCTGGCCGCCGGCCGTGCCGTATGTCGCCGATATGGTGACGACCTGCATAGAGCCAGGTTAGAACAGTGCGCTCGCCAAAGCTCTACGTGCTTTCGCCAAAGATGGGTCGTCGGCGGGCAATGCGTCGAACAGGCCGAGCAAATGACGCCTGGCCTTGTCGCGCTCGTCGCCGGAGGTGCGCTTGACCACCGCGATGATGCGGTCGAACGCCTCGTCGATCGCGCCGGAAAGCATCTCCAGGTCGGCGGCGAGCAGCTGCGCGTCGATGTCGGCCGGATCCTGCAGGCGCCGCTGGATGTCGGCGGGGTCGGTGCCCTCCGTGCGCTTGATCAGCTGGACGCCGGCGAGGCCCATCTTGGCGTCCTCGTTGCCGGGCACGCGGGCCAGCAGCCGCTGGTAGGCCTCGGCCGCCGCGTCGAGGTCGCCGCGCTCGACGGCCTGCTCGGCGGCCGCCATGTCGGGGTCGGCGGGCGGGCCGGCGGGCTCCTGCTCGTCGCCGTCGGCCGGGGGCCGGGCGTCGGGGTTGGCCTGGTAGAACTGCTCGACCGCGGCCATCAGCTCGTCGAGCCAGCGCCGCACCTCCTGCTCGGGCAGGACCTGCTGGAAGCCGGTGACGGCCTGTCCTTGGAAGATCGCCAGAACGGTGGGCACGGCCTGCACGCGCAGCGCCTGGGCGATCTGCGGGCTGGCGTCGACGTTGACCCTGGCCAGGACCGCCCGGCCGCCCATGTCGCCGACGACCTTCTCCAGCACCGGGCTCAGCTGGGCGCTGCCCGGCGCCCGGGGAGACCAGAGGTCGAGGACGACCGGCACCCCCATGGAGCGGTCGACGACGTCGGTCGTGAACGTCTCCTCGGTCACGTCGACGACCGAGGCCGACGCGGCCGCCTGGGGACCTGCCGCCTCCCGCCGGGTCTGCGCCTCCAGAGCCTGCTTGCGCGCGCCCAGGTCTATCGCTCCGTAGAGCGACCCGGGCTTAGAGAAGTCCGCCATGCTCCTCATCTTGCCGCATCGGAGGGACCTCGAAGTCACCGGCCGCGACGCGGAGCGTGCGCAACTGGTCGAACATCTGGTGAAGTTCGTCCTCGGCGTACATGCCCAGGCCGAAATCGGCGGCCATCAGATCGCCGGTGGCCCGCCGCACGACGGCTCTCCCCGCGTCGGTGATCTCGGCCAGGACGCCGCGACCGTCGCGCGGGTTGGGGAGCCGTCGCACGTATCCGGACTTCTCCAGCCGGTCCACCGTGTTGGTGACGCTGGTGGGGTGGACCATGAGGCGTTCGCCGATCTTCGACAGCGGGAGCGCGCCGGTCTTGCTGAAGGTCAGCAGGACCAGCGCCTCGTACCTGGCGAAGGTCAAGTCATATGGCTTCAGGAGCGAGTCAAGTTGCGACAGCAGGATCTGATGCGCTCTCATGATCGAGGTCACGGCCGCCATGGCGGCGGAGGGCCCGAAGTGGGCGCGCCAGCTCTCCGCGGCGCGGTCGATGGGGTCGAACGGCAGATTGAGAGGCTTCGGCTGCGACACAGCGCTACGGTAGCGCGCCGCTGATCCCGATTCGTCTGGCCACCTGGAGCGACAGGCTTTCTCGCTTGACCAAGAATACGGACATCAATCATCACGCTCAGTTATGGTTCTCGTACGTATGGTGACGCGGAAGCCAAGTCCATCAGCCTGTGGGGACCGGCCGGACTGATCGCTTCCGCCTTGCCGAGGGGCACGGGGGGTGCTTGATGAACTTCAACGGGACAAAGGTTGCGTGAGCACGCGGGCGTTTCACGAGAGGAGCTGAAGCAGAGCGCGGCCGTCACGGTTGCCGTGCTCCTGGCTGTCGGCCTGGTCGCGGCGTGGAACGTCCTCATTCCAGGCGTGGACGCATGGGAGAACATCGTGGCCGCGGTCATCGGGTCGCTCCGGCTGACCGGGCCCGTGGCCGCGGCCTTCGCCGCGTGGGTGGCGTTGCGAAAGCGCCGGGCGCTGCGTGGCCGCTCGCTCACGACGTGGCGGGCGCTCAAGGCGCCGCTGGCCATCGTGGTGGTGGTGCTGGGCTCGTTCGCGGCGACGGTGCTGGTGCTGGCGATCAAGACGGTGCTGACCGACCAGGCGGGCCGGCTGAGCCTGTCGGGGCTGGGCATGGGTATGGCGGGGCTGGCACTCTACTCGGTGATCGGGTGGGTGGCCGGGTGGGTGCTGCCCAGGACGTTCACACCGCCGCTGGCCGGGCTGGCCTGCTACGGGGCGTTCTCGTGGCTGGCCGACGACCGGGGCTGGGCGGACAAGCTGGCGCCCGGCACCGGGGAGCCGTACGACCTGTTCCAGGGGCTGAGCGGGGCGCCGTTCTTCGACCAGACGATCTGGCTGCTCGGCATCACGGCGGCGCTGCTGCTCGGCTGGGCGGCACTGGTGACCAGGCAGGCGCTGGTGCTGGCGTGCGCGCTGCTGGCGGTGCTGGCGGCGGGCATGGGTGTGTCGCGGGTGCTGACCCAGACCAGGCCGGCCGCCGCCGAGGACATCGCCTACAGCTGCCAGGAGTGGCCGATCACAGTGTGCGTGCATCCGGGGATGCGGGCGGGGCTGACGGAGCTGGGGGCGGCGTTCACGCAGATCGCCTCGAGGCTGGCCGGGACGCCGGCCGCGTTCACACGGGTGGAGCAGCGGCCGCTCGATGACGAGCTGAAGCCGTCCAGCGGGCTGGCGCCGATCCACGTGCCGGATCTTTCCGCGGGGTTCGCGGAGGAGGCGGCGTACGAGTACATCGAGTCCCTGGCGGCCAGGTGTCCCGGCACGGTGGCGGGCGGATACCGGGAGATCGTGATGGCCTGGCTGCGCGGGGAGCCGCTGCCCGGAGGGCCGCTGCCGGAGCACCAGTACGCGGCGTCGTGGTTCTCGTGGCTGAGCGAGCACCAGCGGCGGGAGTGGCTGCGGATGTTCTTCAGCGACTTCCAGAACTGCGGGCTGTCGAGCACGCACTTCGGCGGAGGGCCGGCGCGGGCGCAGGTGGCGCCGCCGCCGTCCGCGCAGCCGACCCCGGAGTCCAGCCACGTGTACCCGGTGTACCCGGACCCCACGCCGGCCGCGAACACGACCCCCGGTATGCCGGGGTCGGAGCCCGCGGCGGGGTGGGGACCGCACGACGGCCGGGGCCGGCCGCCGGGACATTCCCCGGCGCACGCCGACGCGTGGATCCCGGTCGCCGCCGGCGGCGACGCATCGTCGGTGCGACAGGGCTCGACGAACGGCGGTACGACCGGACCGGACGGCGCGCCCCACTGGGCGGCTCCGGGCGCCCCGGGCGCGGCAGGCACCGGCGGAGCGGCGGGCACGCCGCCGGTCAACGGAGCGAAGGGCAGCCGAGCACAGGGGGGACAGCGGGGCGGTCCGGCACACGGCGGGCCTCATAGCGGCCGGGCACCCGGCGGGCCCCACGGCGGCGGTGCGCACGGCGGCGCACACGGCGGGCCGCAGGGCGGCGCGCCAGGAAGCGGACCGCACGGCGGCAGGCCACCCGGCGTGCCCCACAGCGGCGGAGCACCCGGCGGACCGCAGGACGGCGCGGCACGGGGCGGAGGAGGACACGGTGGGCACCACAGAGGCCGGGCGCAGGGCATGCCGGCCGGCACCGCGCAGGGCATGCCGGCCGGCACCGCGCAGCGTGAGCCGGCCGGCGGAGTGAAGGGCGGCCGGGCGTTGGGCAGGTCGGGGGCCGGTTGGCGACCGGCGGAATCGGAGATGTCACCAAACGGCTGGCAATGATGATCGGTCAGCGGGTAGTCATGCCACCATGACGACTTCCCGTACGACGCTGCCCGAGGTCACTCCCGGGCGGCGCCGCAGGTGGCGATATGTGGCGGGTTTCCTGGTCCTGGCGGTCCTGCTCGTGGTGGCCGGCCGCCTGGCCTGGACCTGGCTCAACCCCATGGGCGAGCAGGTGATCGACCGCAGCCAGCCGGTGCTGCTCCAGTCCATCAAGGACCTCAGCCGGTTCGAGGCCGCGACAGGGAACTTCCAGGTGGTCGTGGACCTGGAGAAGGACGCGAACTTCCTGCCGGACGGAATCAAGGGCACCAGGACGCTGTTCGTGGGATCGGGCGGCGTGGACGCGTACGTGGACTTCTCCGGCATGGCCACGAACGCGGTGACGATCTCGGAGGACCGCACCCAGGCGACCATCCGGCTCCCGCGCGCCCAGCTCGAGAAGCCGAACCTGGACAACAGCCGCTCGTACGTGTTCGCGCAGCAGCGCGGCCTGTTCGACCGGGTGCAGGACTTCCTGTCGGGTTCCCCCGGTGATCAACGGGAGCTCTACCTGCTCGCCGAGAAGAAGATCACCGAGGCCGCCGTGGCGAGCGACCTGCGCGCCAGGGCCGACGCCAACACCAAGGCGATGTTGTCGGGCATGCTCAAGTCGCTGGGCTTCACGAAGGTCACGGTCAAGTTCGCCGACGAACCCTAGACCCCGAAGAGCGCGTGCTCGACGTGGTCGAGCGCCAGCCGTACGGCCTCGACCACATGCTCGGCCGCCTCCGCCGCGGGCACGTCGCCGCCGTAGGCGACGAAGCGGTCGTCGGCACGGCCACGTTCGCCAGTCCGTGGCGTACCGGGCGGCCGGTCCGGGTGGTACCTACACGGTGCGGCGGGCGTCTTAGAGGTCCTGTGCGCGCGCCTAAGGACCTTCCGGGGAGCCCATACGCCGCAACATAGGACATCCGCCCGATGTGGCGGGATGGGCCTTAGGACGACTCTTAAGAGTGCAGACGACAAGCCACAGCGCACAGGAGCACTCGACATGAACGCCGAACTCGAATACACCGTCATGCAACACCACGCGTCCGAACTCCGCCGGGCCGCCGCCGAGCAGCGGCGCGTACGGGAGGCCGTGAAGGGCCTGCGGTCCGAGCGTCGTCACCGCTCGGTCTTCGCCAGGCTCTTCGCCTCATGACCGCATACAAGCAGCCCGGCCGCAGCCTCCCTCGCGGCCGGGCTGAACAGCCCCCGTAGGGGGCACGCGTGATGGAGCCCCGGTCCGTTCTGGTCGGACCGGGGCTTCGCGCGTATGCGGAGACAACGGCCTGCGGCGTCCTGCACGGTGATGACCATCTTGCCGCGCGCGTGCCCTTTCGCCGGCTCCCGGACGGCTTCGGGCACGTCGCTCAGCGGGTACGTCCACTCGACGACCGGCGAAATGTTGCCGTTCCCCGCCGGCTCCGCCAGCGTCTGGAGGACCGTGCGGAGCCCCCGGTCCATCCCGCCAGCCACCGGCCGCCCTTCCCGCCGACGATGACCAGGACCCCCTGCCCCGGTCGCACCCGCCCGGCGTCGCGCAGGGCCGTCAGCGCGGTCATTCCCGACGTCGGCAGCGCCGCGGCCTGCTCGAACGTGATGTTGTCCGGGATCGCCGAGCCTGTCCCGCGGGGTGCGCGCGTACTCGGCGTAGGCGCCGTCGCACGTCCCGAACACCCGGTCGCCCGGCTTGAACCCGGTGACATTGGCGCCGGCCGCCTCCACCTCCCCCGCGACGTCGATCCCGAGCTGCGGATTCCTGGGCCTGCGCAGGCCGGTGGCCGGGGCGCATGAGGTACGGCACGCCCTACAGGAGATGCCAGGCGCCCATGTCGACGCCGGCCGCGCGGACACGTATCAGGACGTCGTCGTCGCCGGGCACGGGCTGCTCGACGTCGGTGAGGCTGAGGACGTCGGCCGAGCCGTAGGCGTCCCGAGTGATCGCTTTCATTTCCCCTGGTCTCCGTCCGGGTACTGGAACACGTCGTCGAGGGGGACCCCGAAAACCCGCGCGATCTGGAACGCCATCTCGAGGGACGGCGAATAGCGGCCCTGCTCGATGGCGATGATGGTCTGCCTGGTGACGCCGACACGGTCGGCCAGCTCGGCCTGCGTCATCTCGCCGTGCGTGAAGCGCAGGGCGCGGATCGAGTTCGTGACCTTCGTGGACTTCACCATGTCGGGAGCCCGCGACGGTAGGCGATGATCTTGAGTGTGGACCCGAGGAAGGCCGACAGGACGAACGCCAGGTAGATCGTGTTGGCGATCCAGAAGTGATCCAGCTCGGCCATCGCCATGACGAGCGCCGCGATCGCGCCGGCGACGAGGAACCACTGGCCGGCGAACTCGCCGTAGCGGTGGATCTCGCGGTCGCGCTGGTCCTTCTTGCCGATGTCGGCCGGCGAGGCCAGGTTGGCCGCGATGGACAGCACCATCGACGCCAGGCAGGCGCCGCCGATGGTCCACAGCAGCGGCGCGACGTACGACACCTCGGTGAGCGGGGTGGAGCTCGCCCTGCTGAGGATGACCGCGAGGTAGACCCCGTATCCGCAGAGCGAGACCACCACCATGATCCACGCGCTTTTCTCTTCCGATGCCATGCCTCGAATGTAAAGCATCACGGACATCATGTCTATAATTTTTTACATCGGCACGCATGGGAGGGGCGTCGTCGTGAACGGCGACGAGATGATCAACGAGCAGCCGCGACGGCTACGCCTTCGGGACGGTGATGAGCAGGGCGTCACCCTGGCCACCGCCGCCACACAGGCCGGCCGCGCCCAGGCCGCCGCCCCTGCGCTTCAGCTCGTGGGCCAGCGTCAGCACGATCCGCGCGCCCGACGCGCCGATCGGGTGGCCCAGAGCGATGCCACCGCCGTTGACGTTCACCTTCTCCAGGGGCACGCCGAGTTCCTTGGCCGACTGCAGGACCACGCTCGCGAACGCCTCGTTGATCTCGATCAGGTCCAGGTCGCCGGCGGTCACGCCCTGCTTGGCCATCGCCTGCTTGATGGCGTTCGCCGGCTGCGACTGCAGCGACGCGTCCGGGCCCGCCACGTTGCCGTGCCTGCCGATCTCCGCCAGCCACCGCAGGCCGAGCTCCTCCGCCTTCGCCTTGGACATGACGACCACGGCGCAGGCGCCGTCGGAGATCTGGGACGCCGAGCCGGCCGTGATCGTGCCGTCGGCGGCGAAGGCCGGGCGGAGCCTGGCCAGCGTCTCCACGGTCGTGTCCCCGCGTACGCCCTCGTCCTCCTTGACGATCACCGGCTCGCCGCGCCGCTGCGGGATCTCCACCGGGACGATCTCGTCGTCGAAGACGCCGTTCTTGGTCGCGGCGGCGGCGAGCTGGTGCGAGCGGGCCGACAGGGCGTCCTGCTCCTCGCGGCCGATGCCCAGCCTGGCGTTGTAACGCTCGGTCGACTCCCCCATCGCGCACTGGTCGAAGGCGCAGAACAGGCCGTCGTGGGCCATCGAGTCGACGACCTCGGAGCCGCCGTACTTGACGCCCTTGCGCAGCCCCGGCAGCAGATGCGGGGCGTTGGTCATGGACTCCATGCCGCCGGCCACCACGATGTCGAACTCACCCGCCCTGATGAGCTGGTCGGCCAGGGCGATCGCGTCGAGACCCGACAGGCAGACCTTGTTGATGGTGACGGACGGCACGGTCATCGGGATGCCGGCCTTGACGGCGGCCTGGCGTGAGGGGATCTGGCCGGCGCCGGCCTGCAGGACCTGGCCCATGATGACGTACTGGACCGCTTCCGGCGCCACCCCGGCCCGCTCGAGGGCGGCCTTGATGGCGACGCCGCCCAGGTCGGTGGCCGACTGGCCGGACAGGGCTCCCAGCAGCTTGCCGATAGGGGTGCGAGCTCCGGCGACGATGACGGAACGGGACATGACAACGGCCTCCTGTGCTCGCGCGTCGGTTGTTTGACACGATACCCACGAGTAGAACGCCGTCCGCTATGGAGGTAGGCCACACATGTTCATGCGGATCGACCACATTGGGATCGCGTGCAGGAACCTCGAAGAGAAGATCGCGTTTTTCTCGGAGACGTTCGAACTGACCGTCGTGGCCCGGGAAGTGAACGAGGAGCAGGGTGTCAAGGAGGCCATGCTGCACATCGCCGACGGCGAAGGCGGGGGCTCCTACATCCAGCTCCTGGAGCCTCTCACCGAGGACTCGCCTGTAGGCAAATTCCTCGCCAAGCGGGGCGAGGGCGTCCATCATGTTGCATTCGGTGTGCGTGACGTCACAGAATCGATGGCTAAGATCAATGAGAAGGGTGTGAGGCTCCTGGACGAGCGCCCCAGGCACGGGTCGATGGGCTCGCAGATCGCCTTCCTCCATCCGAAGGATGTAGGGGGAATGCTGACGGAGTTGGTCCAGGCGGCGCGGTCCCTTAAATCGCCATAAAAGGTTCAAATGTAACTAGTCACGCAGAAACTTGGACGGGGCTTCGCAGCTGGCAGCAGCGGAGTACGCTTGGCCTTCCCGGACATGGAGCCTGCCGCGAGGCACAGGCTCCTGGCTCGGATGCCCCGAACCCCCCGTCCGGCCCGTGTAGCCGTCTCGACAACCCAGGATCGAGCCTCCATGCAGTCCGACATCGACGCCCAGCTCAACAACTTCTTCGAGGATGCTCCAGCGCGCGAGTTCGACGTGGTGCTTCGTGGTTACGACCGTCATCAGGTCCACGATCACCTCAAGCAACTCGACCAAGAGCTACGCCAGTCCCGCGAGCAACTCGCGAGTCTGCAGCGGGATCTGTCCGACTCCCAGCGCCAGCTGCAGGAGCAGGAGCGCCCGACCTACTCCGGTCTGGGCGCCCGTATCGAGCAGCTGCTGCGCCTGGCCGAGGAGCAGGCCACGGAGCTCGTGCAGGCCGCCAGGTCCGAGGCCAACGAGATCAAGGCGGCCGCCAAGGTGGAGGCCGCCGACGTGCGTGCCGCCGCCGAGGCCGAGGCGGCGGAGAAGCGGGCCCAGGCCACGCGCGAGAGCGACGAGATGCGCACCGCCGCCGAGCGGGACGCCGAGGAGATCCGCTCGACCGCCCGCCGCGAGGCGGACGAGCTGACCAACACCACCGAGCGCGAGGTCTCCAAGCTGCGGGCCACGGCCGACCACGAGGTGGCGGAGAAGCGGGCCGACGCCGAGCGCGAGATCGCCAAGCTGCGCACGACCACCGAGCGCGAGGTCGCCCAGCTGCGCGCCTCGACCAAGCGTGAGCGCGACGAGGTCCTGACCACCGCCAAGCGGCAGGCCGACGAGATGCGCGCGCAGGCTCAGCGCGTGCTGGAGGAGTCGGAGGCCAAGCGGGCGCAGGACGAGGCGGAGTTCGAGATCCAGCTCGCCTCCCGCCGCGAGGAGGCCGAGCGCCAGGAGGCCGAGCGCCACGCCACCGCCCAGGCGGCCACACAGAAGCTGGTCGCCGAGGCCGAGCAGCGGGCCGCCACGGCCGAGTCGAGGGCCACGAAGGCGACCCAGCAGGCCGAGCAGACGCGCCGCGAGGCCGACCTGCACGCCAAGCAGCTCGTCGCGAACGCCCGCAAGAGCTCCGAGACCATCGTCGCCGACGCCAAGTCGAGCGCCGAGACGATCGTCACCGAAGCGAAGAACGAAGCCGAGCGCACGCGTGCGACGATGCAGCGCCAGGTCGACGAGCTCACCCGCCAGCGCGACAGCATCACCAGCCACCTGGCGCAGCTGCGCCAGTTGCTCGGTGGCGCCGCCCTGCCGGGCATGGAGCCGGAGCCCGCGGTCACGGCGGCCCCGCCGAAGCCCGCGCTTGCGGCACCCGCGCCCGCACCTGCGGTCGAGTCGTCTGCCCCGGCCCCGACGCCGGCTCCCAAGGTCGAGGCCAAGACCGAGGACGACGCGGAGTGGTGGCAGGAGTAGCCATTCGCGTCACGGGGGGGTTGAACGACGGCTGGAGAGAGCCTGGCGATCGGATGGTCGCTAGGCTCTCTCTTTGTTGCCGGGCACGTACGCATTGCACGCGTCCGTCGAGGTTTGTCGCCGACCTTCCTGGGGGTTGCCTTGTCCACTGAAGCCGAGCCCACGACCGGGCGGGATCGGGAGACGCCGGTGGCCGAGGGGCGGGAGGAAGCGGTGGCGGTCGAGGCCGAAGCCGCCCAGATCAGGGACCGGGCGGCGCAGGAGGACGCCGGCGCGCAGCCGTACGGAATCCCCGGCAAGCCGCTCGCCCGCGGCCCGTTCCTGTTCGGGCTGGTCGGCGGGCTGGGGGTACTGACCGCGATCGCGATCGCCCAGATGGTCGTCAAGTCGCTCAGCACGATCATCCTCATCGTGGTGGCGATGTTCCTGGCCGTCGGGCTCAACCCGGCCGTCGAGGCGTTGCAGCGCCGTGGCATGGCCAGGCGGGGCGCGATCTCGATCGTGTTCGCCGGCGTCATCGTGGCGTTCGTGCTGTTCGGGTTGGCCGTGGTGCCGCCGGTGGGGCAGCAGTTGTCGGAGTTCGTCGCGGCGGTGCCCGGCTATCTGACGGATCTGAGCAACCATCCGACGGTGAAGGAACTGGACGCCAACTACCAGATCATCCCGAAGCTCACGTCGTTCGTGACGAACACGCTGGGGCCGTCGCTGGCCTCCGGGATCATGGGCGCGGGGCTGGTGGTGCTGGACAGCGTGTTCACGACCGTGACGTTGCTGGTGCTCATGCTCTACTTCCTCGGCTCGCTGCACACGATCAAGACCTATCTGCTCAAGCTCGTGCCGACCTCGCGCCGGACGCGCACCAGCGCGATCAGCGAGCAGATCCTCACCGGCATCGGCGGCTACGTCGCGGGCAATGTGCTGATCTCGGTCATCGCGGGCGTGCTGACGTGGATCTTCCTGTCGATCGCCGGCGTCAACTACGCCCTCGCGCTCGCCCTGGTCGTCGCCCTGACGGACCTGATCCCACTGGTGGGCGCGACGATCGGCGCGGCGCTGGTCACCGGCGTGGCGCTGCTGCAGTCTCTACCCGCGGGCATCGCCTGCGCGATCTTCTTCCTGATCTACCAGCAGGTCGAGAACTACTTCATCTACCCCAGGGTGATGAAGCGCTCGGTGGACGTGACCCCCGCGGTGACGGTGATCGCCGCGTTGTTCGGCGGCGCGCTGCTGGGCATCGTCGGCGCGCTCCTGGCCATCCCGGTGGCCGCGGCGATCGCGCTGATCATCCGCGAGGTCGTCATCCCCCGTCAGGCGCGGGCCTGACGGACGCCGCCCAGCTCCGTCCTGAGGAACTCCGCGACCGCCGCGTTGAACGCCTCCGGCTGCTCGACCGCGCTCAGATGACCCGCCTTCGGGATGATCTCCAGCCGGCCACCGGGCGCGGCCCGCGCCATTGCCTCCGCGTCGGCGGGCGGCGACAGCTCGTCCTCCTCTCCCACGACGACGAGCAGGGGCACCTTCAGCGCGGCGAGCGTGTCGAACGAGTCGGGCCGCGCGGCCATGGCCCGCTGCGCCCAGGCGACGGCGCCCGGCGGCGCGGACTGCACCAACCCTTTGACGCGCCCGAACACCATGGCGCGCCGCTCCTTGGTCGTGGGCCCGATGAGCGCCGGCAGCACCTCGTTGACCAGCACGTCGCTCCCGTCGGACAGCACGGCTCGCGCGATGCGCTCTCTGTTCTCCCTCGCCGGAGCGGGGTCGGGGCCGGCTTTGGTGTCGGCCAGGATGGCGCCGAGCATCCGGTCGGGGTGCCGTCGGCAGAACGCCATGGTCACATAGCCGCCCATGGACAGTCCGCCGACCACCGCCCTGTCGATGCCTTCCTCGTCGAGCAGTCTGGCGACGTCGTCGGCCATGAGGTCGAGCGACGGCTCGTCCTCGCCCAGCCGGGAGCCGCCGAAGCCGCGCAGGTCGGGCGTGATGACGCGGCAGGCCCTCGCCAGCCCTTCCCGCTGGGCCAGCCACATGGCCGATGACAGCGGGAACGCGTGAAGCAGCACAACCGGGAGCCCGGTCCCGGCCGATCTCATGTAGAGCTGCACGGACCACACGGTAACGCGGTTCGCGGCGGCGAGCACTCAATGTCGTATGCCGATATACCCCCATAACGCGGACCGCTTCTCCGGCGCAATCCCCGACAGGCCGCGATCCACCCTCGTCCGGCACGCCACCGCCGGGACCGCCGTGCCCTCGCGGCCGCGCCCACGGGGCGTGCACCGATGGGTGAAACGGCCGGCCGGCGAGGTCAGATGGCGGTGGCGCCGCCGTCGATGAAGAGGACCTGGCCCGTCATGTACGCCGACGCCGCGCCGGCCAGGAAGACGGCGGGGTGGGCCATCTCCTCCGCGGTACCCCAGCGCCGCATGGGCACCGACGCGATCGTGGCGGCGCTCGACGCCTCGTCCTCCCACAGGTTGCGGTTGAGGCCGGTGGCCGTCCAGCCGGGGCACAGGGCGTTCACCCGCACCCCGGCCTGCGCCCATTCCACGGCGAGCGTCTTGGTGAGCGCCACCAGCCCGGCCTTGGCGGCGGCGTACGGGGCGAGGAAGGGGGCGCCGAGCGCGGCCGCCGACGCCACGTTGATGACGGAGCCCGAGCCGCGCTCCAGCAGGTGCGGCGCGACAGCGTGGCAGACGACCATGGCGGAGTCGAGGTTGAGCCGCATGAGCTTGTCCCAGCCGGACAGCCGCAGGTCCTTGAACTCGACCAGGAAGTTCGACCCGCCGGCATTGTTGACCACGATGTCGAGGTGGCCGAGCCCGTCGATGGCCGCCGCCACGGCGCCGGCGGCGGCCTCGCGGTCGGTGAGGTCGGCGGGGATGACGACGGCGCGCCGGCCCAGGGCCTCGATCTCCTTGCCGACCTCGGCGAGCGTGTCGGCCGACCGGGACACGAGCGCGACGTCGGCGCCCGCCTCGGCGTACGCGAGCGCGATGGCCCGCCCGATGCCCTTCGACGCCCCCGTGACCAGGGCCTGCTTCCCGCTGAGATCGAACGCGCCCACGCCTGCCTCCTCCGAACCGGAACCGAACAAGATTCTATGGACAGAACTCTCGGGAACGCCACCGG
Source organism: Nonomuraea sp. NPDC049480 (assembly GCF_044465905.1). Lineage (NCBI taxonomy): Bacteria > Bacillati > Actinomycetota > Actinomycetes > Streptosporangiales > Streptosporangiaceae > Nonomuraea > Nonomuraea sp. NPDC049480. The sequence continues at coordinate 244,954 of NZ_JBITMD010000001.1, forward strand.
CGCGGGACCACGAGGGCCCCGCGCCGGTCAGCGCTCAGCGGAAGGAGGTGCTGTCAGCCCATTCCACCGAACCAGGTGTCGAACAGATCGATGACGTTGTCGGCGATCTTCTGGCCTCGGGCGCCGAGTTCGGCGGCCGCCCCTCCCCTCCGGTTCGTCTCGATCTCGATCTTCTCCGGCCTGAAGATCTGCTTCTCACCCTGGCCGGTGCCACCGCGCTGCGGCAGGTTCGACGGTGGCCTCCCCTGTGGGTACATCCGGCCGTTGCCGTAGACGGTGTAGGACTGGGTCGGCTGAACGGAGCCGTCGTTCCGGTAGACCTGGCTCGGCCGTGGCTGTGCCGGCTGCCGGTTCGTCTTCGGCGGGGACTGCCGCTGTGTCGCCCTGTGGCTGGTCGGCCGCCTGGCCGGGCGCGAGCGCGAGTGCTGGACTCCTCTGGGGATCCGGCCGGCCCGGTGGTTGCGCCGCTGAGCCGCCAGCGCCATCCGCCGCTTGGCCGCCGCCTCGCGAGCGGCCTTCCTCGCCGCTCTCCGGGCCGCTATCGCGGCCCGTCGCCTCGCCGCGGCCTCCCGCGCCTTCCTGGCCTTCTCTGCCGCCTTCCTCCTGGCCTCCGCCAGCCGCCGCTTCTTCGCCTCGGCGAGGGCCCGTTTCCTGGCGGCCTCTTTGGCCCGCTTCTTGGCCTCTTCCCTGGCCCGCTTCTTGGCCTCCTCCAAGGCCCGCTTCCTGGCCGCCTCCCGGGCGCGACGGATCATCATCTGCCTCAAGCGGCGCTGGGCCAATTTCTTGGCGATGTAGCGTGCGGCGATCCTGGCCGCGATGCCCGCGGCGAACCAGAACAGCTGCCCGTCGGGGTCACTCATGGTGACGGGGCTGTTGTTGGCGTAGGCGTAGGCGTTGAGCTGCTGCGGATCCACATCATCGATGATCGGGTCGACCGACAGGAACCGGCCGTGCTTCGGGTCGTACTCGCGAGCGCCGAGGTGAACCAGCCCGGTCGTCGAATCCTGCGTGCCTCCGACGAACCCGCGCTGTCCCGGCCACCATGGCGGTGGCGAGCCCCGGTTCTCACCGAACGGGGTCATCCTCCGTACGGCCAGCTCACCGGTCCCGGCGTTCACCGCGGCCTGCGCGGTGCCCTGGTGGTCGTTGGCCAGCAAGTAGACCTTGTTGTCGTTCGTGCGTACCGCGATGGGCTGGTCGTTGATGGTGTAGTAGCGAGTCTGCTCGACGGCGTCCTTGGCGAAGTCGAAGCGCAGCTCCATGTCGTCGACGTAGAGCGTGGCGTCGGTCGGCGTCTTGCGGATCAGCCGGTCGCCGTCCGCGTCGTACACGAACGACGTCGTCTTGCCCGCCTCCGTCACCGACTCCAGGTTGCCCTCGGCGTCCCAGACCAGGGTCTGGTCCGCGGCGCCGACCTTCCGCCTGGTGGTGTTGCCCGCGGCGTCGTACTCGAAGAGGTCCGCGCCTACGGTCTGCAGCGCGTGCGGCTGCTTGCCGCCCGCCGGCGGGTAGGTGTAGGAGCGGACCGACTCACCCACGCCGCCCCAGGCGTGCTTGGTCTCCTTGATCCGGTTGCCGGTGGAGTCGTAGGCGTAGCTGAACGCGTACGGGGCCACGCCGCCGATCTTGTCCGACTGCGGGCTCCCGCTGGCGCAGTCGTCTGTGCCCGTCCAGGCCGAGGTCATCCGGCGCAGATGGTCATAGGCGAAGCACTGCGTGTCCTGACCGCTCGCTCCCTTGTCGGCGATCTTGGTGATGTTGCCGACCGCGTCGTAGGTGTAGTTGAGGTCCAGGTCGGTCGCCGTGGCGCCCTCCCGGTCCAGCCGCATGCTTGCCGGCCTGCGGCTGTTCTCGTCGTAGCTGTAGGTGAGCCAGGTCTTCTTCCCGCCGGTGCCCAGCTCGTACTGCAGGGTCTCGCCCAGCTTGGAGTAGCGGGTGGCGGTCACGTACGACGACAGGCCGGTGACCTTGGTCGGCTGGCTCAGCTCGTCGTAGGAGTAGACGACCGACTCCTCCTCCAGCCCGCCGACCGCCGGGAAGCTGACGGACTGGACCTGGTCGTCGAGCGTGTAACGGGTGTTGAGCACGTACGAGCCCGCCAGCTTGCCCTCCCGCGCGGGGATGGTGACGGTCTCGCGCAGCGGCCGGTAGTCGATGTCGATCGCGTTGATCTCCGCCTTGTACGCCTGCCCGTCCACGTACCGGATGCTGGCGTTCAGATGGCCCTTGGCCAGCGCGTCGTATTTCCACTCGGCGAGCAGCGGGCCGGTCGCGGAGCCCTCGCGCTGTTCCTTCTTGCGGCCCAGCTCGTCGTAGACGTACCACAGGGTCTTGCCGCGGGCGTCAGTGGTGCTGACCAGCTCGTCGGCGTCGTTGTACGTCATCGTCGTGACGCCCTTGTCGGGGTCCTCGGTCTTGATCTCCCGGCCGCGCAGGTCGTAGTGGTGGCGCCACACGTTGCCTGCCGAGTCGGTCACCGTGGACAGCCGTCCGGCGTGGTCGTAGGTGTACTTGGTGGATTCGTACTCGCCTGTCGGGGTCGCGCCCTTGTACTGGCGCAGCTCGATCAGGCGGTCCTCGGAGTCACCGATGCGGGTGGTCGCCGTGCCGCCCGCGGGTGGCGTCACGTGAATCCTGTCACCCTCCTGCTTGGACGAGGCCCGGTACTTCTCCACGCCCTTCGCCTTGAGGATCTGGGCGTTGACGTCACCCGCCCCGTCGAAGACGGACACGACCTGCGTGGGCACGTCGGTGTCGGCCACCGCCAGCAGGTCGGTCGAGGGTGCCCCGGTGGCGAAGTAGCCGGTGTTGGTCTTGAACTGTTCGCCCTGGGAGTTGTAGAAGGTGTCGGTGATCGTGCGGCCGTCGCGCAGCGCGGGATCCTGCGTCTGGTCGTCCCTCGGCGCGGGTTCCTGGGTCTGGCGCTCGCGCGCCAAGCCGTCGTACAACTCGTGGCTGGTGGTGTACCCGCCGTCGGCGCGCAGCGTCTTCGTGGTGACGATGCTGGGGCCGTCGGCACGCATGACGTAGGAGTACTCCGTGCTGGGCGACTGTCCGGCCGCCTTGCTGCGGTCGGGCTGCCAGACCTTGACCAGGCGGCCGAGCGCATCGTGCTCCATGTCGACGCGGCGGTTGTTCGCGTCGACCTCGGCGACGGGCTCGCCCCAGGCCGGTTCGAGGATCGTGCGATCGACGTGGCCGAGCTGGTTGGTCTCGACGATCTCGGTTGGAGGGGCGCCCGTGGCCGGGCTGTAGGTGGTCACGGACTTGGTGCCGATCGCGTCCGTTTCGCTGGTCTCGCGACCGTACACGTCGTAACTGTGGGTGCTGTCGGTGATCGTCGCACCGTCCCCGGAGACGAGCTGCTGGACCGTGGTCACATCGCCCTTGCTCGGGGCCTGGCCGTACGCCTTGTTGTCGTACTGGACCTTCTCGTCGGAGATCACCTCACCGGCGGCCAGCGTGGACACGGCGGTACCGCAGCCGGCGGAGACCTTCTGGACACGACTGGGATAGTCGAGCATCCAGCTCGCGTCGTTCCGGGCGTAGGTGTAGCGGGTGCACTGATCGTCGTCGGCCGTGGCCAGATCGCCCTTCTCCTCCACCTGGGTGAGCAGACCCTTGGTGTCGTACGAGCGCTCCTCGCCGGTACGCCGCCATTTGCCGCCGGGCAGCGCGGTGCGGGTGACCATGGACTTGGCCTCGACCACGTACGCGGTCTTGGTGACGCCGCCCTGCGTGGACTCCGCGGTCTTCACCGACCACGGCTGCTCGACGGTCGCCTTCAGGATGGCCCCGCCGTCGCCGTCGTACAGGATCTCCTCGTGTTCGAGGCCGGAATACTGGTCGAGGTCGTCCAGCTTGCCGCCCTCGGAGTCCGCGACCTGCACGGTGCGCTTGGAACCGTCAGCCTGCTTGTCGCCGTGCATGCCGCGGAAATACCGGAACTCGGTCAGCGTGCGCTTGGTGTCCTGCCCGTCGCCCTCGCGCACCCGTACCCGGCCGAACCCGCGGAAGTCCGACCATGTGCGGTGCGCGGGCTTGACGAGGATGTTGTCGGCGTAGTGCCAGGCGGCGCCGTCCAGGTACTCGTAGCTGGTGACCACGTTGGGCGAGGCCGCGACGCGGTCCACCTCGACCGTCTGCGACACCACGTACTTGTGGAACCAGTCGGTCACCTCGGTTTCGTCCTGCGGCGTCCAGCGCTGCGGGAAGCACCGCCTGGTGTTCTTGTCCGCCGTGAAGGTCTCGCCCGGCTTGCAGTCGGCGGGGGCGTAGTTGATGCGCAGCTCGCCGCCGGTCCCGTTGTCGACCGACTGGACGCGCCACTTGACCAGCGGGGCGCGGCCCTCGTTGGCGTCCACCCGGTTGGGGAGCTGGACGCCGATGAACGTGGTCTTGGGCAGCGTGATCGTGCCGCCCACGTGGCCGGTCTGCTGGACCGAGGCCAGCCACAGCGACGGGCTGAGGCCGTCACCCGTGGCGGGGAACTGGTGGGTCAGCGCCCAGGAGTCCACCACGCAGTACTGTGCGCCGGAGCACTTGGCGGTGTCGGTGTTGAGGACCTGAGTGGTGACCTTGGTCAGCCGCTTGCGGGTGAAGAACGTCGCCGTCAGACGGTCGGTGCACTTCACGCCGGAGTTGCAGATCTGGTCGAACGGGACGTCCGGCCAATGACTGGCGGTCTCCTTCTTGAGCTGGTCGGGCGCGCAGGTGACGGTGCCGCTGGGCAGGCAGCGCTCGGCCACCTCGAAAAGCACGCGGGACGCCGGGGCTTTGGTGAACAGCTCGTTCTGCAGGTAGCCGTAGTCGATGCGGGTGAGATAGGCGCCACGTACGTACGGGGTGCCCAGCTCAGGCTTGGAGTTGCGGCCGTAGTAGTTGGTCTCCCGCTCGTACCAGTACGTGGTGGCGTTGCCGTGGGTGTCCACCTCGTAGTCGAGGTTCCACCGGTAGGCCTGCTGGCACCAGGCGTTGGCCGGAGTGCTGGAGTAGCAGGGTTCGCCGCTGTTGTTGCCGAACACCGGCACCGTCTGCACCGACTTGGTCTCCGGCTTGCCGGTCGCCCAGCCGGGCAGGCGGTTGAGGCCGAAGGTGTACTGGGTGCCGTCGGCGCTGGTGACGCGCCAGTACTCACCGTTGTTGTCGCCGTTGGTGGCCCCGGTGAGGTACTCGATCCGAGTGCCGTCGTCGCGCTTGGGCCGCCACTGCTTGGTCGTGGTGTCTTTGATCAGCTCGACGGCGGAGCCGCCGAGCGACAGGGTGGCGTTGTCCTGGTCCCAGCACAGGTCGCCGGTCTTCTTGCCGTCGAGCGTGCAGGACTTGTAGCGGCGCTCGATGAAGCCGCCGGGGTCGAGATCGAAGCCGTCACCGGCCCATGACGCCTGGTTGTTGGTGGAGGCGGTGCGGCCGTCCACGCTCTGCGAGGAGTAGGCCAGCGAGAGCTCCGGCTCGTCGCCACCCAGCGCGGGCGGCGTGCGCATGTCGTAACCCCAGGTGAAGTCGCCGGTCTGGGTGCCGACGCTCCAGTCCGCGGACGGTGACAGCGAGGTGGCCGAGTGGTCGCCGGACTGGCCGGAGGCGGCGGCCGTGAGCGCGTACACGGCGCCGGTCTGGACCTCGGCGGTCAGGGTGCCGGCCTGGGCATCGTTCTCGCTCTTCACCGGCTGCGGCTGCGGACAGTTCGTGGCGGCGGCGTCGAGCGCGCATTCGTCCAGCTTGACCATCCGCAGCCGGGCGCCGTAGTCGCCGCCGTAGGCGTAACGGAAGCCCGAGTAATCGATCTGCAGGCGGGTCTGCTTCGCCGCCTTGGCCGTCGCGACGCCCTGACCGGGGGAGACCCGCATCGCCAGGCCGAGCCGATCGGTGTCGAGCAGTTCCACGCTCACCGGCTCGACGGCCGCAGCCGTTTTGGCCTCCCCTTGCCGGGGTGCCAGCTTCACCGGGAAGCCGGCCGCCAGAGTGGTGGCGCCACCGCCCAGCTCGGCCTTCTGGGGTTTGGGCCAGGTGACGCCTGGTGGCGCTTTCCACGCCTGTTTCTGTACGGGATCGGCTAACGGCGGCAGCACCGGGACGGCTTTGCCCTTGACCGGCGTCTCCTTCTGCACGGACGGTGCCGGGCGAGAGGCGGCCGCGGCGGGCATGGCCTGCGCCAGCGGCGCGACCAGGACGACGGAGAGCATGATCGCGAGCCGGCGTGGCCAGGGCGACTCGCGCTTCGGCTCCTGGAATCGGTTCCAGGAAGGGTCGGGGAGATCGGGTTCTTCGGGCGGCGGAAAACGATTCCAGCGGGATTCGGGCAGCTCTAACTCATCCGGCAGTTCCATGAACCTCTCCCAGTCGGGGGTGCTGGTCGGGAATTACTGGGCTGCTAGCTGTGCGATCTGCTCGGCGCTCAGCACGCCGTCGTACGCGCGGACGTCGTCCACGGTGCCCGGCCAGTAGCCGGTGAGGACACCCGCGGCCTTGGTCCGGCCCAGGTGCAGCGGGCCGGTGGAGCTCCATTTGCTGACATGGCTGGTGACGGTGGTGGTGGACAGGCGGCCGTTGACGTAGATGCGGATCTGGCCGGCGAGGGGGTCGTACACGCCGGCCAGGTGGGTCCATTCGAGCGGGTTCGGGATGGCGTCGGAGCGGGTGCGGACGAGGGCCGCCGCGTCGGTGTCGTCGGCGGCCATGCCGAACAGCCACCGCCCCTGCCCCTTGTCGTACCCGAGCTGGAACCCGGCCGCCCGCGTCCCGGGCTGGGCGACGGCGGCCGCGTCGCCGGTGGGCAGGTAGTCGAGCTGGGTCCAGAGGGCCACGGTGAACCCGGCCCCGGTGGACACGGCCGGCTTGGACGTCTCTGCGGCGCCGTTGACGCCGTCGAGCGCGAGTGCGCCGTCCAGCCAGCCCGAGGTCCATGAGGAGCCGCCGACCAGCATCGCCGGCGTGGCCCGCCCCGAGGAGTCTGCGGCGGAGTAGCCGGACTCCTCGTCCAGCTGCCAGTGGCCGACCAGCGTGGCGGCGCTGTTGACCAGGTCGGCGACCTCGTCGGCGAACATGGCCCGGTCGTAGACGCGCACGTCGTCGACGTCGCCCGGCCAGAACTCGGCGGCGGCCCCGGCGGCCTTGCCGCGGCCGATCGTCAGAGCGCCGGTGGCGTTCCACGGCTGGGTGGAGGCGACCGTGGACTCCAGGCGGCCGTTGACGTAGAGGGAGAGCGTGCCGGCCGCCGCGTCGTAGACGCCTGTCAAGTGGGTCCACTCGTTCAGGCGCGGCGCGGCGGCCGACAGGGCGCGCGCGGACGTGGCAGCGTCCGCGTCGGCGCCGGCGCGGGCCAGGGCCCAGCGGTCGTGACTCTTCGAGTACTGCAGCGCGAACGCGCCGGTCCTGGCGCCCTCCTGGGTGACGACGGTGGCCGTGCCGGTGGTGGCGGTCAGGCGGGCCCAGGCGGTGACGGTGAAGTTGCGGGTGGTGTCGACGACGGGGGCGGAGGTCTGGGCGTAGGAGTTCGCCAGTTTCAGGCCCGAGCCGGTCCTGCCGGTCGTCCACGTGGCGCCGTAGAGCGTGGCCGGGCGGGTGTTCGCGGCATCCGCGGCCACGGTGCCCTGGCCCTCGTCCATGGTCCAGTGGCCGCTCGGGGACCGGCCGGCGTTGACGTTGAAGACGTACGTGCGGATCGGGCCGAGCTGGCCCGCGCGGTCCTTGCTGCGTACGGACAGGACGTTGGGGCCGTCGTGGCGCGGGGTGAGCTGGATCGTGGCGGTGCCGTCCGCGGCGGGCGCGACCGTGGTGCCGGGCGTCGCGTCGAGGCCGTAGACGTAGGCGGCCACGTCGCCGACGCCGTTGGGGGCGAACGTGAACGAGCCGGCCAGGCCCACGCCGTCGTTCCAGGCGTTCTCCGCGTACTGGGGCGAGGTGACCGCCGGCTCCTTGCCGGGGGCGGTGGCGTCCACGGTCGCCTCGCACCAGGGGCTCCACGCGCTGGTGGCCTTGCCGTCCTCGGCGCGGACCCTCCAGCGGATCAGCGCGCCGTCGGCGTACGCGCCCGGCGGGACGCTCGCGTAGAACGCGGTGCCGCTGGAGCTCAGGCTGGTGACGTGCTCGCCCAGCTTCGCACCGGCGGCCGACCACCACTCGAACCGGCCCTTGACCGAGTTGTCGGCGTCCTTCAGCCTGGCCCACAACTTCGGCGTGACGCTGCTGATGATCGGCCGCGTGTCGCCCGAGCCGCAGGCGCCTCCCGGGTCGGACCACGCGTCGGCGGCGACGGGCGCGGTCGGGATCGAGTTGTACTCGATGACCAGGCTCGGGTTGTTCCGGAACTTCTTCCAGGCGTAGACGTCGCTCTCGCTGGTGGCCCGCAGGCCGATGGTGATGTTGGGCCACTTCTTGGCGGCGGCGTTGACCACCTGCGGGGTGACGTCGAACTCGACGCCGCCGGGCAGGCAGGACGAGCCCCAGCCCTTGGCCACGTTGACCGTGGACAGCAGCGTGACCCACGTCGGCTGGTTCTTCCAGGTGGTGGTCTTGCTGATCGGGTTGGTCGCCCACGCCTCGACCTTGCGGGCGCTGCACGAGTACGACCACGTCTCGTACGTCCGCAGCGTCGCCTTGACGATCTGCTTGCCGTGGATGGTGGAGCCGGTGTTCATCTGGAAGAACGAGCGGTTCGTCTGCGACTCGACGTGCCCCACCCTGGCGACGTCGCTGGAGTTGAGGTAGTTGGAGTTGGGCCAGTTGCTCCAGACCGCCGTCCACGCGCCGCGCGCGGCCGAGAAGTACGGGTCCAGATAGACGGGGAACTTCGTCTCCGGGTCCGCCAGCATCTTCCGGTCCGGCTTGAGCCGCAGGTGCCGGCCCGTGAGCTCCACGCCCATCGCGGCCTCTCTGGCCTCCGGGGACCGGCCTTCCTTGAGCGCCCGCGGGCTCGTGATGCCCTCGGAGTCCCACATCTTCGGCGTGGGCGCGATGAAGATCGTGCCCCCGCTCTTGTCGACGGCCTCCAGGTTGCCCGCCTTGTCCGCCTTCACCGACAGGCCGTTGGCGGTGAGCGGGAACGCCAGCTCGGTCAGGCTCGCCGCGGCCGTCCGCGACTTGACCACCAGCAGGTGGGAGAAGCCGTCCACGTCCGCGGTGACCTGGAGGTCCACGCCCGGCATGACCTCGGCGTAGGTCGCGGTGTCACCGTTGAGCGCCGGCTTGGGCAGCGTGCCGGGCCAGCCGAGCTCCAGGGACTTGGCGCCGCGCGAGAGCCGGGCGAGCGGGGCATCGCCGCCGCCGGAGAACCTCAGCCCGGCCGCCGTGGCGACCGGCTCGACCGCGCCGTCCGGGCCCAGGCGGAGCGTGGTGTCCACGGGCACCCAGCGGCCGTCCTTGCGGACGCGTACCGGGCGGACGTGCTGCTCCATCGTGTAGGTGCCGTCGGGCTGGACGTAGACCTGCCGGGTCTCGCTCCGCATCGGCTCGACCTCGACGGGTCGCTGCTCGCGCCGGGCCAGGGCGAGCGCGTCCTCCTCCGGCTTCTGCGGTGTGCCCACCGCCGCCGGCGGTGCTGCGGGTGCCGCGACGGCGGCCTGGTTCGAAGGAATCGTCAAGAGGGGGACCGCCAGCGCCGCCGCACCCAGAACACGCACAACCCGCATCTGTCCTCGCCCATGGTGAGCAGGGGTTACGCGCGGGAGGGAGGAACCGCCCGGCGTCTCCGCGATCTTCGGTTGACGATCGGATTCTTACTTCCGTAAGCGCGAAGGTCCAGAGTTCTGCGCATTCTGCTCAAAGAATCCTTCAACGCCACGATTCACACGGAAAGAACCGTCAGACCTCCGTCGGCAGCGGCCACGCGGCCGGATTGACCCGCTTGACGATCTCGTCGAGCGCGATGCGCACGTACGGCTCCCCCACCCACAGGTGCTTGGCCCCGTCCACGCCGATGACCTCCGCCTGAGGCACTCGCGCGAACCGCCGTCGGGCCTCCTCCGGCCGCAGGTAGTCGTCGAACTCCGGCACCAGCGCCACCAGCGGGCGCCCGAACCGCGCCCACGCGTCCAGGTCGTCGTCCGTCGCCCTGTGCAGCGGCGGCGAGAGCAGGATCGCGCCCTCGACCAGCGGGTCGTGGGCCCACTTGAGCGTCAGCTCGGTCCCGAACGACCAGCCGACCACCCAGACGCGCGGCAGGTCGTGGTATTCGGCGTACTCCAGCGCGGCCGCGACGTCGTAGCGCTCCCCCTCGCCGCCGTCGAACGTGCCCTCCGACGTGCCGCGCTCCGACGACGTGCCCCGGGTGTTGAAGCGCAGCACGGCCAGGTCGGCGAGGGCCGGCAGGCGGTTGGCGGCCTTCTTGTAGACGTGGCTGTCCATGAAACCGCCGTGGGTGGGCAGCGGGTGCAGGGTCACCAACGTCGCCACGGGGGGCCGGTCGAGCGGCAGGGCCAGCTCGCCGACCAGGGTCAGGCCGTCGCCCGTGTGCAGCTCGATCGGCTCCCGCCGGGCAGGCAGCACCGTCGCCGCGCGAATCTCCACCTTGGATCCTCTCAGTAACGGCTGCGGCCGGGGCCGCGGTCGAGTCTCTTACGCCAGCAGGCCTGATGCCAATGGCGGCGTTCCTCGTCCCCTCCGGCCCAGTTGGGCCAGGCGACGAGGTGCGGCTGACCGCTGCGGATCTCCTGTTCGCAGCCGGGGCAGCGGTAGTCCTTCGTCGAGGACCCGCCGGTGAGCATGCGGACCTTCCACTCGCCGTCCGGCCATTCCTCCACCTTGTCCAGGCCGGTCGGGAAGCCGAAGGGGCGGGAGGACTCCTTTCGGCGGGCCCGTCGTGGGCTCATCCTTTACTGTCTCCAGACCCTTCGAACGCCATGCGTCCAGTTTTCCAGAGCCGCTAAGGTGGGTCGTCATGCGGCTGGTCATCGCGCGATGCAGCGTGGATTACGTAGGACGGCTCACGGCGCATCTGCCGATGGCGCCGAGGCTCGTGCTGATCAAGGCGGACGGCAGCGTGAGCATTCACGCCGACGACCGCGCCTTCAAACCGCTCAACTGGATGAATCCGCCGTGCAAGCTCAAAGAAGACGGCGAGACCTGGACGGTCACCCACGGCAAGACCGGCGAGAAGCTGGTCCTGACCATGGCCGAGATCCTCCACGACTCCAGCCACGAGCTCGGCGTCGACCCCGGCCTGATCAAGGACGGCGTGGAGGCCCACCTGCAGGAGCTGCTCGCCGAGCACATCACGACCCTGGGCGAGGGCTACTCGCTGATCCGGCGCGAGTACATGACGGCGATCGGGCCGGTGGACATCCTGTGCCGCGACGCGCTGGGCGCGACCGTGGCCGTGGAGATCAAGCGCCGCGGCGAGATCGACGGTGTCGAGCAACTCACCCGTTACCTGGAGCTGCTCAACCGCGACCCGCTGCTGGCGCCGGTCCGCGGCGTCTTCGCCGCTCAGGAGATCAAGCCCCAGGCGCGGGTCCTGGCCACCGACCGCGGCATCGGCTGTGTGACCCTCGACTACGACACCCTGCGCGGCATCGAGCCGGAGAACCCCACCCTGTTCTAGGTCTTCGCGATCTAGCCTCGGTTCCATGAGACCTTGGCGATTAACGTAGACCTTGCTCACGACCGTCGTCCTCCTCCTGGCCGCCGCCCAGCCGGCGACGGCCGAGGAGGCGGGCGGCGCTACCGTGCGGACCGACACGGGGTGGGTCCGGGGCGAGCTCGCCGCCGGGCACCGGCTCTTCCAGGGCATCCCGTACGCCGCCCCGCCCGTCGGCGAGCTGCGCTGGCGCTCGCCGCAGCCGGTGGAGCCCTGGACCGGCGTACGCGACGCGACCGCCCCGGGCGACAGGTGCGCCCAGAACACCGACCGCTGGAACCTCCCGGCCAGCGAGAGCGAGGACTGCCTCTACTTGAACGTGACCGCCCCCAGCTCCGCCTCCCGCGCCCGGCCCAGACCGGTCATGGTGTGGCTGCACGGCGGAAGCCTGATGACGGGCGCGGGCAGCGACTACGACCCGGCCCGTCTCGCGGCGACGTCGTCGTCGTGACCGTCAACTACCGGCTGGGCGTCTTCGGCTTCTTCGGCTATCCGGGACTGCCGAACGGCGGCGCGTTCGGGCTGGAGGACCAGCAGGCGGCCCTTCGGTGGGTGCAGCGCAACGTGGCCGCGTTCGGCGGCGACCCGCGTAACGTGACGCTGTTCGGCCAGTCGGCGGGCTCCCACTCCGTGTGCGGGCAGCTCGTCTCTCCCGGCTCGGCGGGCCTCTTCCACCGGGCGATCATGCAGAGCACGCCGTGCTCGACGGCGGCGTTCGACGGCGCGGGCTTCCGTCCGCTGCTCGACGTGCCGCTGTGGATCCCGGTGGCGGTGCACGAGGGGTACGGCCAGACGCTGGCCGCGTCGGTCGGCTGCGCGGATCCGGCGACCGCCATCGCGTGCCTGCGCGGCAAACCGGTGCGCGACCTGCTGGCGCTGACGCCGCTCCCGCTGCCCGGCTACGGCAACGCGGTGCTGCCCGAGGACCCGGCGGCCGTGCTGGCCGAGGGGCGCTTCCACCGCGTGCCGCTGATGAGCGGCATCACGCGGGACGAGGGCACACTGTTCGCGTCGGTGCTGTACGGGGGCTGGAACGAGGAGCAGTACCAGACCGAGCTGCGCCGGGTCTTCGGCGACAAGGCGCCCGCCGTCGCCGGACACTACCCGTCGAAGGGAAACCGACGATCGGTGCATGCCCGGCATTTCGCCGTGCACTGTTCCTGGGGATTCCCCAGGATCGCCAGCCGATCAGAGACGCTACGTGCAGGGGCTCGATCTCGGCCCCCGGGGCGTCGGCCCGTATGACATGTCGGCCCGGCACGATCTCCCGTTCTGGGACGCCCTGGCCGGCAGGTGAGAGAGGCTCCCGCGGCCTGTGCAGGGCCGTGGGGTCTTCCCCCGGCGTCCGCCCGCGATACCGGGCCCGGCCTCACACGCCGGACGCGACAGGCGATGGCGGCGAGCCGGATCCCGCCGCAGGATGCCCAAGGAGGCACCCGCGCTATAGTAAGTAATGTCTTACTCTTCTATCGTGACGCTATGACGACGCTGACGTTCGACTCACTCAACCCGGCTACCGGCGAGGTCGTCGGCAGTCACCCCAACCAGGGACAAGAGGCCGTGCGCGAGGCGGTGGGCCGGGCAGAGGGGGCGGCCGCGTGGTGGGCGGCGCTGGGCCAGGCCGAGCGCAGGTGGCGCCTGCTCGACTACAAGGCCGTCATCACCCAGCACCTGAAAGAGCTGGCCGAGCTGGTCCGCGAGGAGACCGGCAAGCCGGTGGGCGACGCAACGCTGGAGATCGTGCTGGCGATCACCCACATCGACTGGGCGGCCCGCAACGCGCAGAAGGTCCTCGGCCGTCGCCGTGTCTCGACCGGCATGATCGGCCTCAACCTGGCCGCCACCCTCGAATACCTCCCCCTGGGCGTCGTCGCCGTGATCGGTCCGTGGAACTACCCGGTCTTCACCCCCATGGGCTCCATCGCGTACGCGCTGGCGGCCGGCAACGCGGTCGTGTTCAAGCCGAGCGAGCTCACCCCCGGCGTGGGCGTGCGGATGGCGGAGCTGTTCGCCGAGTCGGTGCCCGAGCATCCGGTGTTCCAGGCTGTGACCGGGCTCGGCGAGACAGGCGCGGCGCTGGCGGCCGACCCGCGGGTGCGGAAGGTGGCGTTCACCGGCTCGACCGCCACGGCCAAGCGCGTCATGGCGGCCTGCGCCGAGAACCTGACGCCGATCGTGGCCGAGTGCGGCGGCAAGGACGCGTTCATCGTGGACGCCGACGCGGATTTGGCCAAGGCCGCCGACGCCTGCCTGTGGGGCGCGATGTCCAACGCCGGGCAGACGTGCGTGGGGGTCGAACGCGTCTACGTGGTGGACGCGGTCTATGAAAGTTTCATGCGCGAGCTGTCCGATCGCGCGGCGAAGCTGCGGGCCGGCGAGGACTACGGCCCGATCACGATGCCGGGCCAGGTGGAGATCATCAAGCGGCACGTCGACGACGCCGCCAAGGCGGGGAAGGTCGTCACGGGCGGCCCAGGCGCGGTTCGGGCGCCGTACGTGGACCCGGTGATCGTGGAGGACGTGCCCGAGGACTCTCCTGCGGTACGCGAGGAGACGTTCGGCCCGACGATCACCGTCCGCCGCACCCGCGACGCGCAGGAGGCACTGGAGCTCGCCAACGCCACCGCGTACGGGCTGGGAGGAACGGTCTTCTCCAGGAACGTGCGCCGGGCGATGGAGCTGGCCCGCATGATGCGTACCGGGATGACCGCCATCAACTCGGTCATCTCGTTCGCCGGGGTCCCGGCACTGCCGTTCGGGGGCGTGGGCGATTCCGGGTTCGGGCGCATCCACGGAGCCGACGGGCTGCGTGAGTTCGCCAGACCGAAGGCGATCTCCCGGCAGCGCTTCGCCATGCCCGGAATGAACCTGACGTCGTTCGCGCGAGGGCCCGCGGAGCTTGAGCGACTGATCAGACTTGTCACGTTCTTGCATGGACGACGTAAAAGATAATCTTCTTACCCTTTCCCAAAACCGATCATCCGTCCATAATTGTGTGCTCTGGGGGCCACGATCATGTTGGACGGGTGGAATGTGAACCGGTCTTACCGGGGAATGTCGGCTGAGCAAAGGCTGGCAGACAGACGGGAGCGGCTGATGACGGCCGCGTACACGCTCTACGCGAAGCCGGGTTTCGCGGCGACGACCATCGAAAGGTTGTGCTCAGAGGCGCGAATCTCCAACCGCGCCTTCTACGAATGTTTCGGCGGCCGCGAGGAGCTCCTTCAGGCGTTGCACGAGCGGTGCGTGGAGGAAAGCCTGGCCGTCGTTGCCAAAGCGTTACAGGAAGCGCCGAACACGCTCGACGGAAGGGTCAAGGCAGGGATTCGCGCCTATATCGAGTTCACCACGGCGGACTGGCGCCGCGGCCGCATCATGCATGTGGAGGTACGCAGGTCAGGGGATGTCCTGACGCTGTCCCGCCAGCGTGCCGTGGAGGCCTTCGCCCGTCTCATCCAGGACGCCTCCGCCGATTTCCCACAGGAGGCGCGGCTGAATCGGCGACTGCTCGCACTCGGCGTCATTGGCGCGTTACAGGAGTTGCTCATCGAATGGCTGGTCTCGGACGATCGACCGGAGATCGACGAACTCGTGGACGCGGCCGTGCACATCTTCATGCGGAGCCTGGCCAGCCCTGAGCCGGTGTGATGGCGCGCGTCAATAAATCGGCATTTCTGTGGTATTCGGTGCCATAGCCGACAGATCCGCGCCAACCATAATCGCTATTTTGTCTAAGTCATGAAAGAGCGGGCAACGGCTGATCGTCGCCCGCTCCGATATGTCACCTCAGGCCACCGCGGCCGCCGGAACCTCCACGTGCAGGACCCGATTCAGCCGGGTCACCGCGAGGATCCGCATGATCCGCGGTGGCACCCCCCGAAGAACGAGGCGGCGTTGCACGCCCAGCGCGCGCCGATGCGCCCCCACGAGCACCCCGAGACCGGTCGCGTCGATCATCTCCAGCTTGGAGAGATCCAGGATCAGGTCGCCCTCACCGGAGTCGATGGCCTTGTGCAACCGCTCGCGCACTCCGGCCGACGTGCCCGCGTCGAGCCTGGCCCCGATCCGCACCACCTGAGCCCTCGGATTGCCCCGGACGCGCATGCCACCTCCTCAATCACGCACACAGCGAGGTGAACCCCCTGCACAACACTCCTACCCACGCAGCGGCAATGACACGACAGCCGTGAGCAGGAACTCCCCATCGTCCGTCGGGTGCGCGACCAGCTTGCCCCCGACGGCGGCCACCCGCTCCCCCATGCCGGCCAGGCCGCTTCCCAGGTCTTCCGCCTGCCGCCGGGCCACCCCGTCGTTGCGGACGCTCAGCTCGGCCTCCTGCTCGGTGAAGCGGATGGTGATGTCACAGAACGTCGCGACGCTGTGCTTGAGCACGTTGGTGACCGCCTCGCGGACCGCGTAGGCCAAGACGGGGGCCACCCCGTCAGGCAGGTCGCGGTAGGGCAGGTGCACCTCGCAGCGGACGCCGGCCGCTTCGAGCACTCCTTTCACGCTATTCAGCTCCGCGGCCAAGTCAAGCTCGCGGTAGCCGCGCACGGCCTCACGCACCTCGCGCAGCGCCTTCCTGGTGAGCGCGTTGATCTCGGACATCTCGGCCTTGGCCGCCGCCGGGTCGACGTCCGACAGGCGCACGGCCAGCGCGGTCTTGACCGCGATGGCGGACAGCTGGTGCCCCACGAGGTCGTGTATGTCCCTCGCGAAGCGCAGCCGTTCCTCGGCCAGCGCCAGCCGCGTGTGCGCCTCACGGCCCTCGTGCGCCTGCACGGCCAGTGTCAGGATCCAGACCATCATCCGGTTGGACGGCGGCACGGCCGCGCACGTGACCCCGTAGGTCAGGGCGTAGAGCACCAGCGCCTCGGCGGTCCCCATGTCGATGGTCATGATGCCCGCTCCCGTCGCCACGGAGAGCATGCCGAGGGCCATGCCGGCGGCGAACGTCCCGAAGGCCAGCACCAGCATCATGCGTCTGGAGATCCACAGCGTGGCGATGGAGAGCCAGGCCACGAGCGCGAACCCCCAGCCGAACGGCTCGGCCCCGCCCGCACCGGCCCCGACCACCGCGAGAACCGCCGCCGCCACCACCTGCCTGGTGGGGTAGTGGCGGTCCAACATGGGGTTGATCAGGCGCGCGCAGAGCCACGTGAAGCCCACCATCGCGATCAGCGCCGGCACGAAGCGCCACCATTCGAGCCTGCCCTCGCGAAACTCGATCATGCTGACGACGGCGACGAAGACCCACGTCATGACGAGCGACAAGGCCAGTGCCACCCAGGTGTGGCGGCGCGCCCGCCCGATCTCGTCCATCTACTTCGCGCGCAGCACTTCGCCGAGCTTCAGCCGGGCGCCCGTCCGCAGCACGGCCCTCTCGTAGACCTTGGCGCTGAAGGCCAGCACCGCCACCACCGCCACCACCATGCCGGCCATGGAGGCCCCAACCTGCCACAGCGGCACCTCGGTCGCGGCCATCCGCACCGGCATGATCATCGAGGAGAACGGCGGCACGTACGACACGACCGTGGCGAACGTGCCCGTGGGATCGCTGGTGGCGTAGAAGGCGACGAAGTAGGTGGCCATGATGAGCATGGTCAGCGGCGTCATCACGGAGTTCACCTCCTCCTGGCGCGAGACCAGCGAGGCGAAGGCGGCCGACAGGGTGGCGAAGAAGGCGTACCCGAGCACGAACCAGATCACCACCGCGGCCACCAGCCCCGCGATGCCGGGCGGGAAGTCGGCGGCGACCCCGGAGGCCATCGCCGCGCCGAGGCCGACGACCAGGATCGTGACCAGGTTGATCAGGCCGAGCGCGCCCAATCCGATGATCTTGCCGCCGAGCAGCTGCCACGGCCGCAGCGTGGAGAGCAGGATCTCCACGATCCTGCTGCCCTTCTCCTCCACCACGCCCATGGCGACCATCATGACCTGGCCCATGAGCATCATGAAGAGCACGACGACGAGTACCACGGCGATTCCGGTGCGGGCGGACTCGTAACGCGTGTCCGCGCCCACGGACGCCATCTGCAGCGGCGGGATCGACACGCCCGCGGCACCGAGCCGCACCTCCCGGTTGACGCTCTGCATCAGCACGCCGAGTTGGTCGTCGATCTCGCCGTCGGTGAGCACCTTCGTGCCGTTGACCAGCACCGCGTCCACGTCCCCGTCGAGGACGGCCTGCTTGGCCGCGGCTTCGCCGGGGAAGGAGCGCCACTCGAACTTCGCCTCCGGCGCGGCCGCCTGCAGCGGCAACTGCTGGGAGTTGACGGTGCCGAGAGTGTAGGTTTCCGGGCCGCCGAACACCTTGGGCGCGAAGGAGATCGCCGCCACCAGCACGGCCGTGATTGCCAGGCCGATGACGAACGCCTTCGTGCGGATCTGCGTCACGATCTCCCTGCGGGCGACCAGCATCAACCCGTTCACGCCACGGCCTCCTTGAAGATCTCGGTGAGGGTCGACTGCTCGACGCCGAAGTGCTCGACGTGGCCTGCCTTGACGGCGCGGCGCAGGATCTCCTGGCCGTCGCCCTCGGTCGTACGCAGGATGTGCTGATCGCCGCGTACGGTGACCGTGCCCGGCAGCCCATCGGCCCAGCCGGGGGCTGGGTCGCGGACGACCACGCGCAACGTGTCACCTTCGGCCGCGCGCAAGCCGGCCACCGTGCCAGTGGCCACCATCCGGCCGGCGGAGACGATGCCGACCGAGTCGCACAGCCGCTCGACCAGCTCCAGCTGGTGGCTGGAGAAGATCACCGGAACGCCACCCCTGCACCGCTCCTGCAGCGCCGTGGCCAGCGCGTCCACCGCGATCGGGTCGAGCCCCGAGAACGGCTCGTCCAGCACCAGCACCTCGGGGTCGTGCACCAGGGCCACCGCCAGCTGCACACGCTGCTGGTTGCCCAGCGAGAGCGTCTGCACCGCGTCGTTCCTGCGCTCGGCCACCCCCAGCCGCTCCATCAGGTCCTCGGTGGCCTTCTTGGCGGCCGTCGCGCTCAGGCCGTGCAGGCGTCCGAAATACTCGATCTGCTCGGCGACCCGCATCTTCTGGTAGAGACCACGCTCCTCCGGCATGTAGCCGAAGCGGCGGCGATCGTCGTAGCCCAGCGGCTTGCCCTGCCAGGTCACCGCGCCGGAGTCCGCCTGTAACACGCCCATGATGATGCGCATCGTCGTCGTCTTGCCCGCGCCGTTCGCGCCGACGAACCCGAACATCTCCCCCGGCCGTACGACGAAGCTGATCCCGTCCAGGGCGACCTTGCCGCCGGGAGCGTCGGGGCCGCCCGCGAAGCGTTTGTGCAGCTCGCTGATCTCGAGCATCAGATCCTCTCCTTCATCATGGGTCAATGGTGGCTTTCACGCTGTTCGCCCTGGTAGTCGTGGAAATCACCACCCTGATGTGGATCCCGCGTCCGATCCGAATGACATTTGTCATGAGTAGGCTGAGCCCATGACGCGCGCCGACAAGGACAAGCCGGTCGTCCTCTCCCACATCTACACACGCACCGGAGACGACGGCACCACCGCGCTGAGCGACATGAGCCGCGCCTCGAAGACCGACCCCCGGCTGGCCGCCTACGCCGACGTGGAGGAGGCCAACGCCCATCTCGGCGTCGCCCTCTCCTACCGTACGTTTCCCGCCGATCTCGCGGCGGTCCTGGGCCGCGTCCAGAACGAGCTTTTCGACGTGGGAGCGGACCTGGCCACGCCAGTCGTGGAGAACCCCGAGTTCCCGCCGCTGCGGGTCGAGCCGTCGTACATCGACTGGCTGGAAGAGCAGTGCGACCGCTTCAACGAAGGGCTCAAGCCGCTACGCAGCTTCATCCTGCCCGGCGGCGATCCGGCCACCGCGGCACTGCACGTGGCGCGGGTCACCGTCCGCAGGGCCGAGCGCTCGACCTGGGCGGCACTGCACTCCCACGACGACATGAACGTACTGACCGCGAAATACCTCAACCGCCTGTCCGACCTGCTGTTCATCGCCTGCCGCGTGGCCCACGCGGGCGACGAGATCCTGTGGAAGCCCGGCGGCACCCGCTAAGGGTCGTCGCTATCAGGGCTGTCAGGCGACGTCCAGGTAGGCGCTCGGCGGGGCGGACTCCAGCCAGGCCAGGAAGCCCGTCAGCGCGTCCGCGCTCATCGCCAGGGACATGTCACGCGTGCTGCCGCCGCAATCCACCGCGTAGAGCTCGTCGCCGATCTCACGACGGGCGGAAACGACGAGGCCGCGCCTCGCGATCGCGTGGCGCGGCCTCAGTCGGACGCCCATGAGCGGAATCCAGTGGAGTTCCCCGTCGGCGTAGCGGGCCACCCCGCTCTGCCAGCCGCGGTCCCCCACGCGCAGCCGACAGGGGACGCTGCCGCGCGAGCGGACCAGCATGACCACGCGCAACACCATGAGGGCGGCCAGCAGCACCAGGAATGTCAATACCGTCGCTACCATGCCGCCCCCTGAAACGTGTTTCTGTTATACCTCTTCGCCAGCCGCGCGCAGCCGGGCCCTGGCACGCTTGGCCTCGATCGCCGCGTCGGCGTCTTCCTGGTTGGCCTCGATCGAGGCCTGGGCCCGGTCGAGAGCGTCGCGGGCAGCCGCGATGTCGACCTCGGAACCGAGCTCGGCCACCTCGGCGAGCACGGACACCTCATTGTCGGCCACCGAGATGAATCCACCGTGAACCGCCGCCACGAGATCGCCCTCGCCCTCCCGCTTCACGCGCAGCACGCCGCCCTCGACGAGGACGCCGAGAACAGGTGCGTGTTGCGGCATAATACCGATCTCGCCGTCCACGGTCTTGGCAATCACCATGTCGGCCTCGCCCGACCAGATCTCACGCTCGGGTGAGACAACCCCTACGCGTAGCTTCGCCACTTGTGTAGGTCCTTTCCGATCAGGTGATGGTGCGGTTCGTGGACCGCACCATCACCATGGGGCGATTACCGACGCTCGAGTTCCTTGGCCTTCGCGATGGCCTGGTCGATGCCACCGACCATGAAGAACGCCTGCTCGGGCAGGTGGTCGTACTCACCCGCGCAGAGGCCCTTGAAGGAGGCGATGGTCTCGTCCAGCGGCACGGTCTCGCCCGGCTGGCCGGTGAAGGCCTCGGCCGCGTACATCGGGTGCGACAGGAAGCGCTCGATGCGGCGGGCCCGCTGGACGGTGACCTTGTCCTCCTCGGAGAGCTCGTCGATACCGAGGATCGCGATGATGTCCTGGAGCTCGCGGTACTTCTGCAGGATCCGCTTGGTCTCCTGGGCCACCCGGTAGTGCTCCTCGCCCACGATCTGCGGGTCGAGGATCCGGGAGGAGGAGTCGAGCGGGTCCACCGCGGGGTAGATGCCCTTCTCCGAGATCGGCCGCGACAGAACGGTCTGCGCGTCGAGGTGCGCGAACGCGTTGTGCGGGGCCGGGTCGGTGATGTCGTCCGCGGGCACGTAGATCGCCTGCATGGAGGTGATCGAGTGACCGCGCGTCGAGGTGATGCGCTCCTGGAGCACACCCATCTCGTCGGCCAGCGTGGGCTGGTAACCCACGGCGGACGGCATGCGGCCGAGCAGCGTGGAGACCTCGGAACCGGCCTGCGTGAAGCGGAAGATGTTGTCGATGAAGAGCAGCACGTCCTGCTTCTGCACGTCGCGGAAGTATTCCGCCATCGTCAGCGCCGACAGGGCGACCCGAAGACGGGTGCCCGGAGGCTCGTCCATCTGGCCGAAGACGAGCGCGGTGTCCTTGAGGACGTCCGCCTCCTCCATCTCCAGCCACAGGTCGTTGCCCTCACGGGTGCGCTCGCCCACGCCGGCGAAGCACGAGGTGCCACCGAAGTTGCGGGCGACCCGGCGGATCATCTCCTGGATGAGAACGGTCTTGCCCACGCCGGCGCCGCCGAACAGGCCGATCTTCCCACCCTGCACGTACGGGGTGAGCAGGTCGATGACCTTGATGCCGGTGACCAGCAGCTCGGTGCGGGACTCGAGCTGGTCGAAGGGCGGGGACGGCCGGTGGATGCCCCACCGCTCCTCGATCTTGAGCGACGAGGTCGGCACGTCGAGCGTCTCGCCCAGCGCGTTCCACACGTGGCCCTTGACGACGTCGCCGACCGGCACCCGGATCGGGTAGCCCGTGTCGACCACGGCCTGGCCGCGGACCAGGCCGTCGGTGGGCTGCATGGAGATGGCGCGGACGAGGTTGTCACCCAGGTGCTGGGCGACCTCGAGCGTCAGCGTCTTGGTCTCGCCGCCGAGGGTCACCTCGACCTTGAGCGCGTTGTACATCTCGGGCATCGCCTCGACGGGGAACTCCACGTCGACGACGGCGCCGGTGACGCGTGCCACGCGGCCGGTGCCGGCCGCGGGCGTCTCTACAGTTTCAACAGCCTCTGCAGTCATTTCACTCTTTCCCGGCTGCGGCGTCAGCGAGCGCGTTGGCCCCACCGACGATCTCGCTGATTTCCTGGGTGATCTCGGCCTGGCGAGCCTGGTTCATCTGCTGGGTCAGCACCCGCATCAGCTCGTTGGCGTTGTCGGTCGCGGACTTCATCGCGCGCCGCCGCGCGGCCTCCTCCGAGGCCGCCGACTGCAGCAGCGCCGTGAAGATGCGGGACTCCACGTAGCGCGGCAGCAGCGACTCCAGCACGTCACCCGCGGTCGGCTCGAACTCGAAGTACGGCGGGATCACCGTGGACTCCGTCGCCTCGGTCTCCTCGACCTCCAGCGGCAGAACCCGCTTGACCACGACGTTCTGCGTGAGCATCGAGACGAACTCGGTCGAGACGATGTGGATCTCGTCGATCCCGTTGTCGTCCTTGAAGGAGTCGATCAGCGTGGTCGCGATCTCCTTGGCGTCGGCGTAGGCAGGCTTCCGCGAGAACCCGACCCAGCTGCCGCCCATCTCCCGCTGGCGGAAGGTGTGCCAGGTGACACCCTTGCGCCCGGTGACGAACGGCACCACGGTCAGCCCGCGGCTCTCCAGCAGCCCGCGCAGGGCCTCGGCCTCGCGCAGCACGTTGGCGTTGAAGCCGCCGCAGAACCCGCTGTCGCTGGTGACGATGAGGACGCCCGCGCTGGCGGGGTTCTCCTTCGCCACGGTCAGCGGATGGTCGACGCTGGCCGCGTTGCTGACGACGCCGGTGACGGCGCGAGTGATCTCACGCTCGTACGGCAGCGCCGCCTGCATCCGCTGCTGCGCCTTCACGATCCGTGAAGAGGCGATGAGCTCCTGGGCGCGCGTGATCTTCGCGGTCGACTTGACCGAGTTGATCCGCCGCCGCAGCAGCCTTAGCTGGGCACCCATGTCCTACTTCTCCGTCGCCGGACGGACGACCTTCTTGATCTTCTCCTGGCCGACCTCGTCGGCGCCGAGCGGCGCCACGGGCTCGTCCTTGACCAGCAGCTCGCCCGAGGAGGTGGTGAAGCCCTTCTTGAACTCCGTGATGGCGTCCTTGAGAGCGGTCACCGCGTCGTCGGTCAGCTCCCTGGTCTCCCGGATGCCGTCGAGGATGCCCTTGTGCGAGGACTGCAGGTAGTCGAGGAACTCCCCCTCGAACCGGCGGACGTCCTCGACCGGCACCTCGTCGAGCTCACCGGTGGTGCCGGACCACACCGACACGACCTGCTTCTCGACCGGGAACGGTGAGTACTGCGGCTGCTTGAGCAGCTCCACCAGACGCTGGCCGCGGTCCAGCTGAGCGCGGGAGGCCGCGTCGAGGTCGGAGGCGAACGCGGCGAACGCCTCCAGGTCGCGATACTGCGACAGTGACAGCTTCAGCGTGCCCGCGACCTTCCGCATGGCCTTGACCTGCGCCGAACCGCCGACTCGGGAGACAGAGATACCGACGTTGATCGCCGGGCGGACGCCGGCGTTGAACAGGTCGGTCTCCAGGAAGCACTGGCCGTCGGTGATGGAGATGACGTTGGTCGGGATGAACGCCGACACGTCGTTGCCCTTGGTCTCGATGACCGGCAGGCCCGTCATCGAGCCGCCGCCCATGTCGTCCGACAGCTTGGCGCAGCGCTCCAGCAGGCGGGAGTGGAGGTAGAACACGTCGCCGGGGAAGGCCTCACGGCCCGGGGGGCGACGCAGCAGCAGGGACACGGCGCGGTAGGCGTCGGCCTGCTTGGTCAGGTCGTCGAAGATGATGAGGACGTGCTTGCCCTGGTACATCCAGTGCTGGCCGATGGCCGAGCCGGTGTAGGGGGCGAGGTATTTGTAGCCGGCCGGGTCGGAGGCGGGGGCGGCGACGATGGTGGTGTATTCCATCGCGCCTGCCTCCTCCAGGCGGGCCTTGACCTGCGCGATCGTGGAGCCCTTCTGGCCGATGGCGACGTAGACGCAGCGGACCTGCGCCTCGGGGTCGCCTGAGGCCCAGGCCTCGCGCTGGTTGAGGATGGTGTCCACGGCGATCGCGGTCTTGCCGGTGCCACGGTCACCGATGATCAGCTGGCGCTGGCCGCGGCCGATCGGCGTCATGGCGTCGATCGCCTTGATGCCGGTCTGCAGCGGCTGCTTCACCGGCTGCCGCTGAACGACCGAGGGGGCCTGAAGTTCGAGGGCACGCGTGCCCTCGGACTCGATGGCGCCCTTGCCGTCGAGCGGGTTGCCGAGGGGGTCGACCACGCGGCCGAGGAAGTTGTCGCCGACGGGCACGGACAGGACCTCGCCCGTCCTGCGGACCGTCTGGCCCTCCTCGATGCCGCTGAACTCGCCCAGGATAACGACACCGATCTCGCGGGTGTCGAGGTTGAGCGCCAGGCCGCGCGTGCCGTTCTCGAACTCGAGCAGCTCGTTCGCCATCGCCGAGGGAAGGCCGGAGACATGGGCAATGCCGTCGCCGGCGTCGACGACGGTCCCGATCTCCTCGCGCGCGGCGCCTTCCGGTTCGTACGCCTGGACGAAGCGCTCAAGCGCGTCCCGGATCTCGTCCGGCCGGATCGTAAGCTCCGCCATCTCTACTCTGTCTCCCTATTCGCCCTAGCCGGCCAACCGGCGGCGGACTTCTTCGATTCGTCCCACAATGGTGGTGTCGATGATCTCGTCGCCGATGCGGACCGAGAACCCACCGAGCACTCGCTTGTCCACCTCGACGTTCAGGTGCACGTCACGGCCGTAGGAGGTGCTCAGCCACGCCGTCAGGCGCCGCTTCTGCTCCTCGGACAGCTCGACGGCGCTGCGAACCACCGCCACGAGGCGCTGGCGCTGCTGGGCCACGAGCTGGCCGACCTCTTCCAGGCCCGTATCCAGGCTACGCCCTCGCGGGTGTGCCACCAGCTGCGTGATCAGGCGCAGGCTGGTCGGCGCGACCTTGTCGCCGAGCAGGTCGAGCAGCAGCTGCCGCTTTCCCGCCTCTGGCGCGTTCGCGTCGGTGAGCGCGCGGCGCAGGTCGGGGTTGCCCGCGACGATGCGGCCGAAGCGGAAGAGCTCGTCCTCCACGTCGTCGAGCCTGGCCTGACCTTCCGCCTCCGCGGCCGCGGCGACCACGCCGAGCCGCTCGAGCACGTCGGCCAGGTCGCCGGCGCGCGACCAGCGCGCCGAGACCGCGGCCTCGGTGGTGGCGACCGCCGCCTCACTGACCTTGCCCTCGAGCAGCGCACGCGCGGTGCGTGCCTTCTGCTCGGCGGGCCTGGCCTGGTCGGACAGGGCCCGGCGCAGGCCGTGCTCGCGGTCGAGCAGATCCGCGACCGCGAACAGCTCGTCGGAGAGCGTTCCGAGGTCGGCGCTGCCGGCGACCGCGTTGAACTGCTCCTCGACCTCGGCCAGCGACGTCCTGCTCAAACCGCGCATCAGCGCACCGCCTGCGCGTCGCTGGTCTCCAGCTCGTCGAGGAACCGGTCCACGATGCGGCTCTGGCGGGCCTCGTCCTCGAGGGACTCGCCGACGATGCGGCCGGCCAGTTCGGTCGACAGGCGGCCGATCTCCGTGCGGAGCTGGGCGAACGCCGCCTGGCGGTCGGCCTCGATCTGCGCGTGCGCGGCCTCGACGAGGCGGCGGGCCTCGGCCTGGGCCTCCTCGCGGAGCTCGGCCTTGATCTGCGCGGCCTGCTCGCGGGCCTCCTCGCGCAGCCGGGCCGCCTCACGACGGCCCTCTTCGAGCTTGGCCTGGAACTGCCGCTGCAGGTCCTGAGCCTGGGCCTGGGCCTCT
Organism: Nonomuraea sp. NPDC049480; assembly: GCF_044465905.1. NCBI lineage: Bacteria > Bacillati > Actinomycetota > Actinomycetes > Streptosporangiales > Streptosporangiaceae > Nonomuraea > Nonomuraea sp. NPDC049480. Next base: position 270,662 of record NZ_JBITMD010000001.1, read on the forward strand.
TCCGCCCTCTTGATACCGCCCTCGATCGCGTCGGTCCGCTCGGCCAGCGTCTTCTGAATACGCGGGACGAGGATCCTGCCCACGACGAAGAAGACGACGGCGAACGCGAAGATACCGACGACGAGCTCGTAATCGTGCGGGATGAGCGGACTGGCGTGCTCCTCCGGCGCGGCGAGAAGCGTAGCTGCCATGTGCGTCATGAGTGCAGCCTTTCGTCAGAAGGGCGGTCTATCAGATGCCCGCGAAAATGAACGGCGCGACCAGACCGATCAGGGCGAGGGCCTCGGTGAGAACGAAGCCGAGGAGCATGTTCTGGCGAATCAGGCCGTACGCCTCCGGCTGGCGGGCGATGGCCTGCACGCCCTGGCCGAAGATGATGCCGACGCCGATGCCGGGGCCGATGGCGGCGAGACCGTAACCGATGGCGGTGACGTTGCCGGAGACCTCAGCGAGAACGCTCATTACTGTTATTCCTTTACTGGACGGCCGGCGACTCGGGTGTCACCGGTCATGGATATTCCGGTATGTGGATCTCAGTGCTCTGCGTGCAGCGAGCCGCCGATGTACATCGCGGCCAGCATCGCGAACAGGAAGGCCTGCAGGAACTGGATGAACATCTCGAAGCCAGTGAGGATGATCGTCATGACCACGCCGATGACACCCACGGGGGCCCCCAGCGGCGAGAGCTGTTCGAAGAGGAACCAGTAGCCGACCATGCTGAAGAACGCCAGCAGCATGTGGCCGGCGAACATGTTGGCGAACAGTCGGACCGCGTGCGTGAACGGCGCGATGATCAGGTTCGACAGGAACTCGATCGGCGACAGCAGCACGTAGATCGGCTTCGGCAGGCCCGGCGGGAACATCATGTTCTTGAAGTAGCCGACCGCGCCCTGGTGCTTCATGCCGAGGTAGACCTTGAGCACGTAGATCGAGATCGCGAGCACGGCGGGGAACGCGATGTGCGAGGCCACCGGGAACTGCAGCACGGGGATGACGCCCATGAGGTTCCAGACGAGGACCATGAAGAAGAGCGTTACCAGCAAGCCCATCCACCGGTCGGCGTCCTTGCCCAGGAAGGGCCGGGCGACCTGGTCGCGGACGAACATGTAGCCGTATTCGACGACGTTCTGTATTCCCCTCGGCACGACCTTGGGGTTGCCGAAGGCGGCCCAGCAAAGGCCGATCACGACGACCGCGCTGAGCAGCGCGAGCAGGACCGGCTTGGTGAACCAGTCAACCCCCGGAATGATGGGCGGCAGGTTGAACAGCTCGTCAGGCGTAGGCGCCCCGAACTGGTCGGGTGGAGCGAGGACCGTCAGCGCACTCACGCGGCGTTCCCTTCAACGTCGTAGTAGATCACAAGGGTTTCCTCAACGAAGCGATCGCTGTGTCGGACTAGCGACCGAACTTCCGATAGACCAGGTAGCCGCCGAGCACAACCCCGAGGACGACGCCTATGGGGAAGAACGCGGACATGTCCAACCAGCGGTCCAGCAACCACCCGAGACCGCCGTAGAAGGCCATCCCCGCGAGTAGATAGCTGGGGACCGACCACATGGCGTCGGCGAAGTCGCGACCGTCTTCTTCCGGTCGGCGTTCCTTTGCGCTCATCGCGGCCCTGACGATAGCAGGCGAGTAGAGGACTAGTCATATCGGGCCCCGTCCAGCGCCAGCCTCATGAGTCGCCCTTTCCGGGGACCTTGGCTTCGGGGTCGACGTAAAGCAACTTGGTCTTCATGAAGGCGCGGACTTCGAAGCCGGTCCACACGAGCGTGCAGATCACGACGGACCAGGCGAAGGCCATGGTGTTCCAGGCCGTGGTGTCGCGGAAGGCGGACAGCACGACCATGATGGCGACGACCTTGACGAGATAGCTGACCATCGCCGCGATCGCCATCATCTGGGGAGACACCCGTGCGGCATAGGACACCGCTACCACGCTGATACTGAAGAAAACCCCGACCAGCAAGGTGCCGAGCGCCGCGCCCAGCGCTCCCTTGCCGCCGGCCATAAGGAGCGACACCACCACGGCGACCACTCCGGCCACAAGGGTCGGAATCGCGGCGCTCTTGAGTACGCGCACGTCGTTGGCCTGCATCGGTGCTCCATCAGCATGTTATCAAGCGAGCGTTTGCTACCCCCCGAGCAAGTACGTCTGGGGGTCCCTGCTCGTGAAAGATATCACAAGCTCATGGAAGACCGCTTTTACCTGCCGTTTCTAGTTCGCGATCACGGACGACTCGGAAATGCCGGAATGACCGGATTTCCCTCGGCTGACGCGCGTTCGGATGACGAGCCGTCCGCCGGTGGCATCCGCCGTCCGAATTCGTGGTCCGGCGGGATCGGCGGCATGGGACCGGTAGGCGGGCCGTCGTCGTCGGGCTCCCTCCCGCGCGGCGAGGCGTGCGCACCGCCCCTGCCCCGCCAGCGCGGCAGGGCCATCAGCACGAGCACGGCCAGGGCGAGAGCGATGACCAGCGGGAACAGCAGCACCGGCACACCGAGATAGGCCAGGCCCACGATGCCGAAGGCGAACAGGAACGCCCACGCGTACATGATCAGCACGGACCGGCGGTGCGAGTGACCGATGTCCATGAGCCGGTGGTGCAGGTGGCCGCGGTCGGGCGCGAACGGCGACAGGCCGCGAGAGGTGCGCCGCACCACGGCGGTGATCAGGTCGACCAGCGGCAGCACCAGCACCGCGAGCGGCAGGAGCATCGGCAGCACCACGGGGAACTTGTTGGTGTCCACGATGGCCGACGTGTCGACCGGCGTCACGGTGACGATCGAGGAGGCGAGCACCAGCCCGATCAGCATGGCGCCCGTGTCGCCCATGAAGATCTTCGCCGGGTGGAAATTGTGCGGCAGGAAGCCCAGGCACGCGCCGATGAGGACCGCCGCGATGGCGGCCGTGGCGGTGATGTTGCTGCCGCTGATGTCCTGGGAAATGATGATCGAGTAGGCCCACGTCGCCATGCCCGCGATGCACACGACCCCGGCGGCGAGCCCGTCGAGTCCGTCGACGAAGTTGACCGCGTTGATGGTCACGACCACGACCATGATGGTGATGATCGTGCTGAGCGTGTAGTCGAGGCTGGTGGAGCCGCCCCAGGCCTCGGGAAGCGGGATCGAGGTCAGCCGCATCCCGTAGGCCACCAGCACCCCGGCCGCGGCGATCTGACCCGCGAGCTTGATGAAGGCGTCCATGCCCCACCAGTCGTCGAGGAACCCGGTGACCGTGATGAGCCCGCCGGCCACGATCAACGCCAGGACCGGCTGGACGCCGGTGTCGGTCAGCGCTTCGCCCGAGTGGGGGAGGCTGTTGGCCGCCAGCAGTCCCACGACCAGCCCGCCGTACATCGCCAGGCCCCCCAGCCTGGGCGTCGGGGTGGTGTGCACGTCACGCTCGCGAACCTCCGGCATGGCTCCGATGCGGATGGCGAAGCGGCGCACCAACGGAACCAGCAGGTAGGTCACCGCTGCCGAGATGAGCGCCATGAACAGGTATTCGCGCACGGACCTAGTTTCCCGGATGCTCCGGCCCACTGTGACCGGAAAACGACACAGACCAGCTTAATATTCGTTCAGATATGGCCGATGGATGGCGAGGAGTGCCGCAACTCTTTCCCTGACCTCGGCCGCGCCGCCCGGATGGCGCACCGCCCGGGTCACCAGCGTCCCCACCTCTTTCAGCTCCTCGGGGCCCATCCCCTGCGTGGTCACGCACGGCGTGCCCACGCGGATCCCCGACGTCACCGACGCCGGCTCCGGATCGTACGGGATCACGTTGCGGTTCAGCGTGATCCCCGCCGCAGCGCACCGCCGCTCGGCCTCGGCCCCCGACACCCCCACGTCACGCAGGTCGATCAACGCCAGATGCGTGTCCGTGCCGCCGGACACCGCCCGCATCCCCTCTCCGGCCAGCGCCTCGGCGAGCGCCTGCGCGTTCACGATCACCCGCTTGGCGTAGTCGGCGAACTCCGGCCGCAGCGCCTCGCCGAACGCCACCGCCTTGGCCGCCACCACGTGCATCAGCGGCCCGCCCTGGATGAACGGGAACACCGCCCTGTCGATCTTCTTCGCCAGTTCCCCGGTGCACAGGATGGCCCCGCCGCGCGGCCCGCGCAGCGCCTTGTGAGTGGTGAACGTCACCACGTCCGCGTACGGCACCGCCGACGGGATCGCGCCGCCCGCCATCAACCCGATCGGATGCGCCACGTCGGCCAGCAGCCACGCCCCCACCTCGTCGGCGATGCCGCGGAAGGCCGAGAAGTCGATCAGCCTCGGGTACGCCGTCGCGCCGCAGACGATGAGCTTCGGCTGGTGCCGCAGCGCCAGATCCCTGACCTCGTCGTAGTCGATGAGTTCGGTGTCGCGACGCACGCCGTACGACACGACGTCGAACCATCTTCCCGAGAAATTCACCTTGGAGCCATGGGTGAGGTGGCCGCCGTGCGGCAGCGCCATGGCCAGCATCGTGTCGCCGGGTTGCAGGAGCGCGGCGTAGGCGGCCAGATTCGCGGTGGCGCCGGAGTGGGGCTGGACGTTGGCGTGCTCGGCGCCGAACAGTCTCTTCGCCCGCTCGATGGCCAGCCGCTCCGCCCGGTCGACCACCTCGCAGCCGCCGTAGTAGCGGCGGCCCGGGTAACCCTCGGCGTACTTGTTGGTGAGGGTCGAGCCCAGGGCGGCCAGGACGGCGGGCGAGGTGAAGTTCTCGCTCGCGATCAACTGGATGCCGCCGCGCACCCGGTCGAGCTCGTCGAGCAGCACTTGCGCGAGCTCGGGATCCTGCCGCTGCAGCACCCCGAAATCCGGACCGTAGTAGGGCTGCGTACCCATTTCCCCACTGTACGACCTAATGTCCGGTTCTCCCAGGGTGGGGCCTCGCCTTACTGGAACGGGCGCGGCGGGTCCGCCACCGTGACCGGTACCCAGCGGGGCGTGTCGGCCGCCTCGTCGCTGATCGCGGTCAGCACGGAATGGCGGTAGGCGGACAGCCTGGTGCGCCATTCCCGGATGTCCTCGACGTAGCGCTCGCCCACGGGGGCGTCCCACGTCTGCGGGCTCCTGGCCAGGCTGTAGGCCTTGTCGAGGGCCGTCTTGAGCGTCTCCAACTGGGGCACGACGGTCTGCCATGCGACGATGAGGCGCTGGTAGTCGGGGTTGAACTCGTAGGTCGTGGCCGTGTTCTCCAAGGGTCCCGCGATGGTGCGGGGCGGGCGCTCGTCCTGCCCCAGGGGTTTGGGGGCCGGTGGGTCGACGAACATCAGGCGCTCCTTTCCGGCGTGCCGGCCTCGACCTCACCGGGCGGGCCGTCCGGGCGGATGTCCTCGGGCGCCCATGCGCCTTTGCCGTACTCGCCGGGCGGGATCTGGACGGAGGGCATTCCCTGAGGCTGGATGTCTCGGTGGTTCTCGATCATCGACCTGATGGCGTCCATGTCGGGCGGCGCGACGTCCACGGAGACGACCTCACTGCCGTCGTTCGCCCACACGCCGGCCTTGGACCCGCCTTCGGCCCCACCACGCTGCCCGGCACCGTCGCACTGCTCGCCTACGTCGCCCTGTGTGGCTCCAACGTCCCGCTCGGCGCCCGCGCCCTGCTCGCCTGTGCCGGTGTCACCGGCGACCGGCGGCACGCTGTAGGCGTCCACGGGTGCGGTGCCGCCATTCGGGGCGCCTGTCTGCGGGTTGCCGTACGTGTCGGCGGGCGTCGTGCCGTACGCGCCGGCCGGCGTGTCCGATGGCCCGCTCCTGGGCTCGTCGGCGGTTCCAGTGCCCCGGGCGTCGGGTGTGGTGTCGTTTCCCGGCGTCGCGGCTCCTGTGCCGGCGCCACCCTCGCCTGCGGGTGGTGTGGGCGGGATCGTCACGCCGGTGCCGCTGTCCGGCGGGGCGCCGCCGGGCGTCGAACCCATGCCGCCCGGCGGCGTGTCCGTGTCCCGCGGCTTCCTGTCCGCGTCCCCCGGCCTGGCGTCCGCGTCCCCGGGCGTCGTCCCTTCGCCGTCCGGCGGGGTGCCTGTCCCGTCCGGCGGGGTGCCTTTGCCGTCCGGCGTCGTGTCCCCCGGCGTCGGATCCGCGCCGCCCGGCGTCCTGTCCGTGCCGGAGTCGCAGGCGGCGTCGGATCTCGGGGTGGAGGGCGTGTCGTCGATCGGCGTGACGCCTGCCGAGCCGTAGCCGTCCGGGCCGGCGGTGCCGGCGCCCGAGGCCGATGACACGGGCGGAAGCGTCACCTGGTCGCCGGCTCCGGTGGCCGGGCGGCCGGGGGTGATCGAGCCCGGGTCGCCGTCCGGGCGGATGTCGCGTTCGGCCCACTCGCCCCTGCCGTACTCGCCCTCCGGGACCTGCACCCCAGGCATGTCCTGCGGCTGGATGTCCCGGTGGTTCTCGATCATCGTCTTCAGCGCGTCCAGGGCCGGGGGCTGGGTGGCGGCGGAGACGACGTCGCTGCCGTCGTCGGCCCGAACGTTGACGTTCGAGGCGGCGGTGGTGGTGTCGGCGGGCATCTTCGGCATTTCCGCCGGTTGCACCTTGTCGGTGTTCTCGAGGAGGTCCTCCAGTTGCTCGGCCGTGGGCGGGTCGAGGGGAATCTGCAGAACCTTCACGCCGTCGACCACCACGACCTGCGGCTTGGTGACGTCGGTGTCGTCAGGGTGGTCCTTGACCGGTGTGTCCGTCGCGCCGCCGCCGTCCGCCTCGGCCCCGCGGTCGCGCCTGCTGTCCAGATCGTCGCCCTTGGGCTGGTCGGCGGGCTGATCGGCAGGCTGGTCACTGGTGTTCCCATCGTCTCTGGCGTCCGCGCCGGTCCCGGTCCCCGTGCCCGTGTCCTTACCGGTGCCCGTGTCCTTACCGGTGCCCGTGTCCTTACCGGTGCCCGTGTCCTTACCGGTGCCCGTGTCCTCGCCGGTCCCGCGGCCCTCGGCGTCGTCGCACGTCTTCCCGTCGGAATCGGTCGTCCCGTCCGAGCCGGTCTTGCCGCCTCTGTCCGTCCTGCCGTCGCGATCGGTCTTGTTCTCTTCACCCGTCTTGACGTCGTCGTCGCCCTTCGAGGGCACCTCGTCCTTCGAGGGCACCTCGTCGGACGTGTCGCCGGCGCGCGGGTTGTCGTACCTGTCCTGGTCCCCGCGCCTTTCCTTGGAGTCGCCATCGTCCGTGGTCCCCGCCCTGGACGGAGGGACGTCGCCCTTGCCGCGCGGCTCCTCCACCCGCTTCTCCAGCACCCCGAGCCGGGCGCCGACGTCCCTGACCATCTGATCGGCCGCGTCGGCGACCTGGACGGGACGGTGGGTGGTCTGAGCGGACAGCCTGGCCTGGCTCATCACGAGCCTGACCCGATCCTCGACCGTGCGCATCTGCGTGGCCGCGTGCTTCACCTCGGTCAGCAGATCACGGACCAGCTTGGGATCCATGCCGTCGTACTTGCCCATGAACCACTCCCGGACGACCACTAAGAAACCTGCAAACGGACTGCCGCTACGTTCTTGGCCGCACACGACAGTGGGGCGGCAGTCTGATGAGCAGGTTTCTTATTGGCAGCCGCTCCGGCCTCACCGTAATCTTGGCCGGAGCGCCGCCGCAGCCGGGATAAGCAGACGGTATACGTCGGCCAACGTCCGCGGGCCGTGTCAGCCGATCAGTCGTCGGTGGCGACGTAGCCGATGATGCCGCGCAGCTTCTCGACGGGAATGGCGCCGCGCCGCAACATCCTGGGCACGGCCGTGGTCAGGTCGAGGATGGTGGAGGGCGTGTTGTCGCTGGTCTTGCCGCCGTCGAGGTAGACCGCGATCGCGTCGCCGAGCTGCTCCTCGGCCTCCTCCGCCGTGGTGGCGGCCGGGGCGCCGGAGCGGTTGGCGCTGGAGACCGCCATGGGGCCGGTCTCCTTGAGCAGGTCGAGCGCGACCGGGTGGAGCGGCATGCGGACGGCCACCGTGCCCTTGGTGTCCCCCAGGTCCCAGGAAAGGGCCCTGTTGGCCTTGCAGACGAGCGTGAGCGGCCCGGGCCAGAAGGCGTCTATCAAGTCCTGCCCGTACGGTCCCATGTCGTCTATGAGCGCTGTGGCGGCTCTGACGGTGCCGACGAGCACGGGCGGCGGCATGTCGCGGCCGCGCCCCTTGGTGTCGAGCAGCGCGGTGACCGCCGACGGCGTGAAGGCGTCGGCGCCGATGCCGTAGACGGTGTCGGTCGGCAGGACCACGAGCTCGCCGCGGCGCACGGCGGCGGCGGCCTCGGTCAGGCCCTCGGTCCGTTGCTCGAGGTCGGAGCAGTCAAAACGTCTTCCCACGGTCCGCATCCTAGTCTTGACCCAGCCTGGCGGTGACGAAGCGATCCCTTCTCGTGAGGTCTTGGCGTAGCCGCACGTCGCGCCAGCCGTTGTCCTCCGGGAAGGTCAGATAGACGGCCCTGCCCTGCTCGTCGGCGTGCTCGACGGCGACCCAGCCGCCGGGACGCAGCAGGCGGCGGGCCGTGCGCTCGACCGCGCGCACCTCGCCGAGCCCGTCGTCGCCTGAGCCGAAGAGCGCGCGCCTGGGATCGTAGTCGCGCACCTCAGGATCGCGCGGGATCGCGCCGGGCGGGATGTAGGGCGGGTTGGAGATGACCAGGTCCACCTTGCCGTTGAGCTCCGGCAGAGCCTCGGCGAGGTCCTCCGGATGCAGATGGGTACGGCCCTGGCCCAGCTCGGAGATGTTGCGCTTGGCCCACGTGTACGCCGCGGGGTCGACCTCCACGGCGTGGACCTCGGCCAGCGCCACCTCCTGGGCGATCGAGAGCGCGATCGCGCCCGACCCGGTGCCGAGATCGACCACGAGCGGGGCGGTCACGTCCATCGCGCGCAGCGTCTCGATGGCCCAGCCGGTCACCACCTCGGTCTCCGGCCGCGGCACGAACACGCCGGGGCCGACCGCGAGCTCCAGGTAGCGGAAGTACGCGTGGCCGGTGATGTGCTGCAGCGGCTCGCGGGCCTCCCGCCGGGCGATGCCCTCCCAGAACAGCGCGTCGAAGTCGCCGTCCTTGACCGTGTGGAGCTCGCTCCTGCGCACGCCGTGGACGAACGCGGCGATCTCCTCGGCGTCGGTACGCGGTGAGGGCACGCCTGCCTCGGCCAGCCGAGCGGTGGCCAGGGCGATCTCGTCCAGCAGAAATGTCATGAGTGTTGTGCGAGCTTCTCCGCCATCTCGGCGTCGATGAGGGCCTGGGTGACGGCGGTGAGCTCACCGTCGAGAACCTGGTCGAGGTTGTACGCCTTGAAGCCGACGCGGTGGTCGGAAATGCGGTTTTCCGGGAAGTTGTAGGTGCGGATGCGCTCGGAGCGGTCCACCGTGCGCACCTGGGACTTGCGCTCCGCCTGCGCCGCGGCATCAGCCTGCTCCTGCGCCATCACCAGCAGCCGGGCGCGCAGGATGCGCAGCGCCGACTCCTTGTTCTGCAGCTGGCTCTTCTCGTTCTGGCAGGAGACGACCACGCCCGTGGGCAGGTGGGTGATGCGGACCGCGGAGTCCGTGGTGTTGACGCTCTGGCCACCGGGGCCGCTGGAGCGGTAGACGTCGATGCGCAGGTCGTTGGGGTCGATCTGGACGTCGACCTCCTCGGCCTCCGGGTAGACGAGCACGCCCGCGGCGCTGGTGTGGATGCGGCCCTGCGACTCGGTGACGGGCACCCGCTGCACGCGGTGCACGCCGCCCTCGAACTTGAGCCTGGACCACGCGCCCTCGTCGCCCTTGGCCTTGATGCCGACCGTGACGTCCTTGTATCCGCCCAGGTCGGAGGGCTGGCTGTCGATGACCTCGGTCTTCCAGCCGACCCGCTCGGCGTAGCGGAGATACATCCGCAGCAGGTCGCCGGCGAACAGCGCGGACTCCTCGCCGCCCTCGCCCGCTTTGATCTCCATGATGATGTCTTTGTCATCGTTGGGATCGCGCGGGATGAGCAGATGCTTGAGGCGCTCCTCCAGCTGCGGGATGCGCTCTTCGAGCTCGGCGGCCTCGGCCGCGAACGACTCGTCCTCGCCGGCCAGCTCCTTGGCGGCGGTCAGGTCCTCGCGGACCGACTCCAGCTCGCGGTAGGTGCCGACGACCGGTGTGAGCTGAGAGTAGCGCCTGCCGAGGGTCCGGGCCTTGTTCTGATCGGCGTGCACGGCGGGATCGGCGAGCTGCAGCTCCAGCTCGGAATACTCCTTGAGCAACTCGTCGAGATTCACCGTGGGTCCTTACAGTCTTTGGGTCGGGCGTTTCACCAACAACGCCGACCCGGTGCACGCAGGCGTGCACCCGGGCCGGCGTCAGGGAAGCTACTTGCCCGTGGCCTTCTTGCCGAAGCGCTTCTCGAAGCGCGCCACCCGGCCGCCCGTGTCGAGAATCTTCTGCTTGCCGGTGTAGAACGGGTGACAGGCAGAGCACACGTCGGCGTGGATCACGCCGTTCTTGGCGGTGCTGCGGGTGGTGAACGTGTTACCGCAGGAGCAACTCACCTGGGTCACGACGTAGTCAGGGTGGATGTCGGGCTTCATTGCTGTCCTTTCGGGCTGCGGCCGCCGGGTCGCCTTCACGCACGGCGTGAACCGGAACCGCAAAATGGTCAGCTACCAGTGTGCCAGATCGTCCAACCATCCCAGGCCATCGGGCATTCCCCTCGATCTTTACGGCGGGGGCGCTCGGGCCACACTAGGCTCCCTGGCACCATTCGTTACTTATCTAAGGGAACTCCACAAATGAAGAGAAGGGTGCGGTTGCTGCTCGCGACCGCCACGGGGGCCGCCGTTCTCCTCGGGGGCACCGGCCTGACCGCCACCAGCGCGTACGCTCACCAGGCGCTGGCCATGGCGGACGACTTCACGGGGGACGCCTCCTCCGACGCGTCCATCCCGCTTGAGAGCGACGTCGAGGGCACCGTCACGCTCAAGCTCAAGGACCCGGCCAACGTCACAAGCGTCACGGGCAGCATCGAACCGCCCGGCAAGTCGGCCAAGACGGTGACGTTCGACTTCAAGACCGGTGACACCGCGGCCACGAAGACGATCATCGGCACGTGGGCGATCACCAAGGACGACCCGGCCGGCGACTGGAAGCTGAGCGTCGTCGTCGCCCGCGACACCGGCTCCAACGCCACGCCGTTCGTGGTCAAGGTCGCCGGCAAGCAGGGCATCAGCGCCGGCCGGGTCAGCCCGGACCCGGTCCAGCTCGTCAAGGGCAAGGACGTCCAGGTCTCGGTCGAGACGGCGGTGAAGGACGCGGCCTCGGTGTCGGCGAAGCTCGTCAGCGAGTCCGGCGGCGAGCTCTATGACCTCGGTGAGCTGGCCAAGGAGTCGGACGGCTACTACCGCGGCAGCACGTACTTCGCCGACGACACGACCCCGGGCGACTGGACCCTGGAGGTCTTCGCCACCAAGAAGGGTCAGACGCTCAAGGGCGTGGCGTCGTTCACAGTCGTGGCGCCCGCGGGCGGCGCGTCCAAGAAGACCAAGACGAGGGTCACGATCGCGGCGCCGAACAAGGTGGCCAAGGGCAAGACGTTCAAGGTGTACGGCAAGGTCTACCGGGGCTCGAAGGCGTACAAGGGCAAGACCGTCGAGGTGTACTTCAAGGCGAAGGGCACCAAGACGTACAAGCTCCTGGGCTTCGCCAAGGCCGGCTCGACCGGCAAGTACTCGAAGGTGTACAAGGCGAAGAAGGACGGCTACTTCCGGGTCAAGGTGCCCGGCACGAGCAAGACGCGCAGTTCGCTGTCGCCGCAGGAGTTCGTGGACGTCAGGTAGTCAACGTCCCAGGTACGTCAGCACGGCGAGCACACGCCGATGGTCCTCGGGCGCCGGCCCGAGGGCCAGCTTGGCGAAGATGCCGGAGATGTGCTTCTCGACCGCGCCCTCGGTGACGACGAGGCGGGCGGCGATGGCGGTGTTCGAGCGGCCCTCCGCCATCAGTGCGAGGACCTCGCGCTCGCGAGGAGAGAGCGTGTCGAGCGGGGCGCCGCGGCGCTGGCGGCTGAGCAGTTGGACGACCACCTCGGGGTCGATGACCGTGCCGCCCGCCGCCACCTGCCGCACCGCCTCCAGGAAGTCGGCCACGTCGGCCACCCGCTCCTTCAGCAGGTAGCCGACGGCCTTGCCGATGAGGTCGCCCGCGTATCGCTCCTCGACGTACTGCGACAGGACCAGGATCGGGAAGTCCGGCCGGGCGGCGCGGACCCGTAACGCCGCCCGCAGCCCCTCGTCGGTGTGCGTGGGAGGCATGCGCACGTCGACGATCGCCAGATCAGGACCGTGCTCCTCGACCGCGGCCTCCAGCGCGGAGCCGTCGGCGACGGTCGCCACGGTCTCGATCCCACCGTCGGCGAGGAGCCGGGCGAGACCCTCACGCAGCAGTACGGAGTCCTCGGCGATGACTACGCGCATGGCCACATGACTACCACTCGCAGGGCAGCTCCGCACGCACGATGGTGGGGCCGCCGATGGGACTGTGGACGACGAGCACGCCGTCGATGGTGGCCGCCCGGTCGGCCAGCCCCGACAGGCCGCCGCCGGGGGTGACGAGCGCTCCGCCGACGCCGTTGTCCCACACGTCGACGACCACACCGCGCCGGTCCCTGAACACCGACACCGACGCCTCCGTCGCGGCCGCGTGCTTGGCCATGTTGGCCAGCGACTCCGCGACGATGAAGTACGCGATGCTCTCCACCGCCGCCGGCGGCCGCTCCTCCAGCTCGACCGAGACGTCCACGTGGATCGGCGCCCGCGCGGCCAGCCCCGACAGCGCCGCGTCCAGCCCGCGGTCGCTGAGGATGGCCGGGTGGATGCCGCGCGCCAGGTTGCGCAGCTCGGCGATGGCGGCCTTGGTGCCCGCGTGCGCCTGCGCGATGAGCATCCTGGCCTCGTCGGGCTCGGCGTCGAACTTGGCCTGCGCCCGCCCGAGATCCACCGCGACGGACAGCAGCCGCTGCTGCGCGCCGTCGTGCAGGTCGCGCTCGATCCTGCGCCGCTCCGCCTCGGCCGCGTCGATCCCCCGGGCACGGCTGGCCCGCAACCGCTCCTCCTCGCTGCCGCCGAGCAGCACGACGGCGAGCGTGCCGTGCAGCCAGGACATCCCGCGCACGAAGTACGCCGTCGCCACGAGCAGCACGACGCCGAAGAACACGGCGACACCAGCGGCGACCCGGTCCCCGCCGAAGTAGTCGCCGTTCCCCGTCGCCTCGTCGATCCAGAGCAGGAGCGGCGCGAGCAATGTCGTGCCCGAGGCGATCCACAAAGCCGCCGACACGGCCGCCTCCACGAGCCCGAGAGGCAGCAGCATCAGCAGGTAGCCGAGGTCCTTCCAGGTGGCGGGGTCCGTCACCAGCCAGCGGATGTGCGCGCCCACCCCGCGCTCCGGCCGGCTCCGGTACGGATCCGCGATCTTGATCCCGAACGCCGCCTGCAACATCCTGCGCTCGAGCATCGCCCCGCCGCGCCACATCAGCACGGTCGCCATCGCCAGGGGCACGCCGACCCAGACGATCGTGAGCGTGAGCGAGATCGGCACCGCGAAGGACAACACGATGAACCAGCCGAACCCGAACGCCACGCTGACCAGTAAGTACGGTGCCGCACGCCAGGTCATCGGATCGACCAGGACCCCCAGCGGGCCTTTCGGCCCGAACGGCACGCGGTCTCTCAACGCCACCGATCGCATGCCCCAAGCGTGCCGCCTGAAGCGGCCGGAGTGAATGCGGCTGCCGTCCGTCACGAGGGTAGGGCTAGCCCCACTCCCGCCACGGGCCCTCCCCCCGCCCGGCCCCGCACGCCACCGCCACACACGGCGCGGCACCGTACAGACGGAAAAGGGGCGGCAGGGAAAGTAACCCCTGCCGCCCCTCCAACTACGGAGCCGCTAGTCGCGGTCGTTGCTCACCGTGGTCTTCTGGACCTGCAGGAGGAACTCCGCGTTGGACTTGGTCTCCTTCATCTTCTCCAGAAGCAGCTCAAGCGCCTGCTGCATGTCCAGCGCGTGCAGCACGCGGCGCAGCTTCCAGACGATCTGGAGCTCGTCCCTGGCCATGAGGATCTCTTCCTTACGGGTGCCGGACGCGTCCACGTCCACCGCCGGGAAGATCCGCTTGTCCGCCAGCGACCGGTTGAGCTTGAGCTCCATGTTGCCGGTGCCCTTGAACTCCTCGAAGATGACCTCGTCCATCTTGGACCCGGTCTCGACCAGGGCCGTGGCGAGGATCGTCAGCGAGCCGCCGTTCTCGATGTTGCGGGCGGCGCCGAAGAACCGCTTCGGCGGGTAGAGCGCCGTGGAGTCGACACCACCCGACAGGATGCGACCGGACGCCGGGGCCGCCAGGTTGTAGGCGCGGCCGAGGCGGGTGATCGAGTCGAGCAGGACGACCACGTCGTGGCCCAGCTCCACCAGACGCTTGGCCCGCTCGATGGCGAGCTCGGCGACCGTGGTGTGGTCCTCGGCGGGACGGTCGAAGGTCGAGTGGATGACCTCGCCCTTGACCGACCGCTGCATGTCGGTGACCTCTTCAGGCCGCTCGTCCACGAGCACGACCATGAGGTGGCACTCGGGGTTGTTGCGGGTGATCGCGTTGGCGATGGCCTGCAGCACCATCGTCTTACCGGCCTTGGGCGGCGAGACGATGAGGCCGCGCTGGCCCTTGCCGATCGGCGACACGAGGTCGATGATCCGCGTGGTGAGGATGTTGTGCTCGGTCTCCAGCCGCAGGCGGTCCTGCGGGTAGAGCGGCGTCAGCTTGTTGAAGTCCGGCCGGTTGCGGGCCTGCTCTGGGTCCATGCCGTTGACGGTGTCGAGGCGGACCAGGGCGTTGAACTTCTCGCGCCGCTCGCCGTCGCGGGGCTGCCGGACGGCGCCGGTGATGACGTCGCCCTTGCGCAGGCCGTTGCGGCGGATCTGGGCGAGCGAGACGTAGACGTCATTGCTGCCGGGCAGGTAGCCGCTGGTCCTGACGAACGCGTAGTTGTCGAGGATGTCCAGGATGCCGGCGATCGGGATGAGCACGTCGTCGTCGCCGATGACGGGCTCGCCGCCACCCTCGAAGCGGTCACGGCCTCGGCCGCGGTTGCGCTCCCTGAAGCGGCCCCTGCGGCCGCGCCCGCCGCGCTCGTCGTCGTCGCCGCCGCGCTGGTCGGCGCGACTGTCAGCACGACTGTCCGCACGGCTGTCGGCGCGACTGTCAGCACGGCTGTCCGCACGGCTGTCAGCACGACTGTCCGCACGGCTGTCGACACGACTGTCAGCACGACCGTCGGCGCGGCTGTCGACACGACTGTCAGCACGACCGTCGGCGCGGCTGTCCGTGCGGCTGTCGGCACGACTGTCCGTGCGACTGTCAGCACGGCCGCCCTCACCGCGGTCGCTGCCGGACCGGTCGCCGCCGCGCTCGCCGCGCTCACGGCGCTCGCCACGGCTGCGACGCTCGCGACGGCTCTCGCCGCGGTCGGCGCGTCCTTCGCTCTGCGCGGCCTCGACGGCCTGGGGCTGCTGCTCCACGACCGGCTCGGCCGGAGCGGCGACGGGCTCGGGCGCCGCGGCCACGGGCTCCGGAGCCGCGGCCACGGGCTGCTGCGGGGCGGGCTCCTCGGCGGGCTTGGCACGGGAACGTTCCCTGCGGGTGCGGGTGGGCCGCTCGGCGGCCGGAGCGGCCTCCGCCGCTACGGCGGGCGCCTCGGCTGTGGCCGCGGGAGCCTGCGTGGCTTCGCCGGAACCGCCACCCTGCTTCTCCTGGATGGCCGCGATGAGCTGGCTCTTCCGCATGCGCCCGGTCCCGCTGATGCCCAGCTCCGCGGCGATTTTCTGCAGCTCAGGCAGCACCTTGGCGGACAGGCCGGTGCCGGAGCGACGCGCACGCGGCTTGGCCGCGGCGCGGGTGGGGGTGTCGCCGGACGCCGGCTCTGCGCCTGATGCGTCGGAGAGGAGTTCGGTGGTGTCGCTCAACTAAAAGGTCCTTCCCAGGGGTCGGGCGCCGGTTTTGTTCTGCCGGGCGTCCCGGAGGTGCTTGCGATCCGGCGGGACAGACCGGGTCGGGGTGCACTTTGCGATCTTCGGCTGTCACTGGTAAGACGGCCGCCACTCTTGGGGAGGGGCTCGTCCACGCCGCCAATGGGCCGTGGCGCGTGGCTGACACCCCCCAGATTGCTGTCGCCAACCAGATGTCGATGTGATTCGAACGCGCAGGTCCCCGTCGTCGCCGCCTCGTTTCGAGCCAACCGGGTGTGGGCCAACCGGAGGCGGAAAATTCCGGGGAGACAGCCGCGCTGCCCACGCCTCGCGACGTGAAGCATGATGCAGCGATGTGTGGCTGACAAGCACGCACCCACCAAGGGGGCATCTGGTGCGGCTATCAGCCTAACATCACCAGCGCACACGGCTATTCCCTGAAGGTCTAAAGAGGCATCAGCGTGTCTCGGGGAACTGAACGTTCGCACCAACCGGGTCGACGTCCATTAGCTGGATGTGCCAGTCATTACCCACTTCTGGCGCGATCAAATCCTGCGTATCCGATGTCGAAAACGCAAGAACCGTGGGACCCGCTCCCGAAACGACCGCGGGCACGCCCACTGCACGGAGACGTTCTACCAGATCCACGCTATCCGGCATCGCAGGCGCGCGGTAATGCTGGTGGAGCCTATCTTCGGTGGCGGCGAGCAACAGCCCCCGTTCCGGACGCTGGGTCAGCGCGGCGATCAGCAACGCGGCCCTGCCGGCGTTGAAGGAGGCGTCCTTGTGGGGCACGTCCTTCGGCAAAAGTCCCCGCGCGGTCTCCGTGGCCAGCCGCGTCGATGGAATGACGGCGACGGGGCGGACCCGTTCGTCGGGAACCAGTTTCACCATATGCGGTGACCCGGTGTGGTCGGACCACGCCACGGTCAGCCCGCCGGCCAGGCAGGGCGCCACATTGTCGGGATGGCCTTCCATCTCGGTGGCCAGCGCGAACACCTCGTCGTCGGAGAAACCGGAGTATTCGCTCTCCGTGAGCGCGCGGGCGGCGAGAATGCCCGCGCACACGGCCGCCGAGGAGGAGCCCAGGCCCCTGGCGTGCGGAATCCTGTTGCGGCAACGCAGGTGTATCCCCTCGGGCTGAGGGACCCCCATACGGCCGAACGCCTCGCGCATCGCCCTGACCACCAGGTGACCCTCGCCGCGATCGACCTCCCCCGCACCCTCGCCCTCAACGTCGACGCGCACGCCCCGCTCATCGGTCAGCGTGGCCTCGATCTCGTCGTACAGGCTCAGTGCCAGCCCCAGCGCGTCGAAACCCGGTCCCAGGTTCGCCGACGTGGCGGGCACGCGGATGTCAACGGTCCTCATTCACTCACTTCCCGTAGCCCCCGTCAGGCGAGGTTGAGAGCCGCCGCGGCGGCGTGGACGTCGATGGGGATGACCACCGGCGCCGGTGCCCCCGAGATGGCCCAGTCCGGGTCCTTGAGCCCGTTGCCGGTCACCGTGCAGACGATGCGCTGCCCCGGCTCGACCATCCCCTGCTTGTGCGCCTGCAGGAGGCCTGCGACGCTGGCCGCGGAGGCCAGCTCCACGAACACGCCCTCCTCCTGCGCCAGCAGTTTGTACGCCGCCGCGATCTGCCGGTCGGTCACCGACTGGATGGCCCCGCCGGACTCGTCGCGGGCCGCCGTGGCCAGCGACCAGGAAGCCGGGTTGCCGATGCGGATGGCGGTGGCGATCGTGTGCGGACGGGCCACGGGCGCGCCCTCGACGATCGGCGCCGCGCCGCTGGCCTGGAACCCGAACATCCGCGGTCGCCTGGTCGCCACGCCGTCGGCGAAGTATTCCCCGTAACCCATCCAGTAGGCCGAGATGTTGCCCGCGTTCCCCACCGGGATGCAGTGGATGTCCGGGGCGTCGCCCAGCGTGTCCACGATCTCGAAAGCGGCCGTCTTCTGCCCCTGCAGCCGGAACGGGTTGACCGAGTTGACCAGCGCGATCGGATAGCTCGACGACAACTTGCGGGTCATCTCCAGGCAGTCGTCGAACGACCCCTCGACCTGCAGCAGCGTGGCGCCGTGCACGAGCGCCTGAGCGAGCTTGCCCATGGCGATCTTCCCCCGCGGCACCAGGACGGCGCACGTCAGCCCCGCGCGAACGGCGTAGGCCGCGGCCGAGGCCGAGGTGTTGCCGGTCGAGGCGCAGATGACCGCCTTGGCCCCCTCCTCGACCGCCTTGCTGATGGCCATGGTCATGCCACGGTCCTTGAAGCTGCCGGTCGGGTTGGCCCCCTCGACCTTCAGGTAGACGTCGCAGCCCGTCAGGGCCGAGACGCGGTGGGCGGGCACCAGCGGCGTGCCGCCCTCGAGCAGCGTGATGACAGGCGTCTTCGACGTGACCGGAAGACGCTCGCGGTATTCCTCGATGAGGCCACGCCACGACCTGCTCATGATGACTCCCTACCTGCGCTGTTGGGCACAGAGTGTACGGGGTGCGGGAGGCCGGCGAGGATCCGCGTCCCCCTCGGACGTACCGGTCGACCCCGGGTTGGACAGGGTGTTGGAAAGGGCGTTGGACAGGGTCACTATTCAGGAAATTCTCAGCATCTCCCGATAAGGTCTCGGGAGGGGGTCACGACCATGAACGCGCGTCCTGCCTTGACGCAGAACGACTATTCACCAGTTGCAGCGCCGCAGCTCGGCGCCTGGTCACCCGCCCTTTCCGTGAGCGTGGTGATACCCGCGCACGGCGGGCAGGACAAGCTCGATCTGACGCTGGCGGCACTGGCGACGCAGACGTACCCGGACCACCTGATGGAGGTCCTCGTCGTCGACGACGGCAGCGAGCCGCCGATCCGGTTGCCCGAGATCCGGCCGGTCAACACCCGCGTCGTACGCGTGCGGGACGGCTGGGGCATCTCCAACGCCGTCAACACCGGCGCCAAGGCCGCCGACGGCGAGATCATCCAGCGGCTCGACTCCGACATGGTGGCCTGCCGCGAGCACATCGAGGCGCTGGCCCGATGGCACCACGAGACGGACTACCTGGTCACGATCGGGATGAAGAAGTTCGTCGACACGCCGCCCCTCACGCCACGCCAGGTCTTCCAGGCGGGACACCTGGGAGAGCTGTTCAAGCTGGACGAGGCCGTGTCCAGTTCCACCGAGGCGACGATCGCCAAGACCGACGGGCTGCGCAAGAGCCGCAATCCCTACCACGTGTGCACGGGACCGACCTTCGCCCTTCCCAGGGAGGTCTTCCACGCCGTGGGCGGCCTCGACCCGACCGTGGCGCGGGGCGAGGACACCGAGTTCTCGTACCGGCTGGCGATGCACGGCGTGGTGTTCGTGCCCGACATGGACGCACAGGCCGTCCACCTGGGGCTGCCCGCGCAGCACCGCGACCGTGAGCGGGCCGTGCGGGCGGTGGAGCCCTATCTGGCGCACCGGATCCCGCTGCGCAGGGACCTGCGCAAGGATCGCGGGCGGCGGTGGCTGGTGCCGTACGTGGAGATCGTGCTCGATGTCACCGACACCTCCGAGTCGGTGGTGCGGGAGGCGGTGGCGGCGGCGCTGGACGGCAAGCTGCAGGACGTCGTGGTGACGCTGGTGGGGCCGTGGTCGCGGCTGAACGACGCGCGGCGGTCGGTGCTGTCGGATCCGTGCTTCGAGCTGCGGCTGATACGTGACCTGTTCGCGCACGACGACCGCATCCGCCTGATCGACGAGGCCGCTCCGACGCCCGCCCCGGTCCCGTTCCGCTACCGCGGGCCCGTTGACGTGCCGCTACACCGGGTGACGCTGGAGCGCATGATCGAGTCGGTCCAGAAGGACCTCACGGGCGTGCTCATCGTGGACCTCCCTGACGGCCGCGCCACCCGCCTGGAGCGCACCTCTGCGCTGGGCCGCGCCGTGCTGCTCGCCGACCCCGGCGCCGCCGACCTGGACGACATCATCGCCGTCACCCACGGTGTCCGTCATGAGTCCCCGGACCGCTACTGGCCCGCCCCCAAGCAGCCGGAACCGGTCACCATCCCGGCCCCGGTGACGGTGTCCGCGGAACCGCCGGAAAAGACCCTCCTGAGGCGCCTGAAGTCCGCCCTCCGCCCCAACTGACCCCGCCCCGGTATATGGGGCCCCGCCCGCCTCGGGAGGCCTCTCAGGACGTCCATACGCCCTGGTGGGCGGCCTTCGGATGCGGCGCCGCAACCGGCGGGCCGAGGGTCAGGGCACGCGTTTGCCCAGGGCGCGTCTCATCGTGGTGGACACCAGGGCACGCAGGCTCTTCTGGGCGCGGGTGGCGGCGGCGAGCTGGCGACGCAGGCCGCCGACCTCGCGGCGCAGGTCCACCGCGGACTTGCGCCAGCGCCCCGCCTCCTCCTTCCACTTGGCCACCTGCCCCCGCAACCGCTCGGCCTCCTTGGCCAGCCGGGCCGCCTCGGCCTCGGCCTCCACGCGGGCCCGGTACGCGCTCCGCCGCCCGAGCAGGGACGCCGCCTCGGTGGTGAACCCGTAGGTCTCGGCCTCGACCCAGGACACGCCCGACACCGCGTCCACCGCGTCGTCCAGGTCTTCCCCTCGCTCGGCCACGATGCGGGCCCGGGCGAAGGCGGACACGCGTTCCAGGCGGGCGGCGACGACGCCCTCGGGCGACTCGTGGAGCAGCACGTTCACGAGCCCCAGCCCCTCGTCGCGGGCGAGGTCGAGCAGGCGGGCCAGCGTGTCCTCGCCGGGCATCCAGCCGGCGGGCAGGCGCAGCACGAACGGCACGGCGGGGTCGACGTCCTCCCGGACGGAGAGGCGTACCCGGCCCTCGTGCCGGTAGTGGCCGTGGACCAGCACCAGGTCGAGGCCGGGGTCCCGCAGCGGGGCGCGGCGCTCGTGCTGGAGGGTGTCCCAGGGGCCCAGGAGGAGTACGGAAATGTCGGGAATAGTGCTGGCGAGCAGGGCATCCACGGTCGCCCGCACCACGTCGTAGCCCGCCGTCCCGTCCACCACCACGGTGACGTACGGGACCTTCCACTGCCGCCCCGGATGGCCGCGCAGCCAGCGGTAGGCCGGGACGCGGTCGGCCACGAAGGCATGGCTCACCCGGTCGATCGGCTGCTTGTCGCGCATCCGCATGGTCGGCCCGAGGTGGTAGGCGCGCGCGGCGGGCTCGGGCACGAAGACCGCGCCCGCCTGGGCCAGCCGGTAGCCCATCTCGGTGTCCTGGCCGAGGATCAGCTCCTCGTCCATCGGTCCCGCCGTCTCGATCAGCCGGGCGTTGACCGAGGTCGCGCCGCCGACGTGCAGGCTGAACGGGCGCTGGGGGTTGTCGGTGAGGCCGTTCGTGCGCTCGACGAGGTCCACGATCCAGGCGTGCGGCTCGGCGGGCTCGAAGTGCCGCTCCAGGTCGCCGGGCAGCTCGGCGGGCACGTCGGCGCAGGTGAACCGGATGTAGCCGGTGACGACGAGGTACGGGGCCGCGTGGTGCCAGCGCATGTGGGCCTCGATCGCGCCCGGGGTGAGCACCACGTCGGAGTCGAGCCAGTGGATCACGTCGCCCGTCGCCCGCGCCAGCCCGGCGTTGCGGGCCGCCGCCCGGCCCGGCTCCGGGCAGACGATCAGGCTGGTACGGGCGGGACGGCCCTCGGGCAGGCGTAGCGGCGGCACGCTGCCGTTGTCGACGACGATGACCTCGGTCAGCTCCGCCGGGTACGTCTGCCTGGCCAGCCCGGCGAGCACCAGGTCGAGCTTGTCCTGCCCGCCGTACGCCGGTATGACCACGCTGACCGTCAGCTCCGGCGTGAGGCGTTCAGGCGGCCGGAGCACGCGGTAGTCGTTGCCGCGCACCCGCGCACGGGCGGCCGCGCGGCTGCTGCGCTCGCTCATGCGGCTTCCATCAGCAGGCTCGGGCGGAAGCCGCGCCATTGGTTGGCGGCCACCTTGAGGAAGTGGGCCAGTGGAAGCTGCCATGTGTGCTCGTCGCTGAGCCCTCTGCGCAGGACGTAACCCAGTCCGTGCGTACGGTAAATGCGCGCTCCCGCCTGGTGCGCCGCCTTCAGGAACTCGAGATCGACGGCCCGGAAAACACCAGGAAATCCACCTATTTCCCGAAACTTTACCAAAGACACCACGATCGTGCCCCCGGCCACATGGTCGGACCACACCTCGCTCGGATAGCCGGCCCCGCTGGCGAACGTCGTCCGCCTGATCGTGGCCTTCAGCGGTTCCAGGTAGAAGAACTCGGCCGTCGTGCCCACCACGTCGGCCCCCGCGTAGGTGAGGGCCATGAAGAGGTCGGCGAGGTGGCGCGGGCCGTACCAATCGTCGTCGTCCCATTTGGCCAGGTAGTCGCCGCTCGCGAGAGCCGCCGCCCGGTTGAGCACCTCGCCGAACGGCACGGATGCGTCCGCCTCGACCCATTTCACGGGCAGCGCGCTGCCCTCGACGGCCGCGCGTACCTGCTCGAACGCCACCCCGTGCAGCCCGAGCAGCACCTCGGTCTCGACGCCGCGCTGCCGCTCCATCTGGGCGAGCGCCGCGCCGACGAGGCCCGGCCGCTTGGTCGACATGACGATGCTGACCTTGGGCGTGGGTATGGGGTGCGCCAAGCGGCGCAGGCGTACGCTGTGCTCCTCGCGCCGCAGGTCGGCGAGGCAGCCCGCGGTGCCGTCGGCGGCGTGGTCGAGCCAGGCTCGGTCGGTGAGCAGCGCCGCGAGACCGGCCGGCGCCCAGGGCATCGCGCGGTCGGCCGTCAGCGGAATCCCGGCCGCGGCCAGGCGCAGCAGGCCGTCCAGGGGCACCGGTGCGTCGGGCCACTCGACCTCGAGGCCGCGCAGCGGGCGCAGCGCGGCCACGTCCGGCGGCTGACCCTCGACCGCCCAACCGGCGTCGGCCCAGTGCAGGCGGGCCAGCCCCTTCTCCGGCGTTCGCGCGAAGCCGCAGGGGGTGACGGACATGGATGCGTGCTCCTCGACTGCTGGGGATCAGTCGGCGCCTACCTTACGCCGGTTTTACCGACGAGTAGACGCGAGGTCACACTTTCGGCAGGACCTGCTTTGCAGGTGGGGAGAGGGAGATTGCCAGTTTTCCTCCAGGAACTTATGGCACGGTAGTGGCGAATGTTTATTAAGGTGTCAATAATCCCGACTTGTCCATGACGCCTCCAATGCCCAACAAGGCGTGATCTACGAAAGGTATGCGCGGATGCTCTCGCCCCGCCGACTGGCAGCGACCGGCGCACTCCTCTCGGCCGTGGTCGCCGGTGTGCTCGTGGTCCTCGTACTCGCCGGCCTGATCACTCTCGGCGCGGCGGCGGCCACAGTGGCGTTCCTGGTCGCCCTGGCGGCCCTCGCCTTCCTCGTGCTCATCGTGCGCCGCCTCGACGGCAAGGCCCACCGCATCGACCAGCGGATCAAGAAGTACGAGACCGAGCTCGTCCGCACCACCACGGCGCTCAAGAACATCGAGACCAGGCTCGACCTGCTGGTCCAGGCCGTGGAGGACTCCGCGGCGCGGCGGGCCGACGACCTCGGCGCGATCCTGGCCTCACTCGGAGAGGACCGGGTCAACGCCATGGCCCGGGCGCGCGAGGTGGAGGAACTGCGCGCGGAGGTTCGCGCGCTGGCCAGGGACGCGGTGTGACGGGCGCGCGGATCAGGCACAACGACTACGGCGTGCTGCGGCCGCCCGCGATCGGGGCCTGGGAGCCCTCGCTGACCGTGTCCGTGGTCATTCCCGCGTACAACTGCGCGGAGGCGCTGGAGCGCACGCTCGCGGGGCTGGCGCGGCAGACGTACCCGGCCGAGCTCGTCGAGGTGATCGTCGCGGACGACGGCAGCGAGCCGGAGCTCGCGCCTCTGGACGTGCCGGGCGCCCGGATCGTACGGGTGACCGGAGGATGGGGGCGCGGCGCGGCCAGGCAGGCCGGGCAGCTGGCGGCCTCCGGCGCGGTGATCCACTGGCTGGACTCCGACATGCTGCTGGCCGAGGACCACCTCGAGGCGCACATGCGCTGGCACCACCTTGTCGACTACGCCGTGGTGATCGGCGAGACGCGGTTCGTGGAGGCGCCGGGCGAGGAGGGCGTCCAGTCCGAGTACACGACGAAGACGCTGGAGTCGACCAGGCGGCTCAAGGACGCCGGGGCCTCCGCGTACCTGCTGCACACGGGCGCGTCGACGTCCGTGCGGGCCGAGCTGCTGCGCGCGGCCGGGGGCGTGGACGCCGCGCTGAACATGGCCGAGGACACCGAGCTGGGATACCGCCTGTCGCAGGCCGGGGCGGTGTTCATCCCCGACGCCGAGGCCAGGGCGTGGCACGTCGGGCCCTCCACCGTGATGTTGCGGGAGAAGGAGGTGCACCGGCACAACTGGTCCTATCTGGGCGACCTGATCCCCGACCTGCGCTGGCTGCGCAACCACCCGCGGCGGCACTGGCTCGTGCCGTACCTGCGGGTGGTCGTGACGGCCACGACGTACGAGCAGACGCGGGCCAGCGTGGACTCGGCGCTCGCCGGGACCCTCACGGACGCCGCCGTCACGCTCGTCGGCCCCTGGGGCAAGCTGACCGGCGAACGCCGCTCCAACCTCGACGATCCCCTGCTGGACCTGCGCCTTCTTCACAATCTCTACGCTCACGAGCCGCGGGTCGCGTTCGCGGAGAGCGTACCCGGCTCCGCCGCCCCCTCTCCCTTCCAGCTGCACCTCCCCACCGGCTGGGTGCTGGGCGCCGACACGCTCGCCGCGCTCGTCCGGCACGCAGGCAAGGACCTGCTCGGGCTGGTGAGCGTGGCCTTGACGGAAGGCTCGGACGGGGTCGTGGCCGCGCGGCTGGAACGCACGGCCGCCTTCTCCCGCGCCGCCCTCTTCGAGGGCGCGGCCGACGACCTGGTTGATGAGATGTACGGGTCCGAATGGGTCAGCGGGAACGAGTACGGCTTCGCACCGGCCGAGGAGGCCGAGCCGCTGACCGGCGACGCGGCGAAGTGGCGGGCGATGGCGGGACAGCGGCTGGGTGAGATCAAGGAGCTGCGGAGCACGGTGGAACAGCTGAAGGCCGAGGTCGAACGGCTGTCGGCGGCGGCCGAGCCGCCCACGGAGAGCGGCGGGCGCGGGCCGTTGCGCTCGCTGATCAGGCACCTGCGGAGCGCCGGGTGATCCGGGAACTGCTGGCGGAGCTGCGCGGGTCTCGCGTGTTCTTCGCCGGGATCGACGACGTCGAGCCGATCTACGCCGCGGCGGGTTGTGGGGGCGGCCCGGGCTCGGGCGACGGGACCGGCCTGGACATGCGGGACAAGGTCGTCGATCTCGATCGCGATCTCCTGGAGCCGGTCGCCGATCCCGAGCAGGTGCGGGAAGTCCTGGTGCTGGCCAAGACGCCGTCCGACCTGCGGCGGATCGCCACCCTGCACAAGCTGTTGCCGCAGGCCGAGCGGGTGGTGGTGGCCGTGCTCGACACGCCTGCCGCCCATCCGGCGCCCGTTCCCACGCCGACGCCCGCGCATCGGTGGCGGTCGCTGACGGATCTGCGGGTGTACCAGCCCAAGAACCGGGTCTGGGTGGTGGACGCCCGCTTCTCGGCGTCCACGCCCTCCGGCCGCACGGTGACGGCCACGGCTCGGGCGTTCGCCGGACATCGACTGGACGTGATCACCGCGCCCGCGGCCGCGATCGCGGGCGTCGGCGCGGCCGACTGGCGCCCGGGCGACCCGAACGCGACGCCCGCCGACGTCACGGGCCCCGTCCCCGAGCGCGTCGGCGCGCCCGGCAGCGACATGGTCCTGCGCACCAGCGCCTACCCCGACCGAGCCCAGGACTCGCCGGCCAACGGCTCGCCCACCGAGCGACCGGTCACCACCGCACCGACCGCCGGCGCACAGGGTCCCAGCTCGCACGATGACGCGACGAGCGCCAGGGATGCGGCTCCGGCCGCGCAAGACGACAGCACGCACGGCGACGGCATGCGGGGCGAGCCCGCAGACCGGCAGGGCGGCGAAGGGGGCGTGGCTGAGTGGGCCGGGGACCAAACGCCCATCGAGCGGCCGACCATTCAGGCGGTGAGCTGGGAGCGGCTCGGCCGGCCCGGGATGGCGCACTCGCCGCTGGCCGATCCCGACGTGCTCGGCGAGCCGTCGATGATCCCCCCCGTGGACGAACGCCTGGTCAACCCCATGGGTTTCGTGACCACCCCGTCCCGCGGCATGGCGTCGCTGGCCGAGCGGGACGGTCGGTGGTCGGTGGTGCTGGAGGGAAAGGTCGTGACGACGTTCGCGGAGTCGGGCGGGGTCACCGACGCAGACGTGTCCCGGTTGCGGCAGATCCGCGGCGTCGAGGTGGACTGGCGGCACGCGCACAGCGGCCCGCTCGCGGCGGTACGGGTCCTGGCCGGGCTGGCCGCCGCCGGGGTGCCCCTGGCGGCGGACGCGGTGCCGCGCTGGGCGGGCGCCCTCGGGAAAGACCTCGTCGAGCTCATCGAGCGCCGCCCGGACCTGACGGACGAGCTGCGGCGTGAGGAGCACAGCATCCGCCTGCGCCGCGCGGCCCTGCGTACCCACGGGGTCGCGGCCAGGTGGGAGCAGCTCGGCGCGCCCGCTCCCGCTCCCCCGCTCACGTCGGTCCTGCTGGCCACCCGCCGCACCGACATGGTGGCCTTCGCCCTCGACCAGATCGCCCGCCAGCGCGACGTCCAGCTCGAGGTGATCCTCGCCCTGCACGGCGTGCCGAAGGGCCATCCCGACGTGGCGGCCGCGATCGCGGCGTTCGGGTGCCCGCTGACCGTGTACGAGGCCGACCATCAGGCCGTGTTCGGCGAGGTGCTGAACGAGGCGGCCGCCAGGGCGTCGGGCTCGTTCCTGCTGAAGATGGACGACGACGACTGGTACGGCCCCGACTTCCTGTCGGATCTGCTGCTGGCGCATTCGTACTCGGGGGCCCAGGTGGTCGGCACGGTGCCGGAGTTCGTCTACCTGTCCTCCATCGACGTCACCGTGCACCGCAAGCAGATCACCGAGCAGATCACCAGCTTCGTCGCCGGCGGGACGATCCTGGTGGAGCGGTCGGCGTTCCAGGCGGTCGGCGGGTTCCGGCCGTTGCGGCGCTCGGTGGACACCCAGTTCCAGGAGGCCCTGCAGGCGGCGGGCGGGCAGATCTACCGCACCCACGGCCTGGGGTACATCCTGCGCAGGGGCCCGGCGGCCAACCACACGTGGCAGGAGCCGATCGGCACGTTCCTGCAGCGCAACCGGCGTCAGTGGCGCGGCTTCCGTCCGAACGCCCTCATGGAGCTGGACGGGAGCCCCATTCGATGAACCCGTCCATGATCCCTCGGATTCCGCACAACGACTTCGGCGTGCTCACCCCGCCCGCGCTGGGAGCGTGGGAGCCCACATTGACGGTCACGGTCGTCATCCCGGCCCACGACCGCCAGGAGACCTTGGACCTGACCCTGGCCGCCCTCTCGGCCCAGAGCTACCCGGAGCACCTCCTCGACGTGATCGTGGTGGACGACGGCAGCTCCACCCCGCTGCGCGTCCCCGGCCTCGCCCCGGCCAAGACCAAGCTGATCTCCAGCCCGCCGGGCGGCTGGGGCCGGGCGTGGGCGGTGCAGGCGGGACTGGACGCCGCCACCGGCGAGGTGGTGTTCGTGCTGGACGCCGACATGGTGCCGCACCGGCGTCACGTGGAGGCCCAGCTGCGCTGGCACCACCTGGCGCCGTACGTGGTGGCGCTGGGCTGGATCGACTTCACCGCGCCCGACGCGCTCCCCTCGCCCGAGCAGGTGCGCGAGGCCGTGGAGTCGGGCGCGGAGCACGCTCTCTTCCCTCTCGCCCCCGAGCGGCACGACTGGGCCGAGAAGATCATCCTGGACCACGACGGCCTGCGCGGCGCCCCCAGCTCGCTGGCGACCCGCATCCACGTGGGGGCCACGGTGTCGTACCCGGCCGCGCTGCTGCGGTCGATCGGCGGCATGGACACCTCGCTCGTGCTGGCGGAGGACACGGAGCTGGGCTACCGGCTGACCCAGGCCGGGGCGGTGTTCGTCCCGGATCCGGAGTCCCGCGCGTGGCACATCGGCCTCCCGACGGCGATGCGCGACTTCGCGGCGCTGAAGCGCTACAACGACCCGTACGTCGCCGACCGCGTCCCCTACCGCCGCTACCTGCGCACGGACCCGGGCCGTCAATGGCTGGTGCCGTACGTGGACGCGGTGGTGCCACCGGGCTCGTACGAGGACGTCCGGGCGACCGTCGACGGCCTGCTGGCGAGCTCGATCCCGGACGTCCGGGTCACGGTGCCCGGCCCCTGGGACGCGCTGCCCGCCGGCCGTCGTTCCCCGCTCGGCGACCCGGACCTCGACCTGCGTCTCATCCACGCCACGTTCGAGCACGATCCACGCGTCCGCCTCGCGGTGGGCGAAGCTCCCGCGGGATCCCCGTTCCGCCTCCAGGTGCCCCCTGGCTGGGTCCCGTCGAAGGACACGCTGGAGAACCTGATCGCGTACATGGAGGAGCACGACACCGGCACCCTCTGCGTCGCCCTGGAGGAGAGCCGGCAGGGCGTGACGGTGGCCCGCCTGGACCGCACGGCCGCCCTCTCCAGGGCCGCCCTGGTCGCCACCCCCGAGGACGACCGGGACGACCTCATCGACGCTCTCTTCGGCCTGGAATGGGCAGACGGCGAGACGCTGGGCTTCAAACGCCGCCCGGCCGTCTACCCGCCACGCAAACGGCCGGTCTCGGAGCTCGCCCGGCTCACGGCCAGGCACGAGAAGGAGATCGCCCTCTACCGCAAGCGCGTGGCCGCCCTCCGCGCCGAGATCGCGCAGATGAAGCGGGAGGCCGGCAAGAACAGCAGGGACGCGGCCCGCTGGCGCGAGAAGGCCGAGGCCTGGCGCAGGGAGGCCGTCCGCCTCGCCCGCGCCCAGGACCGCACCGTGCTGAAAAGAGCCGTCCGCCGCGTCCGCGACATCGCCTTCCCGGACCGCTAGTCGTCGCCCTCCACGCGCATCACGCTGGCCACCGCGCGGACGATGTCCAGCTCCCGCAGGCCCTCCATCGTCGCCGACAGGGCGGCGTCGGTGGCGCGGTGGGTGACGATGACGAGCTGGGCGTCGTCCCCGTGCCCCTCCTGGCGCACGGTCTGGATCGACACGTCGTGCTTGGCGAACAGCTCCGCCACGCGGGCCAGCACGCCCGGCTTGTCAGCGACGTCCAGCGCCACGTGGCAGCGCGTGACGGTCTCACCCATGGGGTGCACGGCCAGGTCCGCGTACGTCGACTCCTCCGGGCCGTGGGTGCCCGCCAGGCGGTTGCGGGCCACGGCCACCAGGTCCCCGAGCACGGCCGAGGCCGTGGGCGCCCCGCCGGCCCCCTTGCCGTAGAACATCAGCTGCCCCGCCGACTCCGCCTCCACGAAGACCGCGTTGTACGCCTCCCGCACCCCCGCCAGCGGATGCGTCCGCGGGATCATGGCCGGGTGCACGCGCACCCCGACCGAGCGGCCGTCGTCGGAACGGGCGCAGATGGCCAGCAGCTTGATGACGTAGCCCATGGCCTTGGCGGAGGCCACGTCGGTGGCGGTGATCTCGGTGATGCCCTCACGGTGCACGTCGGCGGCCGTGACGCGGCTGTGGAAGGCGAGTCCGGCGAGGATGGCGGCCTTGGCGGCGGCGTCGAAGCCCTCGACGTCGGCCGTCGGGTCCGCCTCCGCGTAGCCCAGGGTCTGGGCCTCCTCCAGGGCGTCGGTGAAGGACGCGCCCGTGGTGTCCATCTTGTCGAGGATGTAGTTGGTGGTGCCGTTGACGATGCCCAGCACCCGTTTGACGTGGTCGCCGGCCAGTGACTCGCGCAGCGGCCGCAGCAGCGGGATGGCTCCGGCGACGCTGGCCTCGAAGTAGAGGTCGCCGTCACCGGCCCTGGCGGCCTCGTGCAGGGTGGCGCCGTCCTCGGCCAGCAGCGCCTTGTTGGCGGTGACCACGGACTTGCCCTTGGACAGAGCGGAGACGATCAGCGTGCGGGCGGGCTCGATGCCGCCGATGACCTCGATCACGATGTCGACGTCGTCGCGGGCGACCAGCGACTCGGCGTCGGTGGTGAGCAGCGCCGGGTCCACGTCGATGTCGCGCTTGCGGCCCATGCGGCGCACGGCGACCCCGGCCAGCTCCAGCGGGGCCCCGATGCGGGCGGCCAGGTCGCCGGCCTGCTCGTGCATGAGCCTGATGACCTGCGAGCCGACGACCCCGCAGCCGAGCAGCGCCACTTTCAGCGGTTTCACAGCTGTCCCCTCAACAGGTCGTCCTCGGTCTCGCCCCGTACGATCACCCGGGCGGCGCCGCGCGAGACGGCGACCACGGCGGGCTTGGGCAGGTAGTTGTAGTTGCTGGCCAGCGAGCGGCAGTAGGCGCCGGTCGCGGCCACGGCGACCAGGTCACCCGGCGCCAGGTCGGCGGGGAAGTGGCAGTCGCGCACGATGATGTCGCCGCTCTCGCAGTGCTTGCCGACCAGGCGGCTGAGCACGGGCTCGGCGGTGCTCTCGCGGCTGGCCAGCATGGTGGTGTATTCGGCGCCGTAGAGTGCCGTGCGGACGTTGTCGCTCATGCCGCCGTCGACGCTGACGTAGGTCCGCAGCCCCTCGACGTCCTTGACCGTGCCGACCTCGTACAGCGTGATGCCGCCCGGCCCGACGATGGTCCGGCCCGGCTCGACGGTGAGCCGGGGCACGGGCAGGCCGGCGCCCACGCACACCTTGGTGACGATCTCGCGCAGCCCGTCGGCCAGCTCCTTGATGTCGGGGGCCTCGTCGCCCTCGATGTACGCGATGCCGTAGCCGCCGCCCAGGTCCAGCTCGGGCAGCACGACGCCGTGCTCGTCCTTGATCTGCACGAGCAGCGTGGCCAGGCGCCGCGCGGCCACCTCGAACCCGGCCGTGTCGACGATCTGGGACCCGATGTGCGAGTGCAGGCCGACGAGCTCCAGCTGCGGGAGGGCGAGGATGCGGCGCACCGCCTCGGCCGCCGCCCCGGTGCTGAGCGACAGGCCGAACTTCTGGTCGTCGTGCGCCGTGGCGATGAACTCGTGCGTGTGCGCCTCGACCCCGGTGGTCACCCGGATCATCACCTTGGGCCGCTTGCCCTGCTGCTCGGCGAGGTAGCCGAGCCTGGCGATCTCCTCGTAGGAGTCGACCACGATGTGCCCGACCCCGGCCTCCAGCGCCCTGGACAGCTCGGCGACGGACTTGTTGTTGCCGTGCATCGTGATGCGCTCGGGCGGGAAGCCGACGCTGAGCGCGACCGCCAGCTCACCGCCGCTGGCCACGTCGAGCCCGAGGCCCTCGTCCTTCAGCCAGCGGACGATCTCCTTGCACAGGAACGCCTTGCCGGCGTAATGCACGTCGGAGCCGGCGAACGCGGTGGCGTAGTCGCGCATGCGCGAGCGCACGTCGTCCTCGTCGAGGACATAGAGCGGGGTGCCGTGGTCGCGGGCCAGATCGCGGACGTCCACGCCGCCGACCGTGAGCGCGCCATCGGTCCGGGCCGACGTTCGGGGCCAGATCGCGGGATTGATCCGGTTGAGGTCGTCAGGCGCCTGCGGAGGGCGCTCGTGGGGCAGCATCTCGGCGTGCCGGTCCCCGGCGGGATGGACGAATCGACTCACCCGATCGAGGCTATCGGAACCGCAACTCCGCCATGACCGGCTGCCCACGTATCGAGACGCGATCAAGGTCCAGAAGGGATATTTTTACGATTTTTCGCCTTTTGGCCGGATATTTTGCGATTCGGTTACAACCGTTCTGGTCCCATCAACACCGCCGCCACCGCCAGCGCCAACCGCACCCGTGCCGTGTGCACCGGCCCGGCCTCCTGGTCCCCGCGGGGCACGGCGGGCGCGTGCTCGTGCGCGTCGTGGTAGGCGAGCGCGAGCCGCACGAGGTACCTCTCCCAGCCGGGATCCCGGCTGATCACTCGCCCGGGCAGTTCGGCCAGCACCCGCAGCACTCGCCGGTCATGGGGGTCGTCGAGGGTTTCGGGCCGGAACCCTCGCTCCGGCACCCCCAGCTCCCTGGCCCACCGCCGCACGGCGCAGGCCCGCACATGCCCATATCTAACGACAAATCCAGGGTTGTCCCACGTGCGGGGAAAATCCGTCCACCCGGGCTCCGGGATCTCCACCGGCTCCATGGACTCCAGCAGCTCACCGGGCACCGGCACGACGATGCGCAGGAACCCGTTCGGCAGCACCGCGACCTCGCCCACGCCGGGCAGCTCCCGCATCCGCCCGGCGAGCCCGTCCGCGGGCACCCGCCGCCGCAGGGCAGCCGCGGAGACGTACGCCGCCTCCCGCTCCCAGGTCCCCTCGGGCACGGGTGGCTCCCCCAGCGCCTCCGTCAACTCCTGGAGCGTCATGGCGACGAGCCTATGCCAGGCTCCTTTCCTTCATCAGTGACTGTCAGTGATCGCGTGATTTGTCCACCGGCACCCGGACACGGAGACGATCGGTGCATGCCGGCACTTCGCCGTGCACTGTTCCTGGAGATTCCTCAGGATCGCCAGGCCGATCAGAGACGCTGCTGCTCTGCCTGGCCGCGGGCATCGGCGATCCGGCTCAGATGAGCGCGTGCGGTTCGGCGGAGCCGTATTCGACCAGCTGGGCCGCGCCCAGCAGCCAGCGGTCCTCGTCGCGCACCCGTACGTACCCGAACCGGTCCGCCGAGAACACCTTGATCCCGTCCGTACGGCACTGCCGCATCATGACCTCGTCCCAGTCGTCGGTGAGGTCGGCGAAGCCCAGCTCGCGCAGCGCGTTCCTGCGAGCCAGGAGGGTCGCGCCGGCGATCTCCGGGATGTAGGAGTACTCGGCGTCGGGCTGCTCGAGCAGCGTGGCCTGGGGCTTGCGCAGGTGGGCGTAGAAGGCGGCCTTGCCGACGATGTCGGCGGTGCTGAACAGGAAGGCCCGGCGCAGGTCGGACAGGTAGTGCGGGCCGTACACGTCGCGCGGGTCCATGACCGCCACCAGGTCCGCCTCGCACAGGTCGAGCCCGGCGTTGAGCATCGCGCCCTCGGTCATCGAGGGCTGCGGGCGGCGGTAGAGGACCTCCATGCCGGGCAGCATGTCGCGGGCGCGCAGCTCCGCCTCCGGCGGGCCGATGACGATCACCTGGACCACGCCCGACTGCTTGGCGACCTGCGCCAGCCCGTGCTCCATCAGGTACGGGTCCATGATCGGCAGCAGCACGGAGGTGTTGAGGGTGGCGCGGGCGCTGGGCAGGCCGATCGCGTCGAGCATCTCGTCGATCCGCTCGGTCATCGTGCCCATTTGGTACGCCCGCCGCAGCGCCACGTGCGCCCGCCGCCCGTCCGGCTCCGCGCCGATGGGCGTGCCGCAGGCGGCGATCTCGGCCAGCCGCCACTGCGGGGTGCCCGGCGGGCAGTCGGCCGCGGACGGCCAGCGGTAGGAGGTCAGCACGTCGGGGTACGACAGGTGCTCGGGCAGGAGCTGGTCGAGCGTGAGCACCCGGTCGATGCGGCCGCCCGCGAGCGGCAGCGGGTTGTGCACCCGCGGCTGGACCCCGAACTGCAGCCGCGGCCAGGCCACCGACAGGTCGTTCGTGAACCGGTGATCGAACAGCTGGGCCGTGGCGGCGTACGCGTCCACCTCGCCCTGCGTGTGCCAGAACACGGTGCGGATGCCGCGCTCGGCGCACCAGGCCAGCAGCGCCCTGATCCCCTCGCCGGGCTCTCCGGTGATCTCCCCGGCCCAGGGCCCCTTCGTGACCGATTCGACGACGAGCAGGTGGGGCATCTCGAGCGGGAGCACCCGGGCGAAGTCGCGCGGCGTGAAGCCGGTCGTCTGCCGCCACTCGTACCGCAGCAGCGCCTCGGCGTGCGGGTCGGCGATCACGGCCGCCGTCAGGTGCGGCCGGGTGTTGGGGCCGGTCGGCACCCGGAACGGCTTCAGCTTGAACGACGCGCCCCCGAGCGTCCTGGTCGAGGACGTGGCCTGGAAGGCGGCTCCCGGCCGCTCTTCCTTGGCGGCCGCGGCCGTGGCCACGGGCTTGCGCTTGGGCGCTGTGGGCCGTTTGACCGGCTTGGCGGCGCCCCGGAGGCCCTTGGCGAGCCGCACCGGGTTGCTCTTGCCGCTCTTGATGGCGTCGCCGAGGCGGTTCCAGCGGGCCACCTTGATCGAGGACAGCTTCCATTGGGCCACCTCGGCCTGGAAACTCTGCTCGGCCAGCTCCTTGCGCAGCTTGTCCGCGGCGGCCTGCTCGGCCGCGAGCCGCTCCTCGGCCTCGCTCAGCCGCTCGGCCAGGACCTTGGACTCCTCGACGCTCCGCTCGGCCTCGGCCAGCCGCGCCTGGGCGGCGTCCAGCAGCCTGGCCAGTTCGGCCGCACGCTCGGCCTGCGCGATCGCATCCCGCAAGGCCCTGCGCGTGCTCTCCAGCTCTGTCGACACCGTGCCTCCTTCGTCGGCCCGGGTCGAGACGCTGTGTCGAATTGTTCACTCGCTTCGCTCGCTCACGGGCCATCCGCTCCCTCAGCCCGGCAAAGGATACTCTTTTGCAGAAGCGTCTCGAAGGGATGAGATCCGGTGCAGTTCAACGTGAGACCCTACGTATGCGGCGCTCTCGGCCGGATCGATACCGCCATACTCGGCAAGCTCACCGCCGCGGGCCCGCGCGTGCGTCCGGCCCTCCAGACGGCCGACGCCGCGCTGTTCAGTTCCACGCCGCTGCCGCCCTATCACCGGGCCGGGGAGTCGTACGCGTTCGCCTGGGGCGAGCGCAGGCCGCCGGCGGCCGACGACTGGATCACGATCGCGGAGACGTACGAGACGCCCGGGTTGATCGGCGACGCCCGCAAGGTCACGCTGCACACGGGCGCGCTGGGGCTGGTGGACGTCTACTACGTGCGCCAGGGCGACGCGGTCTACTTCTCGTCGCTGATCCAGCCGCTGCTCAGCCTGGTCCCGATCACGATCGACTGGTCGGCGTGGGCCTCGATCATCCAGGTGACGTTCCCGCTGGGCGAGGCGACCCCGTACACCGAGGTCAAGCGGCTGCCCGGGGCGAGTGCGCTGGTGTGGGAGCACGGCAGGATGGCCACCGAGCGGCGGCTGCCGCGCTGGCTGCGCACCGAGCCCTACGAGGCGTGGATCAGCCCTCAGGAGATCGTCGAGCTGCTGCACAAGGTCTATGAGGAGTACGACGGCCGCAAGCTGCTCGTGCCGGTCAGCGGCGGCTACGACTCGCGGTTGCTGGCCGGCGTGGCCAAGGCCCGCGGCGCGGACGTCGAGTCGTGGACGACGAGCCCGGACGACGGCACCGACACCGACATCGTCTTCGCCCGGGCGATCACCAAGGAGCTGGGCATCCCGCACCGGGTGGTCACCCAGGACGCCGCCGACTACCCCGCGGACGCGGCCGAGGTCGCCCGCAGGCTCGAATACCTGACGCCGCACCACGCCTGGTACGCGCCCTTCGCCAAGGAGGTGCACGGCGCGGGCCGGATCCTCGTCGACGGGCTGGCCGGCGGGCCGCTGCTGAAGAACTTCATGGTCAGCGGCGCCGCGCTGGAGGCCAGGACCCAGGCCGAACGGTCGGCGGCCGTGCTGAGGTCGCTGTCGCTGGGCGCCCCCTCGCAGCCGTTCCTGTCCGAGAACGCCGCCCAGTGGATCGAGGAGACCGTACGCGAGCAGTTCGCCGCGGCCACCTCCATGCTCCACGGCCACCGGGCCGAGCTGCCGCTGTCGGTGCTGCACACCAGGACCGTGCGGGGCATCGCGCGCTCCGCGGTCAACCTGGTGGGCCCTGAGGCGTCGTTCGCGGCGCCGTTCATCCACCCCGAATTCTTCGACGCCGCGCTGTCGGTCGGCGTGGCACGCAAGGACAAGGGCCGCTTCTACCGCGAGGTGCTGTACGCGGCCAATCCCCGGGTGGCCGCCCTCCCGTCGACGAATGTCGTCAAGCAGCCGCTCCAGCGGGTGCCGCTGCGTTCCACGGCCGCGCCTGCCCGAAATTATGCGCACAGCATGCTCGAGACGGTCGTGAACCGGGTGCCTGGACTGCTGTCGGAGGAACTGCACGAGGTGGTCGCGGGCGGGCCCGACGCGCTGACCAGGTTCACCGGCTGGAATGACCGCTTCTGGGTGCGCGGATTGGTACTCTTCGGACTCTGGCTGAGTGACTTCGAAAACGACCTCACGGACGTCGTGACACCTTTTTGATGAACTCTCGGTAACAGGGCGATTACATATGGATCTCGCGGGTATTAAACCTCGCACAGCAGAAGCGGGTTCCGGAAAGCCAACGGGCTGGTAGTGTTCGGCCCGTAAGCGCCGCACAAACGGGCACCGGATCACAAATCCGGTCTCGTTCGAGGGCATGGAGTTCGCAGGGATGACGACTCCAAGCGGCGCGGTCACCAGCAAAGAACGCCGGGGCAACCGGTGACTTCGTCCTGCCCACATCTCTTCCTGTGAGCGACAATATGATCAACGCATCCCCAATGCCGGAGCCGATCTCCGAGGCGTTCGTCTCGGAGGATCCGGCCTGGTACAAGCGGGCGGTGTTCTACGAGGTTCTCGTCCGGGGGTTCAAGGACTCCAACGGCGACGGCACCGGCGACCTGCGCGGTCTTATCGAGAAGCTCGGCTATCTCGAGTGGCTCGGCGTCGACTGCCTGTGGCTGCTGCCGCTTTACGAGTCGCCGCTGCGCGATGGCGGCTACGACATTTCGGATTACATGAAGATCCTGCCGGATTTTGGTGATCTGGGGGATTTTGTCCAGCTGATCGAGGCCGCCCACGAACGCGGCCTGCGCATCGTCACCGACCTTGTGATGAACCACACCAGCGACCGGCATCCCTGGTTCCAGGCCTCCCGGCACGACCCCGAAGGGCCGTACGGCGACTTCTACGTGTGGTCGGACCACCCCGGCGGCTACCCCGACGCGCCGATCATCTTCATCGGCGCCGAGGAGTCCAACTGGACCTACGACCCGGTGCGCAAGCAGTACTACTGGCACCGCTTCTTCCACCACCAGCCGGACCTCAACTATGACAACCCGGCGGTCCAGGAAGCGATGCTGGAGGTGCTGCGGTTCTGGCTCGACCTGGGCATCGACGGGTTCCGGCTGGACGCGGTCCCGTACCTGTTCGAGCGGGAGGGCACGGCGTGCGCCGGGCTGCCGGAGACGCACTCGTACCTGAAGAAGATCCGCGCCGAGGTGGACCGCCTCTACCCGGACCGGGTGCTGCTGGCCGAGGCCAACGGCTGGCCGGAGGACGTCGTGGAGTACTTCGGCGACCCCACCACGGGCGGCGACGAGTGCCACATGGCCTTCCACTTCCCGCTCATGCCGCGCATCTACATGGCGGTGAAGAAGGAGACCCGCGAGCCGATCTCCGAGATCATGTCGCTCACGCCGAAGCTGCCGGAGAACGCCCAGTGGGGCATCTTCCTGCGCAACCACGACGAGCTCACGCTCGAGACGGTGACGGAGGAAGAGCGCGACTACATGCACAAGGAGTACGCCAAGGACCCGCGCATGCGCGCCTACCTGGGCATCCGCCGGCGCCTGGCCCCGCTGCTGGACAACGACAGGGACCGGATCGAGCTGTTCACGGCGCTGCTGCTGTCGCTGCCCGGCTCGCCGATCATCTACTACGGCGACGAGATCGGCATGGGCGACAACATCTGGCTGGAGGACCGCGACGCGGTCCGCACGCCGATGCAGTGGAGCCCCGACCGCAACGCCGGCTTCTCCACGGCCGACCCCGGGCGGCTCTACCTGCCGGCCGTCATGGATCCCATCTATGGCTACCAGGCGGTCAACGTGGAGGCGCAACAGCGCCACGAGGGCTCGCTGCTCCACTTCACCCGCAAGATGCTGGAGATCCGGCGCAAGCACCCGGTGTTCGGCGTCGGGGCGTACACGGAAATGTGGTCCTCCAACCCGTCCGTGCTCACGTTCGTCCGCGAGGACCGCGACGACGTGATGTTGTGCGTGAACAACCTGTCGAAGTTCCCGCAGCCGGTCGAGCTGGACCTGCGCAGGTTCGAGGGGCTGATCCCGGTCGAGGCGCGCGGCGGGGTGCCCTTCCCGCCGATCGGCGAGCTGCCGTACTTGCTGACGCTGCCCGCGCACGGCTTCTACTGGTTCGCGCTCAAGCGCGCGGAGGTCGTCAGCGCGACGTGACCGGCACCTGGGCACGGGCCGCCCGGCGCGCGGGAATGAGCGCGACCGCGAGGGCCGTGCCCACGGCCGCCATCACGGCGACCGCCAGCGTCAGGGCTGAGGGCGCGCGGCCGATGCCCGCCCCCACGCCGCTCGTGTGGCCCTGCAGGTCGATCAGCCCCGTCACCACGGACATGCCCGCCGCGGCGCCCGCGCCGACGCCGAGCACGACCAGCAGGCCGGTGCCCGTCACGAGCGTGGCCATGACCTGGCGCGGCGTCAGCCCCATGGCCTTCAGCACGGCCAGGTCCAAGGCGTGGTCGCGCAGCCCGAGCGCGCTGGCGGTGAGCAGGTTGGCCAGGCCGATCAACGTCAGCACGGCGATCAGCGCCACGATCACCACCCTGATGATCGCGAGCCGGTCGGCCGGGTTGACCGCGGCCTGCACGTCGAGGCTCTCGGCCGACGCGGCCAGCAGCCGGCCCCGCACCTCGGCCTGGTCGGCGCCCGGCTTCAGGGCGAGCGCGTAGAACTCCGGCGGCGTCGAGTCCTTGGCCGCCAGGCTGTCGAGCCCCACCGACAGCACCTCGCCGTCCAGGTCGGGCTCGACGGTGCGGCCGACGATCCTGACGATCAGCGGCGTGCCGCCCACGGTGAGCCGCACCCGGTCGCCGATCTTCACGCCCAGCAGGTCGAGCAGGCCCTGCCCGGCCACGGCCTCGCCCTGCTGGGCGTACATGCGGCCCTCGACCACGGGGAACGGGTACGGATCCGTCGAGCTGCCGATCGCCCGCACCCTCACTGAGCGGGCCTCGCCCGGCGCCAGGGCGTTGACGTCGGTGCCCGGGTAGACCGCGGCCACGTCCTTGTCCTGCTCGGCGATGCGCTTGGCGTCGGCCGCCTCCTCCAGCTTGCCCTGCCTGACGTAGAGGGACGCGTGCTGGCCCACCTGGTCGGGATGGTCGGCGAAGTCGTCCAGCGTGGCCCACACGCCGAGCCCGATCGTGATCATCATCATCGGCACGGCCAGCCCGAAAGCCGTCAGGAACGCCGGGACCCGCCTGGTGAAGGCGTCCCTGGTGCCGAGGACGAGGGCGGGCGGGAGGCGTACGAGCAGAGCGAGCCTGGCCAGCCTGGACAGATGGCCGCGCGGCGGGGCGGCGGGCACGTCCGGAATCGGCGGCGTGCGCCCGCCGCGCCAGGCCGGCAGCCCCACGGCGGCCAGCACGACCAGCGCCGTTCCGCCGATGATGGCCAGCACCGGCCTCGGCGCCACGGAGGTCGCCCCGAGCACCAGGGCCATCACTCCCCAGCCGGCAATGGCGCCGAGCGCGACGCCGAGCAGGCCCAGTGCGCCGTGCTCGACCAGGAGCAGCAGCGCGACCTGCCCCTTGGTGAAGCCCATGGACTTGAGCGTGGCCAGGTCGCGCAGCTGGCCGAGCACGCGGCCGCCGGCCGCGTTGGCCAGCGCGAGCGCGGCCGCCACCAGCCCGACCACCCCGAACAGCGCCAGCAGTGTGCCGAGCAGCCGGTTGTCCAGCTCCATGGCGGCGCTGACCTCGCGCCAGGTGTAGACCCGCTGCAGCTCGTCCTCCAGCATGACGACCGCACGCTGCGAGACGACCTGCGTGGCGTCGGGGTCGGCCAGGCGCAGCCCGGTCACCCACTCGCTGCGGCCGAGCATGGGCTCGATCCGGTCCAGCATGGACGGCAGCACGTAGGCCAGGCCCGGCGTCCACTGGGGGTAGAAGCCCTGCTCGGCGGAGTCGGCGATGCCGCGCACGTACAGGGTGTGGCGTTCGCCGATGAGCGAGATGACCGTGAAGGGCGCGCCCACCCTGAGCCGCAGCGCGTTCGCGAACGACCGCTCGACGACCACCCCGTCGGCCTGGGCCGGATCCAGCCATCTGCCCTCGGCCACCAGCGGGTGCGCCACCTGAGGCGGCGTGGCCGGCATCGCGCGAAGCGCCGCCGGCTCCTTCTTTCCGCCCTGCGCCACCGTCACGGGCGCCGACCGGTACGGGCCCGCGATCTGCGTCACGCCGTCGATGCCGCCCAGGGCCGCCTGCGGGCTGTCGTCGGTGTAGAGCCAGACGTGGGCCCCGTCGGTCTGGGCGAACAGGCTCCGCCACGGGTTGGTGCCGTCCTCGAGCAGGGTCGCCGCCGTGATCAGCGCGGCCACGATCCCGGCCACGGCCATCACGGTCAGCACCGCCTGGCCCTTCCTGGCCCGCAGGTCGGCCTTGACCCACCGGCTCCCCGCCAGTGCGGCGCTCACCGCTCCTCACTCACTCCGCTGCGAACCCTGCTCCTTGCCCCGGCCCGGACCACGCGCCCGCCGCCCCGGGTTGCCCGCATGATCGGTGCCGTCCTGCCCATTCGTCGCACTTTGCACCGGTCCGTCACCGACGGGACCATGGGAGAGACGATCCTGCGAAGTACGCGGCCGACGGGGCGCCGGCCGGGCCAGGGGGCGCGCGGCGGGGCGGGGCTCATCGGAGATCGATCACCTCGCCCGCCGTGCCGCTGCGGCGGCGCGCGATGCGGCCGTCGTCGACGATTTCCCCGTCGAACAGCGACACCAACCGGTCGGCCAGGCTCGCCACGCGGGCGTCGTGCGTGACCATGACGATCGTCTGGCCCTCCTTGTGCACGTCGCCGAGCAGGCGCAGCACGTCGCGTGTGTTGCGGCTGTCGAGGTTGCCCGTCGGCTCGTCGGCCAGCAGCAGGCTGGGCTGGTTGGCCAGCGCCCTGGCCAGCGCGACCCGCTGCTGCTCGCCGCCGGACAGCTGGGCGGGCGCGGCGTCGGCGCGGTCGGTGAGATTGAGCGCGGCCAGCAGGCTCTCCCTGCGCTCGCGGGCCACCTTGGGCGAGGCCCCGGCCAGCAGCGCGGGCAGTTCGACGTTGTCGCCGACGGTCATGTTGGCCACGAGGTTGAAGAACTGGAAGACGAAGCCGACCTTCTTGCGCCGCAGCACCGCCCAGGCGCTCTCCGAGAGCGTGTCGGCGCGCTTGCCGTCGAGCCAGATCTCTCCGCTGGTCCGGGTGTCGAGGCCGCCCAGCATGTGGATCAGCGTGGACTTCCCCGACCCGGACGGCCCCATGATCGCCACGAACTCGCCCGCTTCGACCTGCAGGTCCACCCCGCGCACGGCGGGCACGGGAACCGCACCATCCTGGTAGATCTTGACCAGATTGACCGTTTTCACGACTGAGGTCATGCCAGATCCTCCTGGCACCGCTCCAGCCAGTCAAGATCGGCCTGCAGGTGCAGCATGGCACCCTCGATGAGCAGCATGGCCACGCGGTCGGCCGGCGGCGTGCGGGACAGGAGGTCGTTGAGGTCGCTCATGAGCCCGAGGTAATGGCGGCGCTGCCGGTTGATCAGCGCCATCCGGTCGGCGATGCCGGTGAGCGGCGCGAGCACGAGCTTCATGAAGAACTCGTCACGCACCCTGGGGCCCTCGGTGGGCTCGTCCACCCAGGTCGTGAGCACGTCGCGGCCCTTGGCGGTCAGGTAGTAGACCTTCTTGTTGGGCCGGTTGGACTGCTCGACGTCCACGGCCCTGACCAGGCCGTCCTTCTCCAGCCGGCCCAGCGTCACGTAGATCTGCCCGATGTTCGGGGAGGGATAGGCATTGCCGAAGGTCTGCTCGAGCGCCTGTTTCAGCTCATAGCCGTGCGCCGGCTCCTTCGCCAGGAGCGCCAGCAGGTGCTGCCGCACGCCTCACCTCCCCACCGTGTTACGAATGCGTTACGCAGTTATCCGTTGACCTTCAGATTACAGGTGTGCATAACATGAATGCATCTACCTAACACGTATGTATCCACTCTGAAATCGGAGGAAACAGAGTGTTGCGCTCGCTCCCGCTCATGCTGGCCGTCCTCCTGGCGGCCGGATGCGCGGCGACGGGCGAAGAGGGCGGCGGCGACACCGGGACGAGCGGCACGGGGCCCATCACGTTCGCCACCGGCCGCGACACCACGGCGTACCTGCAACCCCTGCTGGATCGCTGGAACCAGGCCCACCCGGCCGAGAAGGTGACGCTGCTGGAGCTGCCCGAGGTCGCCG
Organism: Nonomuraea sp. NPDC049480; assembly: GCF_044465905.1. Lineage (NCBI taxonomy): Bacteria > Bacillati > Actinomycetota > Actinomycetes > Streptosporangiales > Streptosporangiaceae > Nonomuraea > Nonomuraea sp. NPDC049480. The sequence goes on from NZ_JBITMD010000001.1 coordinate 312,816, forward strand.
ACGAGCAGCGGGCGCAGATGGTGGCCAACCTCCAGGCCCAGAGCAGCCGGTACGACGTGCTGGGGCTCGACGTGGTGTGGACCGCCGAGTTCGCGGAGAACGGCTGGATCATCCCCCTGGAACGCGGGTTGTTCCCGCTCGACAGGTTCCTGCCGCCGGTCGTGGAAACGGCGGTCTACAAGGGCAAGCTCTGGGCTGTGCCGTACACGAGCAACGCGGGACTGCTCTACTACCGGACCGACCTGGTCAAGAAGCCGCCGAGGACGTGGGCGGAGCTTCGCGACCAGTCACGAGAAATTACGAAAAAGCACAACATAGAGGGCTATGCCGGGCAGTTCCTCGCCTACGAGGGGCTGACGGTGAACTTCTCCGAAGCCGTGCAGTCGGCCGGAGGGCAGATCCTCGGCCACGACGGCACGGAGGTGACGCTCGACCCCGCCAAGGGCGCGATCGCGCTCGACTTCCTGATGCGGGGGCTCCGCGAGGGCTGGATCCCCAAGGAGTCGCTGAGCTTCAAGGAGGAGGAGTCGCGCCTGGCCTTCCAGGACGGCAGGCTGGCCTTCGCCCGCAACTGGCCGCACGCCTACGGCCCCGCCAAGGCGAGGCTGGGCGACAAGCTCGGGGTGACCCGGCTGCCCGGGCTCGACGGCCCGGGGTCCAGCACGCTCGGCGGCGCCAACCTGGCCATCAGCGCCTTCTCCAAGCACCAGCACACGGCGCAGGAGTTCATCCGCTACTTCACGAGCCTGGAGAACGAGCGCCGGGTCCTGACCGAGGGCTCGTTCCCGCCCGTGTGGACCGAGCTCTACGACGATCCCGACCTGATCAAGCGCTTCCCGTACCTGCCGGTGCTCAAGGAGAGCATCCTCGCCGCCAAGGCACGGCCGGTGAGCGCCAACTACAACCAGCTGAGCCTGGTGATCGCCAGCTCGGTCGCCAAGGCCCTGAGCACCCCCACCACCGAGTCCGCCGACGACGTCGCGGCCTCCATGAAGTCCGAACTCGAAGAGATCATCAGAACCCAGTGAGGCAGCAATGCGAAAAGCCAGAGCAGCAGCGATCCTGGCGGGGCTCGCGGTAGCCGTCGCCGCCTGCGGCAACGCACCGACGACGACGCAGCCCACCGCATCGGAGTCCGCGCCGGCGACCGGCGGCGCCAAGACTCTCCAAGGCGTGAAGCTCGAGGTCGCCGCCAAGTGGACCGGACAAGAGCAGAAGAACTTCGAGCAGGTGCTCAAGGCGTTCTCCGACAAGACCGGCGCCGAGGTGACCTACGCCTCCACCGGCGAGGACACCGGCGCCTACCTCGGCCCGCGCATCCAGGGCCAGAATCCGCCGGACGTCGCGATCCTGCCGCAGCCGGGTCTGGTGCAGCAGTACGTCCAGCAGAACGCGCTCAAGCCGCTGACCGACGCCGTGACGACCGAGATCGACGCCAACTACACGCCGTACTGGAAAGAACTCGGTTCCGTCGACGACAAGGTGTACGGCGTGCTGATCAAGGCCGCCCACAAGTCGCTGGTCTGGTACAGCTCGCAGGCATACGAGGACGCGGGTGTGCAGCCGGCGACGACCTGGGACGAGCTGGTCAAGAACTCTCAAACCATCGCCGACTCCGGCACCGCGCCGTTCTCGCTGTGCGGCGCCTCCGGATGGACGCTGACCGACCTGTTCGAGAACGTGTACCTGTCCACCGCGGGCCCGGAGAACTACGACAAGCTCGCCAAGCACGAGATCAAGTGGACGGACCCGACCGTGACGACCGCGCTGGAGAAGATCCAGCAGATCGTCGGCAAGCAGGAGTTCCTGGTCGACGGAACCTCCGGCACGATGCAGACCGACTTCCCCGGTTGCGTGAGCAAGGTCTACAGCACCAATAAGGCCGCCATGATCATCGAGGCCGACTTCGTGGCCGTCGAGGCCGTGCAGTCGGGCGCCAAGGTCGGCGAGGAGGCGAAGTACTTCCCGTTCCCCAAGTCCGGTGACACCGCTCCGGTCGTGCTCGGCGGCGACGTCGCGGTGGCGATGAAGGACTCCCCCGGCGCCATGGCGCTGCTGCAGTTCCTGGCCTCCAAGGAGGGCGGCGAGGTCTGGGCGAAGCTCCCCGGCTACCTGTCGCCCAACAAGAACGTCTCCCCCGACAACTACCCCGACGAGCTGACCAAGCAGCTCGGTCAGACGATCATCTCGGCCGGCGACGCCGTCCGGTATGACATGTCCGACCTGGCTCCGAGCGCGTTCGGCGGCACCGACGGCAAGGGCGAGTGGAAGGTCCTGCAGGACTTCGTCCGCAAGCCGACCGACATCAAGGGCGCCCAGGAGGCGCTCGAAGCAGAGGCCGCGAAGGCCTGGAAGTAAAGAGGTAAGGCCGTGACCGAACGGTTGGACGGCCCGAAGGTCCCGCCCGTGGAGATCACGGGCGGGGCCGCCACCGGACCGGCTGAAACCCCCCGAACGAAACTACGCCTCGGCCCCTCCCCGGCGGTCGCCATCGCCTTCCTCCTCCCGGCGGCGCTGCTGCTCGGGATCTGGGTGGTCTACCCGATCGTCTACTCGATCTTCCGCAGCCTGTTCGACGCGACAGGCAACGGATTCGTGGGGCTCGGCAACTACATGACGATCTTCACGGACGCCGGCACGCTCACCACGATCCGCAACAACCTCATCTGGGTGGTCATCGCCCCGATCGTGGTGACCACGCTGGGCCTGATCTTCGCGGTGCTGACCGAGCGCATCAAGTGGGCGACCGCGTTCAAGCTGATCGTGTTCATGCCGATGGCGGTCTCGCTGATGGCGGCGGGCGTGATCTTCCGCCTCGTGTACGAGGAGAATCCGGACAAGGGCCTGGCCAACGCCATCCTGACCACGGTGCACGACACGTTCTCCTCCTCGCAGGGCTACCCCGAGGCCCGCCCGCGCGAGGGCGCGCAGTCGGCGGTCGCCGCCCAGAACGGCGCGGTCGTCACCAAGCAGCCCGTCCAGGCGGGCCAGCCGGCGCTGATCCCGATCGTGGGCGTCAAGCCGCAGCTCGTGCCTTCGAATGCGCAGCCCGCCAAGGCCCCCGCGGCCGGCGGCGCGGTGTCCGGAACGGTGTGGTTCGACTTCACGGCCGGAGGCGGCGGCCAGAGCGGCGCGATGGACGCGACCGAGAAGGGCCTGCCCGGCATGACCGTGGAAGCGGTCCAGAACGGCCAGGTCGCGGCCACGGCGACCACGGCCGACGACGGCACCTTCCGCTTCGAGGGCCTGCCCGCGGGCTCCTACACCGTGCGGCTGCCGCAGTCGAACTTCGAGGCCGCCTACGGCGGTCTGACCTGGCTCGGGCCAGCGCTCATCACCCCGGCGATCATCGGCGCGTTCGTCTGGGTGTGGGCCGGGTTCGCCATGGTGCTGCTGGCGGCCGGTCTCGCGGCGATCCCGCGCGACGCGCTGGAGGCGGCCCGCATCGACGGCGCCACGGAGTGGCAGGTGTTCCGCAAGATCACGGTGCCGCTGCTGTCGCCGGTGCTGCTCGTCGTCTTCGTGACGATGATCATCAATACGCTGAAGGTGTTCGACCTGGTGTTCATCATCGCGCCGTCCTCGGTCCAGCCGGAAGCGAACGTGGTCGCGTTGGAGATGTGGCGTGTGTCGTTCGGCGGCGGCAACAACCAGGGCCTGGGCAGTGCGCTGGCTGTGTTCCTGCTCATTCTGGTCCTTCCCTTCATGATCATGAATATCCGCAGGTTCAGAAGGGAGAACACATGACGACCGCGACCGCCACCGTTCCGTCCAAGCTGGAGACGGGCGCGCCGCGCAGGGGTGTGCTGGGCAGGATCGTCGATCGGATCGGCAGCGGGGCCGTCCAGGTCGTCATGGTGCTCCTGGGCCTGTTCTGGCTGGTGCCGACGCTCGGCCTGCTGGTCGTCTCCATGCGGACCAATCAGGTCAACAGCGCCGAGGGCTGGTGGACGGTCTTCACCAAGCCGGCCGAGCTGACCATCCAGAACTACCAGAACCTCCTGGGCAGCGGCTTCACCGCGTCCTTCTGGAACACCATTCTCATCACGGTGCCGACCACGGTCCTGGTGATCGGCATCGCGGCCATGGCGGCGTACGCGTTCGCCTGGATGGACTTCCCCGGGCGGGACCTGGGGTTCCTCATCGTGGTCGGGCTGCTCATCGTTCCCATCCAGATCGCGCTGATCCCCGTCGCCAGCCTCTACGGAGGCGCCGGGATCTTCGGCACGATCCCGGGGGTGGTGCTGTTCCACGTGGCGTTCGGCCTGCCGTTCGCGATCTTCCTGCTGCGTAACTTCTTCGTCGGCATCCCGGCCTCGCTGCTGGAGGCGGCGCGCATGGACGGGGCCGCGGAGTGGAAGATCTTCGTGCAGGTGGTGTTCCCGCTGGGCAAGCCCGCCATCGCCTCGCTGGGCATCTTCCAGTTCCTGTGGGTGTGGAACGACATGCTCATCGCGCTGGTCTTCGCCGACACCGGCAACCAGCCGATGACCAAGTATCTGCAGTCCCAGATGCGGCAGTTCGGGTCGAACGTTGACATCCTCTCGTCCGGCGCGTTCCTGTCGCTGATCATCCCGCTGCTCCTGTTCTTCGCGTTCCAGCGGTACTTCGTCCAGGGCATGATGGCCGGCTCGGTGAAGTAGGCCACAGTCAGGCGCCCGCCTTTCGAGGGTTGAGGCGGGCGCCTGTGATCATTCCGGTACGGCGGGAGCCGACGTTTCGGCCTCAAGCCGTGCCAGACCTGGATAAGCTCAACGGCCATGGCCGGTCGTCCCCTGAACGAAGTCGTCGAAGCCGGATGGGCCACAGCGCTTGAGCCCGTCGCCGAGCAGATCTCCCAGATGGGCGAGTTCCTGCGCAAGGAAATCGCCGAAGGCAGGCAATACCTCCCCGCGGGCCAGCACGTGCTGCGCGCGTTCACCCAGCCCTTCGACGAGGTCAAGGTGCTGATCGTGGGCCAGGATCCCTATCCGACGCCCGGCCACCCGGTCGGGCTGTCGTTCTCGGTGGCGGCCGACGTGCGGCCCCTGCCGGGCAGCCTGGTCAACATCTACAAGGAGATGGAGACCGATCTCGGCCTGCCCCGGCCTGCCAACGGCGACCTCACGCCGTGGGCCGAGCAGGGCGTGCTCCTGCTCAACAGGGTCCTCACCGTGATGCCCGGCAAGCCGGCCTCGCACCGCGGCAAGGGCTGGGAGCAGGTCACCGAGCAGGCCATCCACGCCCTGGTGGCGCGGAACAAGCCGATGGTCGCCATCCTGTGGGGTCGCGACGCGCGCAACCTGGCGCCGATGCTCGGCAGCGTGCCGCGCGTCGAGTCCGCCCACCCCTCGCCGCTGTCGGCGCGCAGCGGCTTCTTCGGCTCGCGGCCGTTCAGCCGGGCCAATGAGCTGCTGATCCAGCAAGGCGCGGCGCCTGTGGAGTGGAAGCTGCCCTAAAGTCGTCGCCATGAGTGATGAACCGAAGTTCCTGCGCCTGACGGTCGAGCTGACCGTCGAGGTGCTCGACATGGACGCGCTGCAGGCTGCGGCGCTGGCCGAGATCAGGCATCCCGACGCGGACCTCACCGAGGAGGAGCGTACGGAGCAGGCAGAGCTGGTCAAGGCCGACGATACGGGCGCCTCGGCGCTGCAGTGGCTGATCGAGCCGGACCACGTGCTGGGACTGGTGGAGCACATCACCGAGATCGAGCCGCGCGAGGCGGTGCTCGGGGTGGAGCCGTCCGAGGGGCCCAGCGAGGAAGAGGAAGAAGAGCACGACCACGTGTGACGGTGCTCAGCGGTGGCCACGACGTTCGGCGGCGTCGTGGCTTTTCGCGTTCCGGGGCTCGGTTGGGAGCGGTAGGCTCCTGGCCGAGTTCGTGGGCGCGGAGGGCCCGTGCCCGTCGCCGCAAGGGGGCACGCAGTGATCGTCGCATTCTCCATCACTCCGCTGGGCGTCGGCGAGGGCGTCGCCGAGCCCGTAGCGCGCGCCGTCAAGGTGGTTCGCTCCAGCGGGCTGCCCAACCGGACGGATGCGATGTTCACCACGATCGAGGGTGAGTGGGACGAGGTCATGGACGTGGTCAAGCGGGCCGTGGAGGCGGTGGCGGAGGTCGCGCCGCGGGTGAGCCTGGTGCTCAAGGCCGACATCCGGCCGGGGGTCACGGACGGCATGACCTCCAAGCTCGAATCCCTGGAACACCACCTCTCATAGCGTCACGCCGAAGGGCCGCCCGAGCATGAATCGCTCGGGCGGCCCTTCGCGCATTTCGAGATATATCTTGACTGTCGCGACAGACGCGACATATCGTGTCCTGCGACAGTAAACGCGATAGTACGCGTTCCGGAGGTGGAGAGCAATGGAGCAAGAGCGAGTGCCGGTCCTGGTGGTCGGCGGTGGGTACGCGGGGCTGAGCGCGGCGCTGCTCCTGGCCTGGCGCGAGGTGCCCGTCATGCTGGTCGAGCGGCACGCGAGCACCTCGATCCAGCCCAAGGCGTTCGGCGTCGGCCCGCGAGCCGTCGAGCTGCTGCGCCCCGTGCCGGGCGTGGAGGAGGCGCTGAGCCGGATCTGGGCCGGCATCGGCGACAACATGCGCATCTCGATCGCCAAGGACCTGGCCGACCCGAACCCGCACATGATCATGAACGACGAGAACGAGGAACTGGCCTTCCTCTCCGGCATCACCCCCGTCGCGACCGTCGGCGCACCCCAGGCCGAGATCGAGCGCGTGCTGCGGCGCAAGGCCGAGGAGTGCGGCGCCGACCTGCGGTTCTCCACCGAGCTGATCTCGCTGGAGCAGGACCAGGACGGCGTGACGGCGCGCATCCGCACTGCCGGCGCGGAGAGCCTCGTGCGGGCCGACTACGTGGTGGCCGCCGACGGCTACCGCAGTCCGCTGCGAACTCTCCTGGGCGTGCCCACCTCGGGCAAGGACGAGCTGGGCCAGATGTGCTCGATCATGTTCGACGCCGACCTGGCCGGCCTGGTGCGCGAGCGCGAGGTCACCCTCTGGTATCTGCAGAACGACGTCTTCACCGGCGTGATCGTGACCGGCACGGGCGTGGGGGCGCACGTCCTCGGCGTCAACCTGAAGGAGGGCGAGAGCGAGGCCGACTTCACCGACGAGCGCTGTGTCGAGCTGGTACGCATCGCCGTCGGCCGGCCCGGGCTCGACGTGCGGATCCTGGACAAGACGTCCTTCGCCATGGCGCATGTGCTGGCCGACACCTACCGCGCCGGCCGGGTGTTCTTCGCCGGGGACGCGGCCCACACCATGCCACCCACCGGCGGGCAGGGCGGCAGCACCGCGCTCCAGGACGGCTGCGACATCGCCTGGCGGCTCTGGCTGGTGCTCACGGGCCAGGCCGGGCCGGGCTTCCTGGACACATACGACGCCGAACGCCGCCCGATCGGCGCGCTGACGGCCGACGCCCAGCTCGCCAACCTCGGCGTACGCATGCCTCCCGCGGCCCGCGTCGGCTACCCGGAGCCTCTCGAGGACCCGGTGGGCGCCCTCATCGGATTCCGCTACCACTCCACGGCGATCCTGGACGAGCCCGGTGACGACGGCTCCATCCTGGAGGACCCCCGCGTGCCGAACGGCCGCCCCGGCAGCCGCGCCCCGCACGTGGTGCTCGACTGGGAGGGCCTGCGCATCTCCACCATCGACCTGTTCGGCTCCGGCTTCGTGCTGCTGGCCGACAAGCAAGGGGGGCAGGCGTGGATGGACGCCGGGCGCCTGGTCAAGGAGCGGCTCGGCGTGCAGCTCACGCGGCTGCTGGTGGGCGAGGAGCTGGTGGACGTGGAGGGGCGGTGGCAGGAAAGATACGGCGTCAGCGGGGGCGGCGCCGTCCTGGTCCGCCCGGACGGGTACGTGGCCTGGCGCGCCCTGGACACCGATCCGGACCCGGCGGCCACGCTGGAGCAGGTCATGCGCCGAATCCTCAGCCGCTGACCGTCCGGCCGGACCTCACCCGTACGGCGCGGGGGCGCACTCCGTGTCCAGCCGGCTCAGCCGAGCAGCAGCTCTTCGCGCCGGTCAAGGAGCCTGTCGCGTAGCGTTTCCAGCTCCCGGCAGCGCTCTTCCAACCGCTCCACCATCCCCCGCGCGTCACGCAGGCCTTGAGCGCCGTTCAGCGCCCCCGGCTCCACCCGCATCCCGAGTGCCTGGAGCTGCCGGACGAACTCGGCCATCGCCTGCCGATCGCCGGGCCGGCGCAGGGCCGCCAGACCAGTCCCCCTCGCACGTTCCCGGGCAGGCAGCTCCACGTCCAGCTCCGCCATCAGCCGCCCGATCTCCAGCAGCTCGGCGCCCTGCGGATCCGCCGACTCCACCAGCCGCCGATCCTCGCGCAGCAGCAGTTCCTCATAGAGCTCCCGCGCCGGCCCCACCTCGGCCAGCTCCTGCTCCACGGACGCTAGCACGCGCCCGAACGCCCTGAGCCTGGCCTCCTCCGCGGCCACGGTCTCCTGATCCCACACCCCGATCAGGTCGAGCGCCTGCCGGACCTCCTGGATCCGGTAGGCGACCGCCCTGCGGCGCTCGTCCAGTTCGTCCCAGCGACGCGCCCGCCGGCGCGCCGTTCGCAGATCTTCGTCGATCATTTCGAACCGAATCACGTCACTTTGACGTGCCCACGCCTCGGATGGTTCAAGACGACCATCCTCATTTCCTCATAAACCAGGTCAGAACCGTCGCAGCCGTCCCACGGTAACCCGAGACCGCCGGCCACCGGCCGGCCCGTCCTCGGGCGGGACGGGACCGCCGGCGTAGCGCCCCACCCCCTAGGCCGCCATGACCTGGACCGGGTCAGGGGTGCGGCAGCCGATCGAGGTCAGGGTCGCGTGGTGGGATGCCCGGGTCGCGCAGAGCCAGTCGTTCAGAGAGCCGGTGAAGCCCGAGGGCGGGCCGACCTTCAGGCAGGTCACCTGGCCGGTGCCGGGGGCGGGGCCGACCTTCAGGCGACGGATGCTGCCGGTGCGGCCAAGCTCGCCCACCTCCGCATCGTAGGGGGTCAGCTGGACGCCGAAGGGGAGCCCTCCGCCGTCTGACGGCTGGATCCGGAGGAAGTCGTCGATCAGGCGCTCGGTGGCGGCCGGGTGGGTGGCGACGTAGGCCAGGTGGTCCGTGGCCAGACGGTGGGCCACCGTTCGCAGGAGGTTGGTCGCGCACAGGTTGTGGGCGCAGGCGGCGCCGTCGAGGGTGACCTCCGGCAGGGCGAAGCGGCGCAGGCCGCGCGAGGTGACGCGCAGGCAGTCGCACACGGCCGTGTCGGCCGGGTCCCAGGGCGGGCAGGTCGCGTCGTCGTGGACCTGGACGTCCCAGCTCAGCCAGTCGTCTCCCAGGCTGAAGTCCGGGGGCTCGCCGGCGCACCTCCCGCAGGTCAGGATGGTGGAGCCGGTCAGGGGGTCGATCAGTACGCCGTCGCATTCGCGGGCCAGCGCCCGGGCGACCGCCCGGGCCGCCTGCACGGCGACGGGAAGCCGGTGCGGGGGCGCCGTGGCGGACACCACGATGTGCTGCTTCGCCCGCCGCAGGCGGCGCCTGTCGTCGTCCGTGAGCGCGGCTCCGACCGGTCTCCACGGGGTCGCGTGGTGGGTCACGGTGAGGGACCGGCTGCCGATCGCGCTGATCACCGCCCTTTTGTACGGCCCACCGACGCGCCAGGGCACGAACGACCCGAGATCGAACGGCAACTGCTCCATGGCGATGACGAACAGCGAGGTCAGCGTGCGAGGCAACGGGAGGGTGATCTTCATGAGTAGCCTCCGTGATCGTGATTCGGATCCCGTCGGGTTGGTGAGGCAACTCAGGATCGAAGATGGCGTGCAGTCCGGGTGGAGCCGAATCCAATTCTGTGGACAAGGCCACCAGGGCATCCCGCCCCTGTGGACGAAGGCCGGTCAGCGCTCGGCGGGGCGGCAGATCACCATCGACTGCCCCGGCAGCCGCAGCCCGCCCTCGTCCACCGCGACAGGCTCGTCCGAAGTCAGCAGCACCGTCCCCGCGGACACCGGCACCGTCACCGACTCCTGCGCGAAGTTCACCGAAACGGCCAGCGCCCCCCGCCACATGACCAGCCACTTACCGAGCGGATCCACCTCCACCCGCACCCGCTCCAGCCGCGGATCCGACAGCTCGGGCAGCGCCTTGCGCAGCGCGATCAGGTCGCGGTACCAGCACAGCAGCGACCAGTGCGCCTCCTCCTTCACCTCGCTCCAGTCCAGCTTGGACCGCAGGAACGTCTCCTTCTCCGACGGATCCGGCGCCTCCCACGCGTACCCGAACCCGTCGAACTCCCGCGCCCTCCGCTCGCCCTCGCTCTCCCGCAACTTCGGCTCCATGTGATCGGAGAAGAACAGGAACGGCGTACGCGCTCCCCACTCCTCGCCCATGAACAACATCGGCGTGAACGGCGAGGTCAGCAGCAGCCCGGCGCCCAGCTTGAGCGCCGGGATCGGCAGCCGGTCGCCGGCCGGCCGGTTGCCGATCTGGTCGTGGTTCTGCAGGCAGGCCACCAGCCGGTGCCCCGGCACGCCGGCGAAGGACCTCCCGTGCGATCGCCCGCGGAAGCTCGAGTACGACCCGTCGTGCAGCACGCCGCCCGTCAGCACCTTGGCCAGCGCGGGCAGGCCGGCGAAGTCCGCGTAGTAGCCGTGGCGCTCGCCGCTCACCGCGCAGTGCAGCGCGTGGTGGACGTCGTCGTTCCACTGCGCGGTCATGCCGAGCCCGCCGGCCTCCAGCGGCCGCACCATGCGCGGGTCGTTGAGGTCGGACTCGGCGATCAGCGACAGCGGCCGGCCGACGGAGCAGGCCAGCGCGTCGACCTCCTGCGCCAGATCGGCCAGCAGGTGCGTGGCGCGGCCGTCGTGCAGCGCGTGCACGGCGTCCAGTCGCAACCCGTCGATGTGGTAGTCGCGCAGCCACTGCAGCGCGTTGCCGACGAAGTAGCGGCGCACCTCGTCGGAGCCCGGCCCGTCCAGGTTGACCGCGTCGCCCCAGTAGCTCCCCTTGAACCCGGCGAAGTACGGCCCGAACGGGTGCAGGAAGTTCCCCGACGGCCCCAGATGGTTGTAGACCACGTCCAGGATCACGCCGATGCCGGCCCGGTGGCAGGCGTCCACGAAGGATTTGAGCCCGTCAGGGCCGCCGTACGTCTCGTTGACGGCGTACAGATCGACCCCGTCGTACCCCCAGTTCCGCCCGCCGGGAACGGGCGCGACCGGCATGATCTCCACGAAGTCGACGCAGAGCTCGACGAGGTGCTGGAGCTTCTCGATGGCCGCCTGGAACGTCCCCTCTGTCGTGAACGTCCCGATGTGCAGCTCGTAAATCACGGCCCCGCGCAGGTCACGGCCCTTCCAGCCGTGGTCGGACCAGGTGAAGCGGGCGTGGTCGTACACGGCGCTGGGACCGAAGATCCCGTCCGGCTGCCGCCGCGAGCGCGGGTCGGGGTACGGGCCGTCGCCGTCCACCGCGTACGCGTACCTGGTGCCGTGCTCCGCCCCTTCGACCTCGGCGGACCACCACCCCTCCGCGCCGCGAGAACCGCGCGACATCGGCCGGCGTCCGCCCAGGACGACGACCTCGACTGCCGTGGCGTTCGGTGCCCAGACCTCAAAGATCATGTCTCTCCAGGAGTGCGACCGGGTACTGGCCGAGCAGGTGCGCGAGCGGGATCCGGCCGGCGTGGAGCGAGTGCGTGAGCAGGTCCCGCCACGTGCCCGCGGGCAACGTCAACGTCGTGCCTCCCCATCCCGTCCGGGCCAGGCGCACAGGGAGCCGGGTGGCCACCGCCACGGCCCGCGGACGGGCGCCGTCGCCGCGGGCGAAGGCGATCACGTGCTCCGCCGCCTCCCCTTCCGCCCGGAGCGGCTCGTACGCCGCCGCGCCCCCGAGCCGCCGCCGCAGCCGCAGCGCCTGGGTCGTGACCAGCAGCTTGGCCGCGTCCCACGAGTTCTGGGGCTCGCGCGGGTACGTCACCGGCCGCCGGTTGTCCGGATCGACCAGCGAGAAGTCGGTGGTCTCGTTGCCCTGGTACACGTCGGGCACCCCGGGCATCATGAGCTGCACGAGCTTGGCGCCCAGCGAGTTGGACATGGCGAAGGGATCGATCCGCGCGGTGAACTCCCCGACCGGCAGCCGGACGGCGGCCTCGGCGAACTCCCGCAGTCCCCGCTCATAGACCGGATCCGGATTCACCCAGGAAATGGTGGTCTTCGCCTCGCGGGCGGCCTTGAGCAGGTAGTCCGTGAACCGCTCGGCGGAGATCGGCCAGGCCGCCATGAGGTTCTGCCAGGCCAGGTAGTCCAGGCAGGGGTCGAAGCGCACGGCCGACGACCACTCCTTCACCGCCGCCGCCCACTCGTCGGGCAGCTCCGACAGCACCGACAGCCGCGCCCTCACGTCCTCCGACCGCTTGGTGTCGTGGGTGGACAGCGTGGTCATCGTGTACGGCCGCAGCTCGGCGCAGAAGTCGTGGAACTCCTCCACCGCCGGCCCGAACACGTCCGGCTCGCCGCCGACCTCATTGAGGCAGGCCAGCGGGTACCACCGGTAGAGCGCCGTGTCCTCCACGCCCTTGGCCATGACCGGGCCGCACGCCTGCTGGAAGCGGACGATCGACTCGGCGGAGCCGTACAGGACCTCGCGGACGAGCGGCTGCACGGCGGGAGAGCAGGCCTCGGCGGCCAGCTCGACGATCTCGGCCGACTCGGGCGGCGGCGGCTCCCCTGGCACCACGTACGCGCGGTAGACCGGCATCGCGGCCAGCAGCTCGCGTATCGCCGCCGGATCGCACGAGGTCACCTTGGCCAGCCGGTTGACCTCGGCGCCGAAGAACAGGTCCAGGACCTCCCGCTTGGCCTGCGCCATCACCGGCCGGTATTCGGCGGGCTGCCCGGTCAGCTCGGCGAAGAGCCCGACGAGCGGATCCTTGCCCGCCGGGTCGACGAACAGGCCGTTGACCCGGTTGAGCACGTCGTAGCCGGTGGTGCCGTCGCAGGCCCAGTCGTCCGGCAGGCGTTCGGGGCCGATGAGGATCTTCTCGACGACCGTCCAGGTCTCGCCCGTACGGGCGCGCAGCCGCTCCAGGTAACCGCGCGGGTCGGCCAGCCCGTCGGGGTGGTCCACGCGCAGCCCGTCCACCAGCCCTTCGTCGAGCAGCCAGAAGATCACCTCGTGCGTGGCGAACAGCACGGACGGGTCCTCGACACGCAGCCCGATCAGCGTCGACACGTCGAAGAAGCGCCGGTAGCCGGGCCCTTCGCGCCAGTCGACCAGCCGGTAGTGCCCGGGGTGGGGGAAGGCGTGCTCGTGGTAGCGCAGCACGTCGCCGTCGACCACCGGCTCGGTGTCGTCACCCAGCACAGGCAGCGCGACCTTCCCGTCCACCCAGTCGATGTCGAACCAGCTCGCGTACGGCGAGCCGGGCCCGTCCTTTAACACCGACCAGAACTGCGCGTTCACCGTGTTCATGTGGTTGGGCACGATGTCCACGACCACGCCCAGGTCGTGGGCGGCCAGTTGCTGCGCCATCTCCCTGAACCCGGTGGCCCCGCCGAACTCCTCCCTGATCCTGGAGTGGTCGGTGACGTCGTAGCCGTGCAGGGACCCGGGCGTCGACTGCAGGATCGGCGACAGGTAGACGTGGCTCACGCCGAGGTCGCGCAGGTAGCCGGCGATCTCGGCCACCTGGGCGAAGCCGAAGTCCGGGGTCAGCTGCACCCGGTACGTGGACGCCGGCCTAGACACGGCGCAACACCCGCACGCTGCGGCCGGGTACCGCGATCGCCTCGCCGCCGCGGCACATCCGCGCGTCCAGCATGATCGGCATGGCGGTGTCGATCTCCGTGTGCCACATTTCGCCGTAGTCCTTGGGGATCGTGAACTTGATCGTGTCGTAGTGGGCGTTGAACAGGACGAGGAACGAGTCGTCCCTGATGGGCCGGCCGCGCCGGTCCGGCTCGGTGATGGCGTCGCCGTTGAGGAAGACGGCCAGCGACTTGGCGTATCCCACGGTCCAGTCGCCGTCGGTCATCTCTTCTCCGGAGGGGGTGAGCCAGGCGATGTCGTTGAGTCCGCGTACCGGCTTGCCGTAGAAGAACCTCCTGCGCCGGAACACCGGATGCTTCTTGCGCAGCTCCGACAGGCTCTGCGTGAACTCCAGCAGCAGCCAGTTCTCCCGCACGTCGGACCAGTCGACCCAGGTCAGCTCGTTGTCCTGGCAGTAGCCGTTGTTGTTGCCCTTCTGCGTGCGGCCCAGCTCGTCGCCGTGGGAGAGCATCGGCACGCCCTGGGACAGGAACAGCGTGGTGAGGAAGTTGCGTTTCTGCTGCTCGCGCAGCGTTTCGACGGTGATGCCCGCCGGGCCTTCCTCCCCGCAGTTCCACGACCTGTTGTCGTCGGTGCCGTCGCGGTTGCCCTCTTTGTTCGCCTCGTTGTGTTTGTGGTTGTACGAGACGAGATCCTGGAGCGTGAAGCCGTCGTGGCAGGTGACGAAGTTGATCGAGGCGGCGGGACGGCGGCCCGAGGACTCGTAGAGATCGCTCGACCCGGTGAACCTGGACCCGAACTCGGGCAGCGTGGCGGCCTGGCCGCGCCACAGGTCCCGGATCGTGTCGCGATAGCGCCCGTTCCACTCCGTCCACAACGGCGGGAAATTTCCGACCTGGTAGCCGCCCGGGCCCACGTCCCACGGCTCGGCGATGAGCTTGACCTGCGACAGCACCGGATCCTGCTGCACCAGGTCGAAGAACGCGCTCAGCCGGTCGACCTCGTGCAGCTCCCTGGCCAGCGTCGAGGCCAGGTCGAACCGGAAGCCGTCCACGTGCATCTCGATGACCCAGTAGCGGAGCGAGTCCATGATCATCTGTAGCACGTGCGGCGAGCGCATGCGCAGGGCGTTGCCGGTGCCCGTGGTGTCCATGTAGTACCGCTTGTCGCCCTCGACCAGCCGGTAGTAGTGAAGATTGTCGATCCCGCGGAACCCCAGCGTAGGCCCCAGGTGGTTGCCCTCCGCGGTGTGGTTGTAGACGACGTCCAGGATGACCTCGATGCCCGCCTCGTGCAGCGCCCGCACCATGGCCTTGAACTCCAGCACCTGCCCGCCGCGCTGCCCTTGGCTGGAGCAGCGGTTGTGCGGGGCGAAGAACCCGATCGAGTTGTAGCCCCAGTAGTTCGACAGCCCGCGCTGCTCCAGGATGTGGTCGGTGACGAACTGGTGCACCGGCATCAGCTCCAGCGCCGTCACGCCGAGCCGGGTGAGATGGTCGAGGATCTCCGGGTGCCCGAGCGCCGCGTACGTGCCGCGCAGCCGCTTGGGGATCTTGGGGTGGCTGATCGTCAGCCCTCGCACGTGGGCCTCGTAGATCACGGTGTCGTGGTACGGCGTCGCCGGTGGCCGGTCGTGGCCCCAGCCGAAGAACGGGTTGATCACGATGGAGCGCGGCACGTACGGGGCCGAGTCCAGGTCGTTGCGGGTGTCGGGGTGGCCGAAGCGGTAGCCGTACACGGCCTCGTTCCAGGTCACGCCGCCCTCGATGGCCATGGCGTACGGGTCGAGCAGCAGCTTGTTCGGGTTGCACCGCAGCCCGCGCGCCGGGTCGTACGGCCCGTGAACGCGGTAGCCGTACCGCTGGCCCGGGCCGATGCCCGGCAGGTAGCCGTGCCAGATGAACCCGTCGATCTCGGTGAGCGGCACACTGGACTCGACGTTGTCCTCGTCGAACAGGCACAGCTCGACCTTGTCCGCGACCTCGGTGTAGAGCGAGAAGTTCGTGCCGGCGCCGTCATAGGTGGCCCCGAGCGGATAGGGGTCTCCCGGCCAGATCTCGATCATCGAGGCTCCCTTGCGGTCTCTCCCCATGTTCCGTTCCCCCGCTCAGCCGGACAAGCCCGGGCGCCGTTGACCTCCTTCTTCCTTCCCACGCTCCCCGCGTCGTTACTCCAGCCGAATCCCTCCTGCGAAGAACGGGCCGGACAGGGTGGGCCGTCCCGACGGCGCGGTGTCGGAGACGGCCCACGCTCCCAGCATGCCCGTACTCAGCTCGCGGAGGAGCTCACGGCCGGGCGCGTGCGGCGGCGCACCTGCAGGCCGTACGCCTGCCGGGTTTCAGACCGCCTGCCTCGGCAATGGGCCGACCCCATGAGCGGTTTCAAGCAGTTCTTACTCCGCGGCAACATCGTCGAGCTGGCCGTGGCCGTGATCGTCGGCGCCACGTTCAGCGGCCTGGTGCAGGCGCTCGTCACCGACCTGATCACCCCGCTGATCGGCGCGATCACCGGCGGCAGGCAGCCGAACTTCGCCGACTACTCCTTCACCGTCAACGGCAGCCAGTTCAAGTACGGCGACTTCCTCAACCACCTGATCACCTTCTTGGTCATCTCGGCGGTCGTCTACTGGCTTGTCGTGGCCCCGATGACCCGGCTGATCAGCCTCTTCGACAAGAGCAAGGCGGCCGCGACCAAGCAGTGCCCCGAGTGCCTGAGCGACATCCCCGCCGAGGCCCGGCGCTGCGCCAGTTGCACGGTCGAGCTGGTGCCCGAATCGCAGAAACCCACGTAGCCGCGTTTCTAGGGCCCAGTGGCGCACGGTCGCGGTACGGGTTCGACAAGATGGACTGATGAGCGTTGAGTTGATGGTCTGGGACGAGCCGGTGCCGATCAGCAGGGACCAGGCCCGCGCTGCCTACCTGGCGGTCAAGCGCACCGAGCCGGTGACCGGCGACGGGCCCGAGGTCGCCAAGGAGTTGCCCGGGGAGGTCACGCTCTACCCGGGGCACGTGCTGGTGACCATGGACCTGGACACGATGGACGAGACGTCCGCGCAGGTGTTCACGATCGCGCGGGCGCACGGGCTGGTGTGCTACGACCCTCAACGCGACCTCGTGCACAACGTGGCGCCACTGGGCGTCTACGAGGGCATGCAGCTCCACACCGGCGACGGGATGATCGTGCACGACCCTGACCTCGGCCTGGTGCACGACGTGCTGGGCACGCTGTCCCCGCAGAACCCGTTCGTGACCCTGGTGAACTTCGGGCGGCACTTCCTGCAGGTGTCGCCCGGATATGAGCTGGAGTACAAGGAGGGGACGCTCATCCGGACGATGGTGGCGGAGCTGGAGGAGGTGCGGCAGGCGTTCAACGAGTACGCGACCGGCGACCGCGCGTTCCTGGCGCGATACGAGTGGACCTAGTCTGCCCGGGGCCGCCGCGCCGGCTGCGGATGCGGCAAGATCGAGGGCCATGAGAACTTTGTACCCGCCCATCGAGCCGTACGACTCCGGCATGCTCGACGTAGGCGACGGCAACCAGGTCTACTGGGAGGTCTGCGGTAATCCGGACGGGAAGCCGGCCGTCATGTTGCACGGCGGGCCGGGCGGCGGGTGCTCCGCCAAGCACCGCCGCCAGTGGAACCCCGAGCTCTACCGCATCGTCCTGTTCGACCAGCGCAACTGCGGCCGGAGCCTGCCGCACGCCAGCGACCCGGCCACCGACCTTACCTCCAACACCACCTGGAACCTGGTGGCGGACATGGAGCGGCTGCGCGAGCACCTGGGCATCGACAGGTGGCAGGTGTTCGGGGGGTCGTGGGGCAGCACGCTGGCGCTGGCGTACGCGCAGACGCACCCCGAGCGGACGACCGAGCTGGTGCTGCGCGGCATCTTCACGTTGCGGCCCCAGGAGCTGCGCTGGTTCTACCAGGAGGGCGCCTGTTACCTGTTCCCCGACCTGTGGGAACGGTACGTGGCCCCGATCCCGGAGGAGGAGCGGGGTGATCTGATGGCGGCCTTCCGCAGGCGGCTGGAAGGGGATGACGACCACGTCCGGCTGGCGGCCGCGAAGGCGTGGGCGCAGTGGGAGGGCGGCACGGTCACGTTGCTGCCCGATCCCGAGCTGGTCGCCGAGTTCGGGGAGGACAAGATGGCCGTCAGCTTCGCCCGCATCGAGAACCACTACTTCCACCACGGCGGCTGGCTCGAGCCCGATCAGCTCATCGGCGACGTGGACCGGATCCGGCACATCCCCGCCGTGATCGTGCAGGGGCGCTACGACGCCTGCACGCCGATGGCCACCGCGTGGGACCTCCACAAGGCGTGGCCGGAGGCCGAGTTCCACGTGGTGCACGACGCCGGGCACGCCTTCTCCGAGCCCGGCATTCTGGACCGGCTCATCGCGGCGACGGACGGCTTCTCGCAAGACGTACGGCAGGGATGACGCCGCCCACGGCCGGCAGCACGATGATCACCTTTGACGTCCGCTTCACCGGATTCTTGCGGCTCGGAAGGTTTACAACGTTCGGATCAAGGCCGCGTATTCCCAGTTCAGAGCGGGTAAGAGGGCAGTCGTGATCGGAGAGCACGTGATCGTCGGCTACACCACCGACCCGGGCGGGCGCGATGCGCTGGCCCTCGGCGCCGCGATCACGCGGGTCACCGGCGGCGAGCTGACGGTGGCGACGATCTACCCGCCGGGCAGCCCCGGGCTGGCGGTCGAGGCGCAGGCCAACCTGGCGGACGCGGCCGAGGAGCTGGGGCCGGCGCCGGCCGAGTACATCACGTACGAGAGCCGGGGCGCCGGCCGCGGCCTGTCGGTGCTGGCCAGCAGGATCAGGGCCGACCTGATCGTGGTCGGCTCGTCGGACGGCAGGCAGCACGGCCGCATCGCGATCGGCTCCACCTCCAACCACCTCCTCCACTTGTCGTCGGAGGCGGTGCTGGTGACGCCTGCCCACTACATCCCGGCCGACGGCCCGGACCGGCTCACGCTGGCCTACGTGCACCGGCCGCAGTGCGACGCGGCGGTCGAGCGGGTGGCGCAGGCGGCGCTGCGGCTGGGCGTGCCGCTCCGGCTGATCACGTTCGACCTGCGTACCGACGACCGGGTCAAGCTCCGGGACGATCTCGCGCTGGCCGTGCGGCTGGCCTGGGAGACCACGGGGATCGAGGCGGAGTCGGAGGTGGCCGAGGGCCACGACGTGACCGCCGCGATGGCGAAAGTGGAGTGGTTGCCCGGCGAGCTGCTGGTCTGCGCGGCCAGCGAGGACGCCCAGCCGCACCGGGTCTTCCTCGGCGAGGTGTCCATGAAGATGCTGCGGGCCTCCCCCTGCCCCGTCACCGTGCTGCCCCGGGGCTTCTCCTAGCGGCCCCGGACGACCGTCTCGTACAGCTCCAGGTAGCGCTCCGCCATCACCGACGGTGAGAAGCGGCGGCGGGCCTCGGCTCGGCACTCCTCGGGGTCGATCTCGTCCACCCGCAGGACCCACTCCGCCAGCTCCTCCTCGCTGTCCGCCAGGAAGCCGGTGCGGCCGTGGTCGATGATCTCCGGCAGGCAGCCGCGCCGCAGCCCCACCGGCGGCACCCCGAGCGCCAGCGCCTCGACGACGGCGGTGCCGCCGGGTTCGTCCCATTGGATGGGGAAGAGCGCGGCCCGGGCCGTGGCGTACAGGTGGTCTCTGGCCGTCCCGCCCAGGGCGCCGACCCACCTGACCAGCTCGCCGTCCAGATAGCGGGAGACCTGGTCGAGGTGGTAGCGGACGTCGGGGTGGCCGTGCAGCGGGTGGTACGGGTTCTGGGCCACGAGGTCCAGCTCGGCCGGCGTGTTCCGGCCGCTGACGGGCCCGGCCAGCACCAGCGGCAGCCCGAGCTTCTGGCACAGCCGGGCCGCCACGTGCTGGCCCTTGAGCTGGCAGATCCGCCCCATGACCACGAAATGCTCCTCCCGCGCGACCCGCAGGTCGCGGTCCGCGAGCGGGGTGGCCAGGTGGATCGCGCCGAGCGAGGCCGCGCGCAGGGCGTCCGGGGCGCGGGCGAGCTGCGACTCCGAGACGCCGTTGACCGCGATCGACGACGGGAACGCGCCGTAGAAGTCCGGATGTTTACGCAGGTCCCAGTGAAGGGTGTGCAGGACGGGCGGGCGATTCATCTGGCCGCCGAACGCGGACAGCACCGCGGGCCCGACCACCTCCAGGTGGTCGTGCACGAGGTCGATGTCGTCGCGGGAGCGCAGCTCGGCGACCACCCGCGCTTGGTGCGCGTGCGCGATCCCCATGACCTGGTTGTACGGCTTCTGCAGCTCCGTGAACTGCCCCTCGTCGTAGACGCTGATCATCTCGTCCACTTCCAGCGTGCTGGACCCCGCGGCGGCCAAGATTACGTGTACGCCGCGCTCGCGCAGCGCGGGCACGAGCGTGGCCACCACGTTCTCGATCCCGCCGTAGCCAGGGGGCGGAACCGTGAGCCACGGCCCCGCGTTCACCAGGACTTTCATGCCACATCCTCCTCCATCAGGAGCGAGGCGAGCGGAGGTCGCTCCGCCACGGCCACGTCGACCAGATCCGCCTGCCCGTCGAGCCCGAACTGCAACAGCGTGTGCGCGGGGGACTCCGACGCCATGACGCGCCCCTGGCGCTCAAGGCGGGACCAGGCGGTGAGCATGATCTGCCCGGCCATCCGGCCGAGCGCGGTCATCGACTGGTGGGTGTGCGTGCGGTTGCCCAGGTCGACCTGGGCCATCGCGTCCAGCCCGACGAGCTGGAGCAGGTCGACGAGGAGCCCGAACTCCACGCCGTACTCGGTGACGAACGGCACCTGTTCCAGCACCGCGCGGCGGGCGGCGTACTCGCCGCCGAGCGGCTGGGCGAATCCGGCCAGCTCCGGCCAGAACATGTTGATCAGCGGCCTGGCCACCAGTTCGGTGACGCGCCCGCCGCCGCCTCGCTGGACGGCGCCGTCGGCCCCGATGTACGGCCGCTCGTAGGTGGCCTTGACGAAGTGGGTGCCGGCGTCCGCCAAC
This sequence comes from Nonomuraea sp. NPDC049480, assembly GCF_044465905.1. NCBI lineage: Bacteria > Bacillati > Actinomycetota > Actinomycetes > Streptosporangiales > Streptosporangiaceae > Nonomuraea > Nonomuraea sp. NPDC049480. Next base: position 333,592 of record NZ_JBITMD010000001.1, read on the forward strand.
AGGGGTCCCACCAGGCCGGATATGTAGTGCGCGCCGAAACTCCGGAGGTCGGCGTCCACGAACACGACGATGTCGCCGCCGGAGGCGGCCAATCCCTTCCACAGCGCTTCGCCCTTGCCCGTCAGCGCGGGCAGGTGCGGGAGCACCTCGTTCTGTGCCACCACGCGGGCGCCCGCCTCGCGGGCCCGTTCGGCGGTCTCGTCGGTGGAGTTGGAGTCCACGACGACGATCTCGTCGACGAGCGGCGTCCGCTCGACGAGGTCACGGCGGATGACGGTGACGATGTCGCCCACTGTGCGCTCTTCGTCGCGGGCGGGCAGGACAACGCTCACCGTGGTGGTTCCCTTGGCCAGCATTAAGGCGTCGACCGGCCACTCGGCTGCTGCGCTCGAGTGCGTGCCGTACCACTCCTGGACCTTGGCCAAGGCTCGCAGATCTGTCTCCATGCAGTAAGCCCCGATCTCAGTGAGGTCACGACTTCTGCCCGGAATGAGCCCTTACGAACCTGTTGTTTGCTCACGCCTAGACGTGGCATATGCCGTGATGTGTCCCCAATGACCCGTGTCGGCATCATAGGTGCCGGAAATGTCGCCGCCCGCCATGCAGACGTCCTGTCCGCGTTCCCCGATGTCACGATTGCTGGGATCGCCGACACAGACTCCCACAAAGCCAAGGCCCTGGCCTCCCGGCATGGTTGCCCCGCCTTTGGCGGACATGCGGACCTGCTCGGTGCCGGCGGTCTGGATGCGGTTTACGTGTGTGTGCCTCCTTTCGCGCACGGTAACCCGGAGCACGATGTCCTGTCGTGTGATCTCCCCATATTTGTGGAAAAGCCGCTGTCACTGGACCTCCCAACCGCGGAAAAGATTGCGTCCGAAATCGAGCGGAGATCCCTGCCTTCCGCGGTGGGTCACCACTGGCGCTACCTCGACATCGTCGAGCGCGCCCGGGGCCTGCTCGACGGCCGCCCGGTACGCCTCGCGCTCGGCCACTGGCTCGACAAGGTCCCCCCGGTCGCCTGGTGGCTCAAGCGCAGCATGTCCGGCGGCCAGATCCTCGAGCAGGCCGTCCACGTGCTGGACCTGGCGCGGATGCTGGTGGGCGAGGTGGCCATGGTCCACGCCGTGCCCGAGGAGAACACGGTCGACGGCGAGGTGGACCGGGCCACGGCGGCGGTCCTGCGCTTCGCCGGCGGCGCGGCGGGGCTGCTGGCCACTTCCTGCCTGCTCACCCGCAAGCACCGGGTGGGGCTGGAGGTCTGCGCCGACGGCATCGCGCTGGAGCTGAGCGAGACGCGGCTGCTGGTCGACGGCGAGCGCGTGATCGAGGACGACGGCCGGGCCAAGACGCGGGTGGACCGGGAGTTCATCGACGCCGTCCAGGGTAAGGACGCGGACGTGCGGGCGCCGTACGGTGAGGCTCTGCGGACCCACCGCCTGGCGCTGGCGCTCGCGCGCTCCGCGACAGAACGGAGACCGGTGATGCTGGATGAATAAAGTTTTGACGATCGAGGCGCCTGGGCGGGTGGCGCTGGTCGAGGAGAAGCTGCCGGACGTGCCGGACGGCGGCTTCATGGTGGCGACCCTGTACAGCGGCGTCTCGGCCGGCACCGAGCTGACCTACGTCAAGGGCACCAACCCCTACCTGACCTCGACCTGGGATCAGGCGCTCGGGTTGTTCGCGGACGGCACGCCCTCGGTCGAGTATCCGGTGCGCGGCGTGGGATACATGCAGGTCGGCCGGGTGGTGGAGACTCGTACGCGCGCCGTGCGCGAGGGCACGCCGGTGGCGATGTGCTACGGGCACCGCACGGCGTACGTGGCCGACCCCATGGAGGACCGGTTCGTCGAGCTGCCCGGCGGCCTCGACCCGCTGCTCGGCATCTACGTCGCCCACATGGGCCCGATCTGCGCCAACGGCCTGCTGCACGCGGCCCACGACCTGCACGGGCCCGCCGTCCAGCGACTCGGCGACGGCGTACGCGGCCGGAGGGTCGTGGTCGTGGGCGCGGGCGTCGTCGGGCTGCTGACCGCCTGCTTCGCCAGGTCGGGAGGCGCGGCCGAGGTCGTCGTGGTGGACGAGACCCCGGCCAGGCTCGCGGTCGCCGAGGCGCTCGGCGTGAACGTCATGGACGCCGGCGACGACCCCGCGGTCGCACTGAAGCGCCGCTGGCGGCACGGCCCGAACGACCGCGGCGCCGACCTGGTGTTCCAGTGCCGCGGCCGGCCCAGGGCGCTGGCGCTCGGGCTGCGGCTGCTGCGGCCCCAGGGCACCCTGGTCGACCTGGCCTTCTACACGGACGGCGCCCAAGAGGTGCGACTCGGCGAGGAGTTCCACCACAACGGGCTGACCGTGCGCTGCGCCCAGATCGGCAGAGTGCCGCGCGGCCTGGCGCACGCATGGGACAGGGAGCGGCTGTCGTACGAGACGATCTCCCTGCTCAGCGAGTACGGCGAGCGGCTACGCGACCACCTGGTCACTGACGTCGTCGCGTTCGCCGACGCTCCCCTCTTCCTCACCGAGCTCGCGGACCGGCGGCGTCAGACGATCCAGGCCGTGTTCCGCGGCGACGTCGAGAAGGAGGGCGGCTGACCAGCTGAAGTCCGAGCAGCCGTGACCCCGCAGCGTGAACGGGTCGAAGTACTCGCGGAAGCCGGACTGCCCCACCGCGTTGATCATGCCGTCGGCGAGCGGGCCCGCCAGGTCGGGGCGGCGCTCCTTGAGCCCCTGCCAGACCAGCCAGCTGAGGTTGATCCAGCTCGGGCCCCGCCAGTAGCGGACCGGGTCGAACTCCGGCGCGGACGGCGAGAAGCTCGGCAGCACGCCGTCCTTCAGCGCGAACCGGTCCAGCGCGGTCGCGATCAGCGTGTCGGCGATCTCGGCCGGCAGGCCGGGCAGCAGGAGCGGCGTGAGCCCGGCCGCGCTGGCGGAGTGGATCAGGTGGCCGGTGTTGACGTCGCGCGACTGGAAGAGGCCGCCGTCGTAGAGGTGCTCGACCATGGCCGAGGTGACGGCCGCCGCCTCGCGCTCGTGCGGCTCGGGGTCGAGGCCGCACACCTCCGCGATATCGGCAAGGGTCGACTCGGCCATGCCGTACGCGGCGTTGAACAGCGGGTCCTCGATGTGGAACGCGCCAGGCCGGCGGTAGCCGGAGTCGCGGTAGGCCCGGGCGAGGGCCACGTAGCGCTCGTAGTCGCGGTTGGTGGGCCGCTCGTCGGCGCTGACGGAGTCGAGGTCCCTGCGGACGAAGCCGACCGGCCGGTCCCGCACGGCCTGGAGCGGCACGTCCCAGGCCGGGCTGTTGTCCATGCCCGACTCCCAGGGATGCACGATCGAGATCAGGCCCTCGGGGGACCGCCGGGCCGTGCGCAGGAACTCCTGCTGGGCCACGAGCCGCGGGTAGATCCGGCGCAGGAACGCCGGGTCGGGCTCGGCAAGGTGCGTCTTCCACGCGGCCAGCGCGTGGACCGGCGGCTGGATGATGCCGGAGGTCATGGTCCCGGACGGCGCGCGGGTCTGCCAGAAGTCGGGGCCGGGGAAGTACGCCCCGTCCGGCACCTTCGGGTTGAACACGATGTGCGGCACCCGGCCGTCGGCCCACTGCGCGCCGAACAGGCTGAGCAGCTCCGCCCTGGCCCTTCTGGGGGCCCAGCGGGCGTGGCCGATCGCGATGAAGGCCGAGTCCCAGCTCCATTGATGAGGGTAGAGACGACGGGAGGGGACCGTGTGACTGCCGTCCCAGTTCGCCACCAGGACGCGCACGGCGTCGCGAAGGATCATACGAACTTCCTGATGAAGGCCGCGGTTTGGGGGAGGACGATCTCGGGCTCGCCGCGCAGGCGGCATTCGAGCGCGAGGTAGCCGTCGTAGCCGTAGGCGTCCAGCGTGGCCAGCTGCGCGCCCCAGTCGAGGTGGCCGGTGCCCGGCTGGTTCCTGTTGGACTCGCTGATCTGCATGTGCGCGAGGTAGGGGGCGGCCTCGGCCAGCGCGCGGCAGGGGTCGTCCTCCTCGATGTTCATGTGGTACGTGTCGCCGACGACCCTGATCGAGTCCATGGCGCAGTAGGAGACTGCCTCGGCGAGCGTGTTGACCATGTGGTTCTCGTACCGGTTGAGCGGCTCCAGCATGATCAGCACGCCGTTGCGCTGCGCGTGCTCGCCCAGGATGCCCAGTGCCTCGGCCAGCACCTCGCGGTCCTCCTCGGGGCTGCGCGGCGGCTCGAACGGCGGCAGCCGGCGGGAGAACTGCCCCCACGAGGCCGGGGTCATGACCCCGATGCCGCCCAGCTCGCCGATCACCGTGAGCTGGGACCTGAGCTGCTGGATCGCGTCCTTGCGCTTGGCGGGGTCGAAGTCGCCGATGAAGTGCGGCATGTCCACGCAGACCGTCGGCATGACGACGCCGTCGGCCAGGGCGCGCTTGAGCTCGGTGAGCCGCCCCGCGAAGTGGAAGTCCCCCTTCCCGCGCAGCTCGATGGCGTCGAACCCGGCATCGAGCGCGAAGGCGAACTTCTCCTGCAGCGTGCGGCCCGGCAGAAGCTGCTCCTGTACGGCGAGCTTCACTGTTTCTACTCCTCGAATCGGAAGACGAGCTGGAGCACTTCGGACTGATGCTTGTCGAGCAGGTCGAAGGCCTCCGCGGCCCGCTCGACGGGGACCACGTGGGTGATGAGCTCGGCGACGTCCACCTCGCTCCGGTGCACGAGCTCCATGAACGTGCGCTGCAGCCGCTCGACGTCCCACCGGTGGGCCAGCCACGAGGCGACGCCGCCGATCTGGGAGGAGACGAGCTGGACCTGGTTGTGGTGGAACTCCTCGCCCAGCCGCAGCCCGATGCCGTCGCCCTGGTAGAAGCCGGCCGCCACGACCCGCCCGCCCTTGCGCACGGTCCTGATCGCCTCGTGCAGCCCGAGGTGGCTGCCGCTCAGCTCGATGACGGTGTCGGCGCCCTCGATGCGCTTGCGCATGAACTCGGCGACCGACCCCGAGCCGATGTCGAACGTCTCGGCCGCGCCGAACCTCCTGGCGAGCTCGAGCCGGTCGGGCACGCCGTCGGCGGCGACCACCCGGGCGCCGCTGAGCACGGCGAGGCGGGTGGCGAGCAGCCCGATGACACCCTGGCCGAAGACCGCGACCTGGTCGCCCAGGTGCACGTCGGCGGCGTGGACGGCGTTGAGCGCGATGGCGCCGACGCGGGCGAAGACGCCGGTCAGCGGGTCGACGCCGGTCGGCAGCACGTGGCCGACCAGCTTCTCCGCCGGGACGACGGCCTCGGCTCGGTGGCCCCAGATGCCCCACACGAGGCTCCCGACGGGGGGATCCGCGACGTCCGGGGCCGCCTCCACCACCTCGCCGACCTCCTGGTATCCCCAGCCGGACAGTGGGTAGGCATGCGTGTGACCGTCGACGAAGAGCCGGCGCTCGGTGTCCCACTTGCGGCTGAGGTAAGGGTTGGTTCCGCGGTAGGCGGTGAGCTCGGTGCCGGCTGAGACGCCAGAGTAGAGCGTTCTAATCCGGACGGAGCCCGGCACGAGTTCGGCGGGAGATTCCAGGCCCACGCGGACATGGCCTGGCTCCTCAAAAGTGATGACGCGCATTCCCCACACTTACGCTTAATGATCAATCAAAAGACAAAGATTTAGTGCTTGTTTGCACACGATAGATGCGCCCGTAACACTCTTAAGTCTACGACTTCTGCAGGAGGCTGCTGATGAAATTGGGGTTTCTGACCGCGTGTCTTGTGGAAAGCGACCTTACCGACATTGCGCACTGGGCTGTTAACCAGGGCTTCGAGGCCCTGGAGGTGGCCGGCTGGCCGTCCTCCGATGGCCGAAGTCACATTAAGGTAGATCGTTTCGAAGACTCCGAATACGATCGAATCCGGAGGATCTTCACCAAAACCGGACTAACCCTTTCCTCGATCGCGTACTACGAGAACAACCTCCATCCCGAGCACGGACCGCAGGTGAACGCCCACGTCCGGCGCTGCGTGGACGCCGCCGCCGCGCTCGGCTGCCCCACGGTCGGCACGTTCGTGGGCCGCGACCCCGGCCGGTCGGTGCGCGACAACCTGGAACGCGCCACCGACGTCTTCGGCCCGCTGGTGGAGTACGCCAGGCAGCGCGACGTCGAGATCGTCATCGAGAACTGCGTGATGAAGAGCTGGCACCCCGACGGGTACCCGGGCAACCTCGCCTACTCCCCCGAGCTGTGGGAGTGGATGTTCGCGATCGGGCTCAAGCTCAACTACGACCCGTCGCACCTGGTGGCGCTGGGGATCGACCCGGTCGCCGCGATGCGGCCGTACGTCGCCGACATCGCGCACGTCCAGGCGAAGGACACCGAGTTCCTGCCGGGGCAGCTCGACAGGTACGGCTTCTACGGCCCGATCACCGGCGAGAAGGGCTGGTACCGCTTCCGCGTGCCCGGCCTCGGCCTGATCGACTGGACCCGGGTGATCGACACGCTCTACGAGGGCGGCTACGACGGGGTGGTCTCCGTGGAGCACGAGGACCCCGTGTGGAGCGGCAGCACGGACAGAGTACAGACCGGTCTCGGTATCGCCTACCGCACGTTGCGTCATCTGATCCCGGGGTAAGGGCGGCATATCCCCAATCAGAGGAGCGTGCAATGCCGAAGAAGGTAACCGCCGTCCTCTCCGTCGCGCTGCTGACGGCCGCCACACTGACGGCCTGCGGCGACGACGGCGGCGAGCAGCAAAGCTCAGCCAACAAGATCACGGTGTGGACCGAGGAGAACCTCGAGGACCGGATGGCCGTGCAGAAGCGGATCGTCGCGGAGTTCACCCAGAAGACCGGGATCCAGGTGGAGCTGGTCGGCATGGCCGAGGACCAGTTCAGCCAGGCCGTGACGGCCGCCGCCGCGGCGGGCGACCTGCCGGACGTGATCGGCGCGCTGCCGCTGGCGTCCGTACGCGAACTGGAGGCCAACGAGCTGCTCGACACCGAGACGCCGGGCAAGGTCGTCGACCAGCTCGGCAGGTCCTCCTTCTCCCCTCGCGCCCTGGAGCTCAGCACCTCGGACGGCAAGCTGCTCGCGGTGCCCAGCGACGGGTGGGCGCAGCTGATCCTCTACCGCAAGGATCTGTTCGACAAGGCCGGGCTGCAGCCGCCGGACACGTACGAGGCCCTGCAGGCGGCCGCCCAGAAGCTCAACACGGGCGGGGTCGCGGGCATCACGCTGGCGATCGCGCCGAAGGACTCGTTCACCGCGCAGAGCTTCGAGCACGTGGCGCAGGCGAACGGATGCCAGCTGGTCGACAATTCCGGAAATGTCGCCCTTGACTCACCGCAATGCCAGCGAGCCTTCGAGTTCTACGCGAACCTCGCCAAGAACTACTCGGTCAAGGGCAAGCAGGACGTCGACACCACCAGGGCCACCTACTTCTCGGGCAAGGCGGCCATGATGATCTGGTCGTCGTTCATCCTGGACGAGATGGCGGGACTGCGGAAGGACGCGCTGCCGAGCTGTGCGCAGTGCCGCGAGGACCCCGAGTGGCTGGCCAAGAACACCGGCGTGGTCACGGCGCTGAAGGGGCCCGACGGGAGCGCGCCCGCGCAGTTCGGCGAGATCGTCTCGTGGGTGATCACCCGTGACGCGGCCAAGGATCCGGCCGCCAAGTTCGTCACGTACCTGATGAACGAAGGCTACGAGCGCTGGGTCGGGATGGCGCCCGAGGGCAAGTTCCCCACGCGCACGAGCTTCGCCGAGCAGTGGGACAAGCTGCCCGCCGGCGTCGACTCCAAGAAGCCCTTGTCCGAGATCTACCCGGCCGACGTGCTGACTGCGCTGCGCAAGAGTCCTGACACGTTCGCCCGCTGGGGTATCCCGCAGGGGCAGGGCAAGCTGGTCGGCGCCACGATGGGCGAGCTGCCGGTGCCCAAGGCGCTGAGCGGGGTCGTCGACGGGTCGCTCACCCCGCAGGCCGCCGCCGCCCAGGCCAAGACCGACGTGGAGACGATCAAACGCGGGATCCGGCAGTGACCGGGCCCGAGCGGGCGCGTCGGGCTTCCCTCCCGGGAGAGCCTCCCCTCTTTTCGAGAAGGGGTGTCACCGGAGGGACGGGGAAAGGCGGCGGCACGTTATGAGCACGCCTAGGACCTTGCGGCAGCAGGAGGGGCGCGCCGGGCTCGTGCTGATCTCGCCCACACTGATCATCACGCTGGTCGTGGTGGTGGTGCCGCTGCTGTGGGCGATCATGCTGGCGTTCCAGGACGCGCGACTGATCAACATCCGGCGGACCGGGATCTTCGGCAACTACACGCTGGAGAACTTCACCTACGTGATCTCCGAGCCGGGCTTCTGGTCGTCGATGGTCAACACGCTCGTCTACACCGTGGCAGGGACGGCCCTGTCGATCGCGATCGGGCTCGTGGCGGCGCTGGCGCTACGGGACAGGTTCGCCGGGCGGACGCTCGTCAGGGCCTCGATCCTGGTTCCGTACGTGGCGCCGGTCGTGGCCGTGGCGTTCCTGTGGGAGACGATGCTCAACCCCCAGTACGGCATCGTCAACACCTGGCTGGACGAGCCGATCGCGTTCCTCACCCAGGCCAGGGGCGAGTTCCTGGGCATCCAGGTGCCGGTGGCGCTGCTGACGGTGATCGCGTTCGAGGCGTGGCGGTATTTCCCGTTCGCGTTCCTGTTCATCCTGGCGCGGCTGCAGGCGCTGCCCGCGGAGCTCGACGAGGCCGCGGTGGTGGACGGCGCCACGCCGACCCAGCGCTTCCGGTACGTGATCATGCCGCAGCTGTGGCGGATCATCGCGTTGCTGTCGGTGCTGCGGTTCGTGTTCACGTTCACCAAGTTCGACGACGTCTACCTGCTGACCGGCGGCGGCGCCGGCACCGAGGTGGTCAGCGTGCGGGTCTTCAACTTCCTGACCGCTCGCGACGACATCGGCGCCTCGGCCGCGCAGGCGATCGTCCTGGCGGTCGTGCTGGTCGTGTTCCTGGCCATCTACCTGCGCTTCTTCGGCGGGGGTGAACGTGAGTAGAGATAGGTTCGAGCGCGGGCTGTTCCGGGTTCTGAAGCCCGTGGTGATCCTGGTGCTCTTCCTGGTCACCGCGTTCCCGTTCTTCTACATGGTGATGCTGTCGGTCCGCGACATCCAGGAGCTCATCCTGGAGCCGGGCTCGCTCTGGCCGAGCAGCTTCACCCTCGACACCTACGCGAACGTCCTGACCCGGCAGGGCTTCCTGACGTTCATGGGGAACAGCGCGATCATCGCGGTCGCGTCGGTGGCGTTCACGCTGCTGATCTCGATCCCGGGCGCGTACGCGGTGGCGCGGCTGCGCTTCTTCGGGCGGCGGCAGGTGCACTTCCTGTTCCTTGCCGTGTACCTGTTCCCGGCGATCGTGCTGGCCATCCCGCTGTTCGTGCTCTTCACGATGCTCGGGCTGCGGGGGTCGCTGATCGGACTGATCCTCGTGTATATCGCGCAAACCGTGCCTGTCACGGTATACATGCTCCGCAACTACTTCGAGACCGTGCCGCAGAGCGTGGAGGAAGCGGCCGCGATCGACGGGTGCTCAAGACTGTCGACCATCTGGCGGGTGGTGCTGCCACTGTCCAAGCCCGCGCTGATGGCCACCGGACTCTACGCCTTCATGATCGCGTGGAACGAGTTCCTGTTCGCCCTGCTCTTCCTCGTGGAGCGGCGGGAGAGCTGGACCGTTTCCCTCGGGCTGTCGCAGCTCGCGGGAAGCATAGAGATCCCGACGACGGTCCTGATGGCGGGGTCGGTGGTGCTCACGCTGCCGATCGTGATCGTGTTCTTCGCCAGCGAGCGGCTGCTGACCGAAGGGCTGACAGCGGGAGCGGAGAAGGGATAGCGCATGCTGACGGCAGGGCAGATCCTCCAGCTCATCCGCCATGGCACCTGCCGTACGCGTAAGGAACTCATCGAGTACACCGGCCTGTCCCGGTCGACGATCACCGACCGGGTCGACCGGCTCATCGACGCCGGATACATCCACGAGTCCGGCGTCGGCGCCTCCGGGGGCGGGCGACCGCCCTCGGTGCTCGACGTGGACGCGACCAAGCGCCTGATGCTGGTCGCCGACCTGGGCGCCACCCACGTCAGGGCGGCGCTCACCGACCTGGCCGCCCGGCCGCTGGCCGAGGAGCGCGCCGAGATGCGCATCGACCGCGGGCCCGATGCCGTGCTGTCGTGGGTGCGGCAGGCGTTCCAGCGGATGCTGGACCGGCTCGGGCGGCCCGCGAGCGAGGTGTGCGGCGTCGGTCTGGACCTGCCGGGCTCAGTGGATCACACCACCGGGAGGGTGATCAGGTCGTTCCTCATGCCCGGGTGGGACGACCACCCGGTGGGCGAGGCCATGGGGGCGTCGTTCGACGTGCCGATCCTGGTCGAGAACGACGCCAACGCGATGGCCCTGGGTGAGTGGTGGTCGTCCTGGCGGCAGACCGATTCGCTGATCCTCATCAAGGTGTCGACCGGGATCGGCACCGGCATCATCCTCGACGGCCAGATCTATCGCGGTGTCGAGGAGGCCGCGGGGAACATCGGGCACGTACGCATCCGCGAGAGCGACGACCGCGTGTGCACCTGCGGCTCGCGCGGCTGCGTGGCCTCGCTGGCCAGCGGCCACGCCCTCGCCACCGACCTGGGCCAGGAGTCAAGCCGCGACGTGGTCCGGCTCGTCCAGGCCGGCGATCCCACGGCCATCGCCCGTACCCAGGAGGCCGGCCGCACGCTGGGCGTCGTGCTGGCCACCGCGGTCAGCCTGCTCAACCCGGGCGTGCTGGTGCTGGCCGGGGACATGGCGGAGACCAGGGAGCACTACCTGACCGGGATCAGGGAGCTCGTCTACCGGCGCAGCCTGCCGTACACGACCCGGAATCTGGAGATCGTCACCTCCTCGCTGGGCGACCGGGCGGGGATCGTGGGCATGGCGGTGATCGTCATGGAGCACGTGCTCTCCCCCGCCGCCGTGGACGCCGCGTTGGCCGCGTCCCAGGCCGTGAACTGAGCGCTCAGCCGCCGAGGGCGCGTCGCAGGACGGCCGGAGCCTCGGCGAGCGACGGGCCGTACCAGGTGAGCAGGCGGCCGCTGACCAGGGCGCAGGTGAGGCCGGGGAAGCACTCGGGGCCGTCGGTCTCGCTGAAGGCGTAGGGCTCGTCGGGCAGGACCACGAGGCCGGGACGCCGCTCCACCAGCTCGGGGAGCGGGATCTTGGGGTAGCGCTCGGCGTGGCCCGCGTACAGGTTGTCGACGCCGAGGCGCCTGAGCACGTCGCCGGTGAAGGTGTCGCGGCCGACGACCATCCACGGGCGGCGCCAGATCGGGATGACCGCCGTCCGCCTGCCGGCGGGCGCGGGGACCCGCCAGGCGGCCTCGGCCGCGTCCAGCCAGGCCGGGCGGGTGGTGCGGCAGGCGTGCCTGAACATCGTGTCCAGGGACGTGAACGCCTCCTCCACGGTCTCGATCTTCGTGACCCAGACCGCGAGACCGGCCGCGCGCAGGGCCTCGAGGTCGGCCGGGCGGTTCTCCTCGAAGTTGGCCAGCACGACGTCGGGCTTGAGCTTCTTGATCGTCTCCAGGTCGGGGTTCTTGGTGCCCCTGACCCTGGCCACGTCCAGGTCGGCCGGGTGCGAGCACCAGTCGGTCGCCCCCACCAGCGCCTCCGGCACGGTCGCCGCCACCGACTCGGTCAGCGACGGCACCAGGGAGACGATCCGCCGCACGGTGTCCGGAACCGCCACGGGCACGCCGATGTCGTCCATCAGGTTCGCGCGGAGCCTCTTGGCTCCCGATGCTCAGGGAATCCGCGCTTCCTCCTTTCGGGCGTCTCGCCGCATCATGCCACGCTCGCCCTCCTGGAGCGCAGGTCAGCCTGCTGGAGGTATCGGTTGCTCCGAGGGGAATAGCCCACTAAAGGCGGAATGGCTGTCCGAAAACGGGGGCATTGTCGGCACGGAACGGGTTGCGAGCGAGTTGATCTCCCCTTAGTGTTCCTGAGACATCTTCACGTACTGGGAAAACCTGAAGGGTAAAGGGCCAGTACAGATATGGCCTGCACAGGATCCGCTCTATGGGGCATGAATGGCGTTCGCATCGCGCACGGCGTTGGCCGCGGTGGCGGAAACGGTGACGGAGGGTTCCGCGCCCCCTTGAGAGGCGTCAGCGCAGGTAGACGAGATTCCCGGGGCCACCGGCCCGCCCGCCGCCGACCTCCACGCCGTCGTGGGCACTCAGCAGGGAACCGAAAATTTACTCTCTGTAAACACACATGAAAATCTGTTCGATTAGGAGGTTTCGCAGTCCCCATGGCCTCGTACTACGAGAAAGTCGGCGCCCCGACGGTCCGCGAAGTGGTCGACCACTTCTACGCGGTTGCGCTGGACGATCCCGACCTCAAGCCGTATTTCGACGGCGTCGACCTGGCGAGGCTCAAGCGGCACATGGTCATGCTGCTGTGCTCCGTCCTCGGCGGCCCGGAAGTGTACGAAGGGCGGGACCTGGCCGATGCGCACCGCGGCATGGGCATCACCGGGGAGCACTATGAGAAGGTCGGCGGCGTGCTCGTCGCGACACTCCGGGACCATGGTGCCGATGAGGAGGTCGTGCAGCACGTCGTCACGGTCCTGACCCAGGTGCGAGGGTCCATCGTGGAGCAGCCCGCAGAGGCAGCCGGGTAAGTGGACACGGAAGCTTTGAAGGGCAGTTGGCACCTGGTCGCCCAGTCGGGTGACCAGGTGCCGCTGTTCTTCTACTCAGCCTTATTCCTGATGTATCCCGAGACACGCGGCCTGTTCCCGGTGTCCATGGCCACGCAACGCGACCGGCTCGTCGGCGCGCTGGGGCACGTCGTCAGCAACGTCGACCGAGTGGACGACCTTGTCCCGTTTCTCCAGCAACTCGGCCGCGACCACCGCAAGTTCTCCGTGGTCGCGCAGCACTATCCCGCTGTCGGGCAGGCGCTGCTCGCCACCCTCGAGCATTTCCTCGGCGATCGCTGGACACCTGCCCTGGCCCGCGACTGGACGCAGGCGTACGGCCTGGTCTCGCAGGTGATGACCGAGGCGGCCGAGGAGGCGTCGGCGACGTCGCCTCCCTGGTGGGAGGGAGAGATCATCCTTCACGAGGTGCGCGCCCCCGGCATCGCCGTGATCCGGGCCCGCCTGAACTACCCCTACCCCTTCCGCGCGGGGCAGTCCGCGTCGGTCTCCGCCGCGGTGCGGCCGAAAGTGTGGCGTTTCTACTCCTTCGCCAACGCGCCGCGCCGCGACAACACGATCGACCTGCACGTGCGCGTGGTCGACGGCGGCACGGTCAGCACGGCTCTGGCACACGGCGCGCAACGCGGCGACATCCTGAAGCTGGGCGCGCCGGTGGGCGACCGGCTGACGCTCGACGGGAACCAGCCCAGGGATCTCCTCCTGATCGCCGGCGGCACGGGCCTGGCCCCCCTCAAGGCGCTCGTGGAGCAGGTGGCCTACGAAGGGCAGCGCCGCAACGTCCACCTGTTCGCGGGCGCCCGGACGTCCCGGGAACTGTACGACATCGAGGCACTGTCCAAGCTGGACGCGGAGAACTCATGGCTGAGCGTGGTGCCGGTCGTATCCAACGACGCGTTCTACAGTGGTGAGCACGGCTATGCGGTGGACGTCGCGTTGAAGGCATGGCGCGGTCAGGATGTCTTCGTCTGCGGTTCCGAAGAGATGGTCCAAGGCTCCGTCGCACGACTCTTGGACGCCGGCGTGCCCTCCGGGCAAATCCGCTTCGACGAGTTCACCAGTGCTGGAGGCAGGGAGCAGTGACGGGAGACACGCCATGGGCCCATCGCCCATCGAACGACCGCCAGCGACTTACGCCGGACCGGGTACGCAACAAGGACTTCTCACGTACCAAGTTCGGGCACCGCGGCTACAGCGAAGATGAGGTACGCACGTTCCTGTACCGCATGGCCGACGACATGGCGGCCAGCGACATGGAGAAGGCCGACCTGCGTGCGGAGGTCGACCGCCTGAGGAACTGGTACAAGGACCACGGCGCCGAACTCAACGCCCCGGGCGCCACGCAGAGGGCCAGGCTCAACGTCGACGCGGTCAACCTCCTCTCCCGTGCTCAGCAGACGGCAGACGCCCAGATCGCCGAGGCGGAGGACTACGCCCGCCGGCTGGTGGCTCAAGCCCGTCAGCAATACGAGCAGGTCCTTCTGGAGGCACAGCAGCGGGCGGAGGAGGCCTCCAGCCAGGCGGTCAACGTCTATCGCTCCAGTGGCGCCGTCCAGTCGGCCGAAGCGGAGGAACTGGAACGCCGCATCGCCTACCTGCGCACCTTCGCGGAGGTCACGCAGGTCCAGTTGCGCGCGGTTCTCGAAGGACTGGCGAACGAGGTCAACAAGCTGGGCAGTCTGCCGGATACGCGCCCGGCACGCACCGTCGCCTACTCCGAGCCGGGCCAGGACTAGAGCAGGGGTATCACTCCAGGTGACAAGCTCGGTAGCCGGCCACCCGCGGCATGGTGCTCAGCACGGCTGGGCGCGGTTCGAGCGCGGCCGGTGTCGTCGTGGCCGTCTGCTCGTCACGGCTCGGCGACCTGGCCACCCGGACGGCACGATGGAAGCCGAGGACGTCGAGCGGGCGACTCTATACGTGGACACGGCTGTTCCCGTCAGATGATGAGGTTTCAGGCTTCGGGGTGTGTTTGACTTCGGCGGACCGCGTACGGGAGGAGTCACCGATGTCGAATGCCGCCACGGCAGCGATTGCCGCCGTCACGTTCGCCGCTCTCTATGCCGGGCACCAACTCGGCGACCATGTGGTGCAGAGCGACAGTACCGCGGTCGCGAAGGGGGCCCCGGACCCAGAGCAGTTGGCCGCGAACGTGTCGCCATGGACCGGCTGGGGCGCCTGCCTACGTCACGTCGGCAGCTATACCGCCACTCAGGCGGCCGCTCTGGCGTTAGCCTGTCTGGCGGCGCCGCTGAATCTCACCGGCATCGTGGTCGCGCTGGTCGTGTCGGCGAGTACCCACGCGGTGATCGACCGCCGTTGGATTGTGCGTCGGCTGATCAGGGCCAAGCGTTGCCAGGACTGGCCGGAGGGACCGTACCTGATCGATCAGTCCCTGCACGTCGGCGCACTGCTGGTCGCCGCGGTCCTGGCCGCGGTGGTCACCGGAGTCGCGGGCTTGATCGCGGTGGTGATCGGCGCTGTCGTCCTGGTGGGGGCCGCCTTGACGGCGGAGCGCCGGTTGGCCGCCGCCGCGTCTGCTCGGGCCGCGGGCCCGGCCCATGGCTGACGATTCCGTTCAGCACCAGGTGGTTGGAGGTGCCGCGATGGCCTCAATCCGCTCGATGCCGTCGTGTGAGCCCGATTGACGGCCTTCCGAAGCCAGCCCGTGCAGCGCCTCCCACGCGCCGCGGATCCGGCGCAGCTCCGCATGCCCCTCCAGCATCCGACGCCTTCTCAGACGCGTGATCCCGATCTCCGGCCCCGATCGCAACCGCGGGCGTCATCCCGCTGCCCGACCTCTACCGGTGGGCGTGGGCGCGTCGAAGAGCTGGTCGATCAGGTCGGCCGCCACGCTCAAAATCCGGCACTCCGCCGGCGTCAGCGAGCGGGACATCGCCTCCGCCAGCCACAGGTCGGACTCCCTGACCCGCTCGACGAGCATCGCCCTGCCCGCCTCCGTGAGGACGATGTGGTGCCGCCTGCGATCGCCGGAGTCCCGCGAACGGCGGATCAGCTCGCGCTTCTCCAGCGCGGCGAGCACGCGAGTCACCGACTGAGGCTGCAGGTGCTCTGCAGCCGCCAGTTCGCCGGCGGTCATCTCCCCATGCCGGTACAGGTGGCCGAGCAAGGAGAGGCCGAGCGGCCCCGGGGCGTGCGTGGGCCGCTCGTCACGCAACCGCCTGGCCAGCCCGACAGCGGCGCGCCGCAGCGAAACGGCGGTCGCCCGCAGCTCTTCGTCGTCCATGATTATTACGTTACCACTTACTAAATTTCCCTGTTTTTCGTCCCTTCGTCCCCGAAACTAGTAAGCAGAGCGTAGGAAATGCTAGGGTCGTCACCGAAGAAGGTGGTCGCGTGCCGATCGAGCTGCGCCGCATGGCCGTCGCAGGGCTGGGCCTCGGCGGTCCTGTCGCCTGGGGTGTCGTCTCCGGGTGGTCTGGATTCGGCATGCTGGCCGCACTGGGTGCGCTCGCCAT
Organism: Nonomuraea sp. NPDC049480; assembly: GCF_044465905.1. Taxonomy (NCBI): domain Bacteria; kingdom Bacillati; phylum Actinomycetota; class Actinomycetes; order Streptosporangiales; family Streptosporangiaceae; genus Nonomuraea; species Nonomuraea sp. NPDC049480. Next base: position 349,787 of record NZ_JBITMD010000001.1, read on the forward strand.
GAGCGGCGTTTCGATGACGGGCGGCACACGTGCGCGCCTGGCCCGGGGCGCCTGTACGACGGCGATCATCGCCGTTGCCGGGCTCGTGGGCGCCGCCATCACGGGACGGGGCTGGATCACGGCGCTGGCCGTAGTGCTGATCGCCGCCGTCGCGGCGATCCCCGCCGGGGTGAGCCGGCCCATGGCGGAGCACGCGATCCGATTCATCACCGTCCTGGTCATCACCATCGGTCTGAGCACGGACGCCGATCCCGTCGGTGTCGCGCTGTCGTACGCCGCGGGAGCGTTCTGGGGGCTGCTGCTCGCGCTGCTCCTCACCCGTGAGGAGACCGGGACTCCTCTTCCGGCCATCAGCCGACGTGAAGCGTTACGCCGATGGCGGGGCGCGCTGCGCCGATGGCACTACCCCGCCCGCCTCACCTGCTGCCTCGCCGCCGCCGGGGCCATCGGCCTGCTGTGGCCGCAGCCCACGTCCTCATGGATCGCCCTCACCGTGGTGATCGTCATCAGGCCCCGGCTCGACAACGCGCTACGCCGCCCGCTCGAACGAGCCGCGGGTACCGGCGCGGGTGTGCTCGTCGGGTCCGCGGTGCTGCTGTGGGCGCCGCCGTCGTGGCTGTTCGTCCTGCTCGTGGGCGTGCTCAGCGCGCTGCGTCCACTGCTCAAGGACCGTCACGACACCATGTACGCGACCGTGATGACGCCGCTCGTACTGCTGCTCATGGACGGCGGCCAGGGCGTGTCGGCCGCCACGATCGGCTACCGGCTGGCCGACACCGTCATCGGTTGTGCCCTGGCCCTCGGGCTCGGCTACCTTCCCTGGGTTCGCCATCAGGCCACCGCCCGCGCAACGGACGGTGACCCCGCCAAGGCCGGTGAGGTTACTTGAGGGCGTTGATCGCGCTCTCGTAGTCCGGCTCCTGGGCGATCTCCGGCACCAGTTCGGAGTAGATCACCTTGTTGTCCCCGTCGAGCACGACCACCGCCCGCGCGGTCAGCCCGGCCAGCGGCCCGGACTCCTGCGCCACGCCGTAGTCGGTCAGGAACTCGCGGCCGCGCATGAGCGACAGCATGGTCACGTTGTCGAGCCCTTCGGCGCCGCAGAACCGCTTCTGCGCGAACGGCAGGTCGGCGGAGACGCACAGGACCTCGACGCCGGGAAGTTCGGTGGCGACCTGGTTGAAGCGGCGCACGGAGGCGGCGCAGACGCCGGTGTCGACGCTCGGGAAGATGTTGAGCACCTTGGTCGCCTGGCCGAAGTCGTCCAGCGAGCGCTCGGACAGATCGCCGCCCACCAGGCGGAACGCGGGCGCGTTGTCGCCGGGCTTCGGGAAGGTGCCGCCCACGGTGATGGGGTTGCCCTTGAAGGTGACGTCGGACATGAAAGCCTCCTGATAGCGGTGTTCCCGGGTGGCGATCCTATCGGCGCGCCGTTCCCGGCCCACGCGCCGCACCCCCGTCCGACCGGCCGCGTCACCCCTCAGACGCACGGCCTGCGGCTCGGGGATCAGACGTTGCGGCGGTACTGGCCCCCCGCCTCGAACAGCGCTTCGGTGATCTGGCCCAGCGAGCAGCGGCGCGCGGCCTCCATCAGCACCTCGAACGCGTTCCCGTCCGACATCGCCACCTCGCGCAGCCGGGCGAGGCCGGCGGGCGCCTCCTCCCGGTTCCGCTCGTGGAAGGCGCGCAGCCGCTCCAACTGCGAGCGCTTCTCCTCCTCCGTCCCCCGGGCCAGCTCCAGCTTGTGCGCCACGGTCTCGTCGTCGTCCCCGCGCGGATTACGGAACGTGTTCACGCCGACGATGGGCAGGGAGCCGTCGTGCTTGCGCATCTCGTACAGCATCGACTCGTCCTGGATCTTGCCGCGCTGGTAGCCGGTCTCCATCGCGCCCAGCACGCCGCCCCGGTCCGACAGGCGCTCGAACTCGCCGAGCACCGCCTCCTCCACCAGGTCCGTCAGCTCCTCGATGATGAACGAGCCCTGCAGCGGGTTCTCGTTCGCGGCCAGGCCCCATTCGCGGTTGATGATGAGCTGGATCGCCATGGCGCGGCGGACCGAGTCGGCCGTCGGGGTCGTGACGGCCTCGTCGAAGGCGTTGGTGTGCAGGCTGTTGCAGTTGTCGTAGATCGCGATCAGGGCCTGCAGGGTGGTGCGGATGTCGTTGAAGTTCATCTCCTGGGCGTGCAGCGACCTGCCGGACGTCTGGATGTGGTACTTCAGCTTCTGGGAGCGCTCGGCGGCGCCGTACCGCTCCCGCATCGCCACCGCCCAGATGCGGCGAGCCACCCGGCCGAGCACGCTGTACTCGGGGTCCATGCCGTTGGAGAAGAAGAACGACAGATTCGGGGCGAAGTCGTCGATCTTCATGCCGCGGGCGAGATAGGCCTCCACGTAGGTGAAGCCGTTGGCCAGCGTGAACGCGAGCTGGCTGATCGGGTTCGCCCCCGCCTCGGCGATGTGGTAGCCGGAGATCGAGACCGAGTAGAAGTTGCGGACGCCGTTCTTGATGAACCACTCCTGGATGTCGGCCATCATCCGCAGGCTGAACTCGGTGGAGAAGATGCAGGTGTTCTGACCCTGGTCCTCCTTGAGGATGTCGGCCTGGACGGTGCCCCTGACGGTGGCGAGCGTGCGGGCGCGCATCCGCGCGGCCTCGTCGGGTGACGGCTCGCGCCCGTGCTCGGCGCGGAAGCGGTCGAGGGCCTGGTCGATGGCCGTGTTCAGGTAGAAGGCCAGGATCGTGGGGGCGGGGCCGTTGATCGTCATGGACACCGACGTGTTGGGCGCCGCCAGGTCGAAGCCGTCGTACAGCACCTTCATGTCGTCGAGCGTCGCGATCGAGACACCCGAGGTGCCGACTTTTCCATAGATGTCGGGTCGGAGGTCGGGGTCGTGGCCGTACAGCGTCACCGAGTCGAACGCCGTGGACAGCCGGGTCGCGGGCTGGCCCTCCGACAGCAGCTTGAAGCGCCGGTTGGTGCGGAACGGGTCGCCCTCGCCCGCGAACATCCTGGTCGGATCCTCGTCGTCGCGCTTGAACGGGAACACGCCGGCGGTGAACGGGAACGCTCCCGGCAGGTTCTCGCTGCGCAGGAACCGCAACAGGTCGCCGTGGTCGGTGTAGCGGGGCAGGGCCACGCGCGGCACGCGGTTGCCCGAGAGCGTCTCGCGCCAGAGCGGGGTGTGGATCTCCCGGTCGCGTACCTTCACCACCAGCTCGTCGGCGGTGTAGCGCTCGTTGACGGCGGGCCAGGTGTCGATCAGGGTACGGCTCTCGTCGGTGAGCTCCCCGTCGGCGGCGGCGTGCAGGTCCCGCAGCCGTTCGTCGTCCATGAGCTCCTGTACGGCGGCCAGCTGCTGGCGGCGGCGGGCCACCTCCGCCTGGGCGAGGGTCTCGGCGTGGTACGCGCGGACGGTCTCGGCGATCTCGGCCAGATAGCGCGACCTGGCGGGCGGCACGATCGCGGCGGACGCCTGCGAGGTGCGCTCGGAGACCTGCGGGAGCAGCCCCGGCCCGGCGTCCTCCAGCAGCATGCCTTTGAGGTGCTGGTAGAGGGCTGTGACCCCGGCGTCGTTGTAGCGGGCGGCGATGGTGCCGAAGACCGGCATGTCCTCCGGACGGGCGCCGAACGCCTCGCGGTTGCGCACGAGCTGGCGGCGCACGTCACGCAGGGCGTCCTCGGCGCCGCGCCGCTCGTACTTGTTGATCACCACGGCCTCGGCGAAGTCCAGCATGTCGATCTTCTCGAGCTGGGAGGCCGCGCCGAACTCGGGCGTCATCACGTAAATGGGCACGTCCACATGCGGGACGATCCCGGCGTCGCCCTGGCCGATGCCCGGCGTCTCCACGATCACCAGGTCGTAACCCGCGGCCCGGCAGGCGATGATCACCTCGTCGAGGCAGGGGGGCACCTCGTTGGCGGCGCCCCTGGTGGCCAGGGAGCGGAAGTAGATCTGCGGACCCAGGCTGTTCATCCTGATGCGGTCGCCGAGCAGCGCCCCGCCGCCGCGCCTGCGGGTGGGATCGATGGCGATGACGGCGATGCGCAGTTTGTCGTCGTTGTCGACGCGGAACCTGCGCACCAGCTCGTCGGTGAGCGAGGACTTGCCCGAGCCGCCCGTGCCCGTGATGCCGAGCACCGGCACGCGCCTGTCCGTTTTCAGCCCGTCCATCAGCTCGGCCGGGGCGCGGCCGCCCTCGATGAGCGTGATCGCGCGGGCCAGCGCCGTCTGGTCGCCGGAGACCACGGCCTCCGCCGAGGGCGGGTCGCCCAGTTCGATGTCGCAGTCCTCGATCAGCTTGTTGATCATGCCGGGCAGGCCGTACCGCTGGCCGTCCTCGGGCGAGAAGATGCGCGTGACGCCGCGCGAGTGCAGCAGCTCGATCTCCTCGGGCACGATCACGCCCCCGCCGCCGCCGTACACCTTGACGTGACCGGCGCCGCGCTCGCGCAGCAGCTCCACGAGATAGGTGAAGAACTCGACGTGCCCGCCCTGATATGAGCTGATCGCCACGCCCTGGACATCCTCCTGGATGGCGGCTGTGACGATTTCGTCCACGGAGCGGTTGTGTCCGAGATGGATCACTTCGGCCCCCTGTGACTGGAGGATCCGCCGCATGATGTTGATCGCCGCGTCGTGCCCGTCGAACAGGGCCGCGGCGGTCACGAAACGCACTGGGTGTACCGGGACGTGCACGCCTTGATCACTCCTTCGTGAGGGCTCTCCCTTCGAAGATACTAGGACGTCCTACTATTTCCCAAGGACGTCCGGGGTAGGGAACCCGCCGAGGAGGTGACGCCGAATGCGTGCGCTGACGTTTGCGCCGGGCCGCGAAGGGACGCTCGACGTGCGGGAAGTGCCTGATCCCGAGCGCGACAAGGGAGAGCTGCTCGTCCAGGGACTCGCGCTGGGCATCTGCGGGACCGACAGGGAACTGGCGGCCGCCGAATACGGCTGGCCGCCGCCGGGCCGGGAACGGATGATCATCGGTCACGAGTCGCTCGGCCGGGTCCTGGAGACGCCGGAGGGCTCCGCGTTCTCCCCCGGGGACCTGGTGGTGGGCGTGGTGCGCAGGCCCGACCCGGTGCCGTGCGGGGCGTGCGGGCGCGGCGAGTTCGACATGTGCCGCAACGGCCGCTACACCGAACGCGGCATCAAGGAGATCGACGGGTACGCCGCCGAGCGCTGGAGCGTCGAAGCCGGGTACGCCGTGCGCCTGGACCCGTCGCTGGAGAGCGTCGGCATGCTGGTCGAGCCCGCGTCCGTGGTGGCCAAGGCGTGGGAGCAGATCGAGCGGATCGGCTCGCGGGCCTGGTTCGAGCCGCGCACGGTGCTGGTGACCGGCGCCGGGCCGATCGGGCTGCTGGCGGCGTTGCTGGGTCGGCAGCGCGGACTGGACGTGCACGTGCTCGACCGGGCTCCGGAAGGGCTCAAGTCCCGCCTCGTGCACGATCTGGGCGGGACCTACCACTCGGCGTCGTCGCTGACCGGGCTGGGCGGGATCAAGCCCGACGTCATCATCGAGTGCACCGGCGCGGGGCAGCTCGTCATCGACGCCATGACCGCCACGGCGGCGGTGGGCATGGTCTGCCTGTGCGGGCTCGCGGCCGGCGGGCGGGAGCACCGGGTGGACGCCGGAGTGATCAACCGGGACATCGTGCTGGAGAACGACGTCATCTTCGGCACCGTCAACGCGAACCTGCGGCACTTCAGGGACGCGGCCGCGGCGCTGGCCAAGGCGGATTCGGACTGGCTGGAGCGACTGATCACCCGCCGGATCCCACTGGACCGGGCGCTGGACGCCTTTGCGCCGGCCGCCGACGACGTCAAGGTCGTCATCGACCTCACCGCGTAGGTTGCTGGAGCCGGCCTGAAAGCCTTCCGGCCCGCGGCGGAGATTGTCAGCCAGGTGGGTCGTAGGGTTTGCGGCGGGATGGGGTGGAATGTCGAGTGGCCGCGTAGCCCGAGCCGGCCGGTACGCGGCTCCTGGCAGCGCCCGTCTTCGTCGTCCCCGTCTTGGCGGTGCCCGTCTTGGCCGCCCCGGTCTTGGTGGTGCCCGTCTTCGTCGTCCCCGTCTTGGCGGTGCCCGTCTTGGCGGCGCTCGTCTTGGCGGCGCTCGTCTTGGTGGTGCCCGTCTTCGTCGCGCCGGCCTGGGTCTTCTCGCGGACCGGGGCATCGTCCGAGCTCCCGGGACGGCCGGCGACGGGCGTCCCGTCGGGCGGTGGCGGGAACTGGTGGCGGGATGGCAGGCGGGGCGGCCTGTCCGTACGGGGGCCGCTTGGCGCGTTCCATGGCCACAGCAGGCGGCGGTGGGTTCCGCGGCGGCGGCCGGAGACGCGTAACGACAGCACGATGGTCATGAGCACCATGGCGGCCAGGAGCGCGGGCGGCGTGCCTAAGACGTCCAGCGGCGACCCGGCGGGCTGGGCCCGGGGCACCGGTACGAAGGGCTGCTCCGTGGACCGGATCTCGTCCAGCTTCCCGGCATTGGCCTTCACCACGCGCGGCAGGCCGTACCCGACGACCTTGTCGCTCTCGCGGACCTTGCGCTTGAGCCAGATCCGGTCGACGTTCGCCTCGATCGTGTGGATCTTCTTGCCGTCGACGCGCTCCACGATCCCGACGTGGTCGATGCCCTTGTAGCTCTTGCCGCCCTTCCAGTCGAAGAAGACCAGGGCTCCCGGCTCGGGCTGCTGCGTCCAGGCGTTCTGCTTGATGAACCAGGCGGCGTGCGAGGGCGTCCAGGCGAACTCCCCGACGTACTGGGTGAGGCCGGCCTTGTCGGCCGCCCAGGCCAGGAACATGTCGCACCAGGGCGCATTGCGGTACTGGGTGTCTTGGACGCGATCCGCGTACCACTGGCCGAACTTGGTGAACTGGCCGCCCTTCTCCTTATAGCCGAGTTCCTGCCGCACTATCCCCAGCAGCTCGTCAGCGATCGGGTCCAGGGTCACTCCTCCCAGAAAACCGGCAAATCACGATGGACTGTAATAGCGCCATCGCGAAATTGCGCGCACGACCGGGAAAGTGTCTTGCTATGAGATGAAATATCGGCTATGTGACTGGTGTGACAGCTGGGGTGAACAACGACGGATGTCAGGAACCGGCACCAACGCGATAGACGGTCACGTCCCCCGCGCCGGGCGCGACCACGTCGGCCACGATCACGGTCACGTTGTCCGGCGAGCCACCCTCGTTGGCCAGATCGATGAGCCGCTGGACGGCCGCGGCCGGGTCTGCCACCGTGGTCAGCACCTCATGGAGGATCTCGGGCCCGAGGACGGTCGTCAGGCCGTCGGAGCAGAGGAGGTAGCGATCATCAGGCTCGGCCTCGCGCAGCGCCATGTCGGGCTCCGCCCTGCCCTCGCTGCCCAGCACGCGCAGCACCATCGAACGCCGGGGGTGCACGGCGGCCTGATCCTCCGTTATCCGCCCTTCGTCCACCATCGACTGCACAAGTGTGTGATCCTTGGTCATCTGGTAGAGCGCACCGTCGCGAAGCAGGTATCCGCGGGAGTCACCGAGATGAGCCAGGGCGAACCGGTAGCCGTCGAAGAGCATGGCGGTCACCGTGGTCCCCATTCCCCTGCGCGCGGGGTCGATGTCGGCCAGCTCGACCAGCCTGCGCCCCGCCTCCTGCACGGCGCCCTCCAGTGCCGTCTCCAGGTCGGCGCCGGTCTCGGGAAGCGTGGCATCCAGCTCGCGCATGACGGCGATGGCGGCCGAGCTCGCCAGCTCGCCGGCCGCGTGCCCACCCATCCCGTCGGCCACCACGAGCAACCGGCCACTCGCATAGCCGGAATCCTCGTTCTGCTCCCTGCGGCGGCCCACGTCTGATCCGGCGGCATAGCGGATGTTGTGCTTCATACCCTGCAGTAAATCATTGGTTGAAAGACTTCACAAGCAGATGCGCTGAAGACTCTTGTGAACTACTGTGGGCTCCATGAGCCACGACCCGACCGTCAACGCCGGGGACATAGCCCGGCTCGCCGGTGTCGGGCGTGCCGCGGTGAGCAACTGGCGCCGCCGCCACGACGACTTTCCCCAGCCCATCGGCGGCACGGCCAACCAGCCGCTGTTCTCGCTGCGCCAGGTCGAGTCCTGGCTGCGCCGCTATGGGAAGTCCTACCAGGTCTCCCTGGGAGATCAGGTGTGGCAACGCCTGAAAGCCGCGGGCGATTTGCGGCTGGGCGAGCTGGTGGCCCAGGCGGGAGCCCTGCTGACCGGCCACCAGGCTGCTCCGTCGCCGGGGTCGGACGGCGCGGGAAGTGCCCGGCAGGCCGGGCGAGCCGTCGACGCCGGTGTGCCGGTCCCAGGCGCCGATCCGGGCGGATCGGGGGCGGGGTCCGGCGAACCCGGTGCGGGGCCGGCGAGGCCGGCCACGGAGCCGGACGGGCTGGACGGCGAGCTGGCCGGGCTCCTGATGGAGCTGGCCGGGCAGCACGACCCGCTGACCGCGTACGAGTTCCTGTGCGAGCGCTACCTGGAGGCCCACTCACGCCAGCTCTCCGTGACCCGCGAGGACGTGGCCGAGCTGATGGTCCGGCTCGTACGCGCGGACGGCGGAACGGTCCTCGACCCGGCCTGCGGCGTCGGCACGCTCCTCCTGCCCCCGGCCCGGACGGATGGCGTCAGGGTGCTGGGCCAGGAGCTCAGCGAGACCTCGGCCGCCATCACGGCCTCCAGGCTGCGGCTGCGCGGCGTCGACGCCGAGGTTGTGGCCGGCGATTCGATGCGTCACGACGGCTTCGCCGGGCAGCGGGCCGACGCCGTGGTGTGCGACCCGCCGTTCAACGAGCGGGCCTGGGGCTACGAGGAACTGACCGGCGACCCGCGCTGGGAGTACGGCCTGCCGCCGCGCGGCGAGCCGGAGCTGGCCTGGGTCCAGCACTGCCTCACGCACGTCAAGCCGCGCGGCCTGGTCGCCATCCTCATGCCCCCGGCCGCCGCGAGCCGCAAGGCGGGCCGCCGCATCCGGGCCAACCTGCTGCGGGCCGGCGCCCTGCGGGCCGTGATCGCGCTGCCGGGCTCGGACCTGTGGCTGCTGCGCCGCCCGGCCGCCGGCGAACGGCCGCCGTCCGACGTGCTCATCCTCGACGCCACCGCCGACCTGGCGAGCGTGGAGCCGGCCTGGCAGGCGTACATGGAGGACCGTTCCGACCAGACGGTGCGCATCATCGACCTGCTGGCCGACGAGGTCGACATGACCCCGGCCCGCCATCAGCGCCGCGACGACGTGGGCAGGGCCTTCGCCGTGGTACGCGACCGTTTCCTGGCCGCCACCGCCGTGCCGCCCGACCTGAAGGTGCTGGAGCAGCCGCTCGACCAGCCCGCCACCACGCTGGGCGACCTGATCAAGGAGGGCCTGGTGACCATGTCGCAGGCCCCGCCCAAGATGACCGCCGACGGCGGCGACGTGCCGGTCCTGATCGCCGACGACGTGCTCAACGGCACGCCGCCGTCCGGCGCCACGACCATGCAGCAGGGCCTGATCTCGATCCGCCCGGGCGACGTGGTGGCGTCGTACTCCAGTGTGCGTGTGATGGCCGACGGCGGCGCGGTGCTGGGCCCGCACCTGACGCTCTACCGGGTGGACGCGCGCCGGCTCGACCCGGACTTCCTGGCCGGCTACCTGCGGGCCGCCGGCGGCCGGGCGTCGACCGGCTCCAGCAGGTTCGACGTGCGCCGCACCCGCCTGCCCCGCCTGTCGCTCAAGGAGCAGAAGGCGTACGGCGAGGCGTTCCGCCAGCTCGCCGTGCTCGAGGACGCCATTCGCGAGACCTCGACACTGGGGCAGACGCTGATCAGGCTGGGCCTCGACGGGCTCGCCGACGGCCACCTGCACCCGCCTGC